>JACPSX010000018.1 GCA_016193065.1 Candidatus Tectimicrobiota bacterium | reverse complement strand
GGAAGAGCGCACCTGGAAGCTGGGAGACATCTTCCATTCCACCCCCGTGGTGGTCGGAGCCCCGTCCCAGATCTTTTTCGATGACGGCTTCAGCGGCAGCGGCGGGTTTGCAGAGCTCTTCAGCAGCCGCAAGAAAATCGTGTACGTGGGAGCCAACGACGGCATGCTCCACGCTTTTCACGCCGGTGATTTCCACGCGGACACGGGCACTTATGATGCGGGGACGGGGACCGAGCTGTGGGCGTTTATTCCACCCAACGTGCTGGGAACCCTGAAGGACATGCGCACGAACCCCCATAAGTACTACGTGGACTTGAAGGCCTCCGTTGCCGATGTGTGGTTTTATACCACCAGCACCGACACGACCAAGACCGCCAACGAATGGCGCACGGTTCTTGTGGGGGGAAACCGCAAGGGCGGGAACAGCTATTTTGCCCTGGATGTCACGGACCCGACTGCGCTGAGCTTTCCCTCCTACCTGTGGACCTTCACGGACTCCAATCTGGGGCAAACCTGGTCGGACCCGGTCGTTGGCCGGATCAAGATGCGGGTGGGCAGCACGGATGTGGAGCGCTGGGTCGCCCTTGTAGCTGGAGGCTGGGATTCCACGAGCGCCACCGGAGCAGGGAACGCGACGACCCGGGGAAATGCCTTCTACATGCTGGACATCAAGACGGGATCCGTGCTGTTTAAGTACGCCTACGCAAACTCGGGAGACAAACAGTATCTGACCTGGAGTCTGCCGTCGACCCCTGTGGCCGTGGATACCGACGGCAACGGGTATATTGACCGGGTCTACGTGGGAGATCTCGGAGGGCAGATCTGGCGCTTCGACTTCTCCAGCACGAATTCCAGTTCCTGGTCCGGCAGCCGTTTCTTTGTGGCCAACACATCGAACACGGCCACGGCGACGCAGCCCTTCTACTACGCCCCGGCCGTGGCCTTTGATGCCCAGTCGAGGCTGTGGGTTTACTTCGGCAGCGGAAACCGCGAGGATCCGCAAAATGCCGCCAGCACCAACAAATTTTATGCGATTCGCGACGAGTCCGGGATAACCCCCCTGAACGAGACCAATCTTTCGGACGTATCAGGTACGAACACGTTCTCTGAGCCGGCGGCTCCCTTCAAGGGGTGGTTCGTCAGCATGGCGGCGGGAGAGAAGGTCCTCTCCCGGCCAACGGTCTTTAACCAAATCGCGTTTTTTTCGACCTATACCCCGACCGTGTCCGCCGATCCCTGCGTCCGCGGCGGGACGTCCAAGCTCTATGCCCTGCATTTCCTTTCCGGAGGAGGGGCAACGAATGTGGCTGCGGTCCAGTCTTCCGGGTTTACCGCAGCAGCTCTATCGGCTCGAGCAATCAGCGTGGGGACCGGACTGGCTTCCTCGCCGGTGGTTTCGGTGGGGGCCGACGGGTCGGTCATCGTAACCGTCGGGACTTCGGACGGGCAGGTCATCGGCAGTACCGGACTCTCCACGGGGTCGCTGAAGACTCTGTTGAACTGGCGGGAGGTGTTCTAATGGAAAGATGCTCGGTACAAGATCATCTCCAGATAGCCCCCCCACTGAAGAAAATCCCCCTGCTCCCCCCTTTAAAAAGGGGGGGAAGGGGGGATTTGCGAGTTGAAATGAAACGCACGGCAACTCCCCCCTTCCATACCCTCCCGCACCCGAGGTACACGGGGAGGGGAGGGGTGGAGGTGGCATCAGTTGCCGTGCTTCTGGTTGCGGCACTCTGTCTCCTCTCGCTTACCTCCGTCTCCTTTGCCCAGGACCAGAAGCTGGTTTCCTTTCATGGGGTCATCCGGGACCGCCTGCAACAGCCCAAGTCGATCCGGGTCGAGGACATTGTTGTTGAAGTTCGCAGCACGACGGCCATCCGCGACCCGCGCGGCAATCCGGTCCCATTTGAGGACCTGCAGGTTTCCAAAGAGGTGACCGTCAAGGGTTACGCCACCAGCATACGGTATTTTGTGGCCCAGGAGATTATATTGACCCCACCGCTGCCCCGGTGAGTTGGCATAGAGCTGCGACCGGCCGAGGTATGGCGAAATACCCCCCCACCCATCCCTCCCCAGGGGGGAGGGGAAGGGAGGGGGTGAACAAGGAGATTTGAGTTGCGCTTCCTCCTCGAAGAGAGAATTTTCCGGGCTCTTTGCTTGGCCGGACTCGCTCTGCTCCTTTCGGGGTGCGGAGGCGGAAATGAAACTCCTCCTACTCCGGCTGCCAAGGCACCTTCCCCTCCCTCCCAACGGACGCAGAATTCTCCCCCCGTTGTCCGCCAGGTGATGCTGACCCCCGAGAAGGCTTACGCCTTCAGCAGCATCACGGCCATTGTTTCCGGCCAGGACCCGGATGGGGATCCGGTCAGCTATTCCTATGAGTGGCGGGTCAATGGAAGCGTGGTAAGCCGGGCAGAAGAAAACACGCTGAAGCCGGGGAGTTTTCACAAGGGAGATCAGGTCGTCGTGGCGGTCACCCCGACAGATGGGATCTTGGTTGGGAATCCCAAGCAATCCGACCCCCTCCCGATCCTGAACAGCTCCCCCAGGGTCCGCTCCCTGGCCATTCTCCCCCGACCCGCTTCCGGAGGGGATCGCCTGCAGATCCAGGTGGAGAGCGAGGACTTGGACGGAGATACCGTATCGTATTCCTATGAATGGTTTCGGAACGGGGAGCTCGTGATCGGGCAGGGGACGGAGAATCTTCCGCCAGAGCTGGTCCGCAAGGGGGACCGGATCTCGGCTGCCGCGACGCCCTTTGATGGGGAAACCCGGGGCGCGAGGGTGGTTTCCGCGGAGGTGACCATCACCAACAGTCCACCGGTCATTGCCTCTCAACCTCCGGTCGGTCCAACGGCCAACAACCTTTATGTTTACCCGGTCAAGGCCTCCGACCCGGACGGTGATCCCGTTACCTTTTCTTTGGGGCCCTCGGTTCCCAAGGGGATGACGATCGATCCTCAGAGCGGCAAGCTGCAGTGGGCTCTCAGTCCGGAGTCCAGCGGCACTTTCCTGATCGAGATTATCGCCACCGACAAGGACGGCGCCAAGGGTGTACAACGCTACCTCATGACAGTCTCCGCTCCTGCCAGGACCCCTTCTCGTCCCTGAACGACACTGCACAAAAAATTGTGCACATTGCACATCTTTTCTTCGTTGTAAACACGGATCCTCCGTCCACCTCAGGCCTCACCGCCGCGCAAATCTCTGAAAAGAAGCAATCACTTTAGCAGAAGGCGCTTCCCTCCCGGTTGGCACCTCTTTTGCTAGGCGAACCGGTCATCTAGCAGGGGAAAGCATCGAATCAGAGTGGAATCCGCTTCCACCGGGGTGACGGTTTCGTCCCCGTCATTCCGGCGAACGCCGGAATCCAGGGGAACCACTGGACCCCGGCTTCCGCCGGGGAGACCCAAGACACAAAACGCTGGGTTTCCCGCAGAGGAATTGCTGTCTTTTTCTTCAGGGAGGAGGTGCTCATGTCTCCACTTGCCAGAAGTTCCTCGGGTTTCACTCTCCTAGAGGTCGTCATCGTGGTTGCCATTATCGGAATTGTCGCTTCCGTGACCCTGGTAAATATCCCGAATTGGCTAAACACCCTGGAGGCGCGGCGGGCCGTGCGCCAGGTGGCATCAACTCTCCAGTACGTCCGGTTTCGAGCGGTATCGACCAATCTGGAGTATCGTGTTCGCTTCTTTGCCGACGGGGCGAATTACCTGATTGAAAAGAAGGACGCTTTTCTCGGGTGGGTGGGGGAAGGATTTCCAATGGACCTCCCCTCCTCGGTGGTTTTCAACCGAGGGGGTGGGGACCCGGTCACCTTCCCCGGCGACGCGGTGACCTTCAGGCCCGATGGCTCCCTGGGTGGCCTGAGCGGGGGGCTCTATTTCCTAGGGGGATCCCAAGCGAGGTACCGCATTACGGTCCTATCCGCTACGGGGAGGGTCCGGCTCGAACGGGGCTGGGGACCCTACGAGCCTCCCTCCCCTTGACATGTGGGGCGTATCGATTAATATGAACACAGGTTTTTCCCCGTTGGGCCCTCGCTGTAGTTTCGAAACTCGACAGGAGAGACGCGGTGCCTGCCCTCACAATGGAACACCTCTGCGAGATTCTGAGCCGGGCGATGCTCGTCACGAAGGCGCAGGCGTCCTCCATTTTGTCCGAGGAAAAGGCCTTGAAGAGAAAAATAGGGAGGGTTCGCGGAGAGGACGGGAACCTGCCGAAGCGCGATGGGAACGGAAGTCCGGACAGTGCACCGCCCGCGCTTACGGCGGTGGATGTTGTTTCATCGCTGGGACTGCCTCTGGCCCATAACCCCGCGGAGCATCTCACCGAGGAAGTGATCATGCGAGCCGTCTCGGAGGCGGCGGGCATCCCCTTTCAACGGATCGACCCCCTGGAACTTGACCTGGAAGTGGTCACCAGCACGATCCCCCGAGCCTTTGCCCTCAAGCACCTGGTGGTTCCGCTGATTCTGGAAGAGGGGACGTTGAAAGTTGCCATTAATAACCCCTTTGATCTGGAGCTCCAGGAGAGCATCCGCCAGGTGACTGGATTTCGGGTCGCTCCTGTAGTGAGTCTCAAAAGCGACATCTTAAAAACAATCCGGCAGTTCTACGGTTTCCAATCCTCCGTGATGGCTGCTCGCAAAGAGATCGTGGCTCCTCTGGTCGACCTGGGAAATCTCGAACAGTATGTGCGCGTAAAGTCCGAGAGCGAGATTGAATCGACGGACCAGCACATTCGCAGCGCCGTCGACCACCTCTTCACCTATGCCATCGAAAACCGGGCCAGCGATATCCATCTGGAGCCCAAGCGCGAGCGGGCGCTGGTGAGATTCCGAATTGACGGGGTATTGCACGACATCCACTCGCTTCCAAAGGAAGTTTACCCGGCCATTATCTCCCGCATCAAGATGCTGGCTCGCTTGGACATTGCCGAGAAGCGGCGTCCCCAGGACGGGCGCATCAAGCTCCAGTATGCGGAAGGGGATCGGGAACTGAGGGTGTCCACGCTTCCGGTAGCCTTCGGAGAGAAGGCGGTCATGAGGGTCCTTGATCCGCGGATTTTGTTTCAGGAACTCGGGGAGATGGGCTTTTCCACGCGGGATCTGGCCCTGTACCGCACCTTTCTGGCGCGGCCCCATGGCATGATCTTGGTTACAGGACCCACGGGGAGCGGAAAAACAACCACCCTTTACTCTTCTCTGCGCTCTGTGGCCACTCCAGCGATGAATGTAACAACCATCGAGGATCCCATTGAGATGGTCTTCGAGGAATTTAACCAGGTGGCGGTCCAGTCTCAGGTGGGGATCACGTTTGCCAGCAGCCTGCGCAGCATCTTGCGGCAGGACCCCGATATCATCATGGTCGGTGAGATCCGGGATCAGGAGACGGCGGATAACGCCGTCCAGGCGGCACTTACCGGACACCTGGTCCTGAGTACCCTGCATACGAATGATGCAGCCTCGGCAGTCACCCGGCTGGTCGATCTGGGGCTTGAACCGTTTCTCCTCTCCTCGACGATTATCGGAGTGGTCGCTCAACGCCTGGTACGGAAAATTTGCCCGCACTGCTCACGCAGCGAGAAGCTAAAAGGACAAGAGCTGGCATTCCTGGGCCTGGAACCCGATGCGGTAGAGATGGGGGTCTTCCGCGTCGGAGACGGTTGTCCCAAGTGCCGGAGCACCGGCTATCTGGGGAGAACCGGAGTTTTCGAGGTCCTGGAGGTCAGCGAAGAGATCTCACGG
>JACPSX010000017.1 GCA_016193065.1 Candidatus Tectimicrobiota bacterium | reverse complement strand
TCTCCCGGGAGGACGTGTCCCTCCTCGGGGAGGAGAACGTGACAGATTCCGGCCCGGCCCACCTCGTAGTAGTATTTAATCCCGTAGCGGCGGGCAAACTCCCGCATGGTCTTGGAGAGCTTGGCCGACGCAATGTCCTTGGCAGGTACATAGTGATCGTTGACCAGAACGATCCGTTCCGGATCGGCGAGCATCTTCCCCCCCATCTCCTCGAAGACCTGGACGGTCAGCGCGGTGACGATATCCGTGGCCAGGGAAAGGTCCACCTTTGCAAAGAGGAGCTGGCCAGGCTCCACTTCGGGTTTTCCCGAGTGACCGGCCAGGATCTTCTCGCTGATCGTCATTCCCATGGCGTTTCCTTCACGATGGACGGGTGCCCGTCGCACGCCCCAATGAGTTGCCGTGCGTCATGGTTTTGGCCAATTCACCGATCTCCCGACGGATGAAATCCCCTACCTCTCGCGTGCCCAGAGGGCCTCCCAGGTCACGCGTCACTTGCCGGCGGCGGATTGCCTCCACGACTGCCTCTTCCACCACCGCCGCCTCCCGTGGGAAGCCCAGGTGCTGGAGCATCATCTGCGCCGTGAGGACGGCCCCGATGGGATTGGCCACGTTCTGCCCCGCATACTTTGGAGCTGACCCGTGGACCGGCTCGAACATGGAGACACCGTTCGGGTTGATGTTCCCGGAAGCCGCCATGCCCAGCCCGCCCTGGAGTGCAGCGCCGAGATCTGTGATAATGTCGCCAAACATGTTGTTCGTCACGATGACCTGGAATTGCTCCGGTTTGCGGATCATCTGCATGGTCAGGGCATCGATGAAGAGATGCTCCGCTTCCACTTCCGGGTACTCCGCTGCCACTTCCTGGAAGGCACGCTGCCAGAGATCGTGGCCGTAGCGCAGGGCGTTGCTCTTGTCCGCCATGGTCACCTTGCCCAGGCCATGGGCCCGGGCGTACTCAAAACTGTGGCGAATGATCCTCTCGACCCCCTTGCGGGTGTTCACTTCTTCCTGAAGGGCCACCTCATCCGGCGTCCCCTTCTTGAAGATTCCTCCGATGCCCACATAGAGCCCCTCGGTGTTTTCCCGGAAGACCACGAAGTTGACGTCGCTTACTCCTTTACCTTTCAGAGGGCAGAGGGATTCGTCCAGGAGGCGGACGGGGCGGTGGTTGATGTAGAGATCCAGTTGAAAGCGCATCTCCAGGAGGATCTCCCGGGCGTGAGACATGTCGGGAATCCGCGGGTCCCCCAGGGCGCCCAGGAAGATCCCATCGTAGTTTTGCCGGAAATCCTCGAAGGTTCCTGGAGGAAGGGACACCCCTGTCCTCAGGGTTCGCTCGGCGCCCAGATCGAACTCGACGAGTTCCAGTGGAGTCCCCATCAGCTCCCTTAAGGTCTCCAGGACCTTGATGGCTTCCCGGGTGACGTCCACGCCGATGCCGTCTCCGGGGATGACGGCAATTCTTGCCATGGGTGGTCTCCTATTGCGCCCGCAGGTCCATAACCCGCTTGGCCTTGCCGATGCTGCGCTCGATGGATCCCCTCTCCACCACGGAGATCCTGGGAGACAGGTTGATGAAGTCCCGGAACTTGTTCTGGATCCGTTGGGCCAGTTCCATGAGGGCTGTGGGGCCACCCCGGTAAATCTCGGGCTTGGCCTCCACCCGGATCTCAAGTTCATCGCGTTGCTTTTCCCGGCTCAGGACAATCAGATAGATGGGCTCCAGCTCCGCAAAGGCGAAGAGGAGGCCCTCCACCTGAGAGGGGTAGAGGTTGGCTCCCCTGTATATGAGCATGTCGTCGCTGCGACCGAGAACCTTCCCCATGCGGACCAGGGTACGCCCGCATTCACAGGGACTCCAGTTCAGGGTGGTGATGTCCCGGGTGCGATAGCGGAGGACCGACAGAGCTTCCTTGGTCAGGGTGGTCAGCACAAGCTCCCCCGGTTCGCCGGGGCCCACGGGCTCCAGGGTGTCGGGATTGATCAGCTCCGGGTAGAAGTGATCCTCGTTCAAATGGAGTCCGTTTTGAGCCTCGCACTCCACTGAAACTCCGGGCCCGATGATCTCCGTGAGGCCGTATATGTCATGGGCTCTCAAGCCGAGTTTTTCCTCGATCTGGCGGCGGGCTTCCGCGGTCCAAGGCTCGGCGCCGAAGAATCCCACCCGCAGCTTGAGCTTGCGCGGGTCGATTCCCATGCCCTCCATGGTCTCTGCCAGGTAAAGGGCAAAGGAGGGGGTGCAGGTAAGGACTGTGGGACCCAGGTCCTGCATGAACAGGATTTGCCTGTCTGTAGCGCTCGCCGACATAGGGATGACCACAGCTCCGATGCGCTCGGCTCCCATGTGGAAGCCCAACCCGCCCGTGAAAAGGCCGTAGCCGTAGCCGTTCTGCACCACGTCTTCGTGGGTGACGGAGCCCGCTGTCAACGTGCGGGCCATGAGATCGCTCCACAGATCTAGATCCTTGCGTGTGTACCCGCCCAGAATGGGTTTCCCCGTGGTTCCCGAGGAGGCATGAATCCGGCCGATTTCTTTGAGCGGAACGGCAAAGAGGCCAAACGGATAGGTCTTGCGGAAGTCGTCCTTCAGTGTGAAAGGCAAGCCCTTTATGTCTTCCAGGGAGCGGATGTCGTCCGCCTGCACCCCTCTTTCCTTGAGGATTGCCTGGTAGAAGGGGACCTTTTCCGAAACACGCTGTACCGTATCCCTCAGCCTGCGAAGCTGAACGGTCCTGAGCTCTTCACGGGGCATGCACTCCATCTCTTTTTCCCAATACATGGTCTTTTTCCTCCGGATGGGGACGAACTGGATGCTGGAAGGCGGAGTCTGCGATGAGGCGCAACTCTGGAGCCTCTGCCATTCTTCTTGAACTTCCCGTTCCAGGGTTTCTATGTCCGCCGAGGTGAGGTGTTGGAACCTCCCTTGGGGGGCCACGTAATCCTGGAGGGGAGTCTGGTTTTCCTGAATGGTGATCCGGTAGTTCTTCCCCGCACGAACCTCATAGAGAGGGAAGTAACAGCTCCTGACCGCGAGCCTCCCCAGGGTTACCGTGAGCGAGGGGTCACACTTCCACCCCGGGGGGCAGGGCGCTAGAAGGTGGATAAACCGGAACCCTCGAATCTCCCGGGCGGTCCGGAATTTTTCGACCAAATCTTCGGGATAGGCTACGCAGGCCGTAGCACCATAAGGGATCCGATGGGCGGCCATGATGGCCATGATGTTTTTCTTGGGCTGGCTTTTGGGAGTTGGGAGGGGGGTCGTCGTCGTCCAAGCTTGCTGCGGCGTGGCTGAACTGCGCTGGATTCCCGTGTTCATGTAGGCTTCATTGTCATAGCAGACAAAGAGGAAATCGTCGTTCCGCTCCGCCGCAGCAGACAGGGCCTGCAGACCGATGTCGAAAGTCCCCCCGTCTCCTGCCCACGCCATGACCAGCGTCTGATCATCTCCCCGGGCCGCAAGGCCTGCCCGTACGCCGGCAGCGGTTGAAGCGGCTGCCTCAAAGGCCACGTGGAGCAGGGGGACGCGCAGAGAGGAGAACGGATACGGGCCGTCAAAGACGGCCCAGCAAGAGGCGGGGATCAGGACGATGGTCTTCTCTCCCAGGGCCTTCAAAGCCAGACGCATGGCCAGGTTGGCTCCGCAGCCTGCGCAGGCCAAGTTGCCGGCCCCCATCAGTTCCGGGGCGGGCAGGGACAATGGAGGTTGAGCGCCGATCATATCGTTCCTCCAAGCCAGTGAGACCGGCAGGGATCCAGCGTCCTCTCCAGGGCCATCAGGGTGGTCTCCTCGATCATCTGCCGGGTCACCGGAGCGCCGCCGAGTCCCATGACGATCGAGAAAATTTGAAGCCGGTCCTGGCCGTAGAGGGCTGCCTTGAATTCCTGGGCTAAGGTGCCCCCCTGGCCGTAAGAGACGGCCCGGTCCAGAACCAGGAGAGTTTCTGCGCTTGAAACCGCCCGACGTACCTCTTCAGCGGGAAAAGGTCGCAGGAACCGCACCCGCAGCAGCCCTACGGCGAGCCCTTGATCCCGGAGCCCGTCCACGGCTTCGCGCGCAGTACCGGTGATCGAGCCCGAGGTGACCACCAGAAGGGAGGCATTCTCTGCCCGGTAGAGTTCCAGCAAGCCGTAGGAACGGCCGAACTGCCGGCCGAATTCTTCACCCACCCTCACGATCCGGTCCTTGGCCTCCTCCATGGCCTCTTGCATCTGATGGCGAAACTCCATGTAGGGGGCCGGTGCAGTGCCCCCACCGAAGGCATGAGGATCGGCTGCGTCGAGATGGAAGCGGGGTTCAAAACCAGGCAAAAAGCAATCGACTTCCTTAGGATCTGGAACCTCTACGGGCTCTGCGGTGTGGGAGAGATAGAAACCGTCCATGTTCACCATGCAGGGCAGGAGGACTTCCTCGCTGATCCGGTATGCCTGCAGGACCGAGTCCAAAACCTCCTGGGCGGTTTCGCAGTAAATCTGCATCCACCCCGTGTCCCTTTGGGAGAACGCATCGCTCTGGTCGCAGAAGATGGTCCAGGGGGGAGCCAGGGCCCGATTCACATTTACCAGAACGATCGGAAGACGGCTGCCGGCCGACCAGTGCAGAAGCTCGTGCATGAGGGCCAGCCCTTGGGAAGAGGTGGCCGTAAAGGTCCGGCATCCGGTCATGGCCGCTCCAATGCAAGCGGCCATGGCGGAATGTTCAGATTCCACGGGAATAAAGCGGGCCTGGAGTTTGCCTTGGGCGCACAAATCGGAGAGGCTCTCCACGATGGGGCTGGAGGGGGTGATCGGGTAAGCCGCAATCACCTGCACGCGGGCGAGGGCGGCAGCGATGACCGCCGCGGTGTTCCCTTCGATGACCTGCGCTCCCGCTTTGAGACTTTCCATTTAGAGCTCCCGGCCCGCATAGGGGTGTTCCAAGGCCAGAGCGATAACCCCCCGGGGACATTCCACGGCGCAGATGCCGCAGCCCTTACAGTGCTCGTAATCGATCCAGTATTCGTCATCCCCCTTTTCCACCGCCCGGTCGGGACAGAAGGCCCAGCAGACCTCGCAGCGGGTACATAATCCACAGGAAAGACAGCGGCGGGATTCCTGAACGGCGGTCTCGTGGGTAAGTCCCTGGTTCACCTCCGCAAACGAACTCTCCCGTTGGCTTAAGCGAAGAGTCGCAGCAGAGGCTCGTGGGGAAGAGAGAAAATAATCGGGGTTAATCTTTCCCGTCCAGGGAGTTTCTGGTGAGATGCCTTCCGGCAGGCCTCGCAGACGCCGCTGAATTGCCCGGGCGGCCTGCTTGCCGCTGGCCAGGGCCGACGCCACGGTGTCTGCGCCGGAGGCCAGATCTCCCCCCACGAAGAGGTTCGGGATCACGCTCTCTTGCTCGGCACTGAGTGCCAGTTTTCCGCCGTCACTTTGCAGATGGCTTAGATCGAGCTCCTCCAGGTTTGCCTCTTCTCCGACCGCCGCGATGACGCTGGTGACCCCATCTATGATGAAATCGGTGTGGGGGATCGGGAATACTTGCGGGCGACCGCCGGCGTCTGAGGTTCCGAAGCGCGCGCGCCGGCAGCACAGCCGTAACGACGTCCGGCCGCTTGTAGTTTCCTGGGAGTGCTCAATGGAGACGGGTATGGTGAGAAATGTGAACTCGACCCCTTCCCTGCGAGCCGCCTCGACTTCCTCAGAGATGGCGGGCATTTCTTCCCGTGTGCGCCGGTAAACCACGTGGGTTCGCGCTCCAAGACGCAGGGCTGAACGGGCGGCGTCAATGGCCGTGTTTCCGCCGCCAACGACCACCACATGGTGGCCCGGGTTGGGACGGGAATTGCTGTTCACTGTATCCAGGAACTCCAGCCCGGACAGGACGCCGGGCAACGTTTCTCCGGGAATGTAGAGGCGGCGGCTCTTGCTCAAACCAGTAGCCAGGAAGATCGCCCTGAAGCCCTGCAGATCCTGTATCCAGAGATTTTGGCCCAGTGACCTCCGCAACTGGAGTTCGATCCCTAAGCTCAGAATGTGGGAGATCTCCCCATCGAGAATGCCGCGGGACAGGCGGTACTCGGGGATCCCGTAGCGTAAAAGGCCGCCAGGGGTCTCTCGGGCTTCAAACAGGGTGACTCCATAACCGAGCCGGCGCACGTGGAAAGCGCAAGCAAGACCTGCGGGACCGCTGCCGATGATGGCAACGCGCTCGGGCCAGATCTGGTCTGGAGGAGAGAAGTGCCAGCCATTCTTGAGGGCCAAGTCCCCCAGGTGACGCTCGATTCCGCGCAGGGAAACGGCTTCATCGAGTTCCTTGCGGCTGCAGGCCTCCTCGCAAGGATGATTGCAGACCCGGCCGCAGACGGCGGGCAAGGGGTTGTTCATAACCAAGGTCTCCCATGCCTCTCGCAATCGGTCGGCAGCCAAGAGCGCCGCGACTTCCCGCATTTTTCCGCCAGTGGGGCAACCCAACTCGCAAGGGGGGATGAACGTCTGAAAGACGGGTTTTAGCGTGCGCCAAGTCCCCGTGTGGTTCCAGTCCATCGTCCCGGTGGATATGGCGACGAGGGTAGAGGTCTGACTGCTTTCTATCCCTGCGCGCACGGTTCCACCTCAAAGGGTCGCGGAGCGCTAAGGTTTGCCTCCTCGTAGGCCTGACGGATCGCCTTCCGATTCCTCTCGGGTTTCACGGAGATAAAGGGGTTCATAGCGTCGTTTAGGCACTCTACCGAGACCAGACCGCTGGCCCGGGCAAAGGCCCCGAGTATGGCGGTGTTGACGATGGGGAAAGCCCGGCTCCCCAGCTCCAGGCCCCAGGCAATCCGGTCGGCATCCACGGTGGCCACCCGATAGTGAAGGGGGAAACCCAGATCCAGCGGGGCACAGGGGCTGTTGATGATGATCCATCCCGACTCCCGGTACCCTTTCAGGAGATCCGGGAGAGCAAGCAGGGAGACATCCAGGATCAGCAGGTGGTCGGCGCCTGCCATCTCCCCCCGCACCCGGATGGGAGCCCGATCGGCGCGCAGGAAAGCCGCCACTGGAGCCCCGCGCCGCTCCGCCCCGAAGGAAGGGAAAGCCTGGGTGTACAGGCCTTCCCTAAAAAGGGCGGACGCCAGGATCTTGGACGCAATAACGGCTCCCTGTCCTCCTCTGCCGTGGAACCGGATCTCCCACATGGAATCTTTGGTATCCTGATGGAGTTGTTAAACAACCGTTCAGGTATCTGTTTAGACCCAAGTTTAAGTAGGTCTGCCTTACGAACAAGGAGGAAGAGCAAGGTCTACATTGATAATAATCAGTTTTCCACCGCGACCTGCCTCCCGCCTTAGTCCGCGATCTTTTGCAGGCGGCTGGGGTCCGAGATGACGCAGTGACGGCCTCTGACCTTTAGAATCCGTTTTTCGGAAAGCTTGCCCAGGAGGCGAATTACGGTCTCAGGTGCGACTCCGATGGCTTCGGCTAACTCCCCGCGGGACAAGGGGAGCCGAAAACGGACCCCTTCCTTGCTGCGCTCGCCGTAATCGGCACCGAGTTTTGTAAGGAAAGTGGCCAGCCGAGCCTCGGCATCTTTCAGGGCGAAATCCCGCATCTTTTCCTGGGAGTTGCGCAATTCCTGACTCAGCAAGGAGATGAGGCGCAGAGCCACGTCGGAATGGCGGTTCAGAAATTCGAGCAGGGCGGCTTTGGGTAGAAAACAGATCGTACAGTTTTCGACCGTTTCGGCCGTGACCGCATAGACCGGGTATTCATAGGCTGCCATGTCCCCGATGATGTCTCCCGGCTTGACGATTTTCAGCAGGTGGATCCTACCGAAGCGATCGGTCTGGGTCAGTTTTACTGTTCCCGAACACAGCACGTGGATTCCCAAGCAGGGGTTGCCCTCGTGAAAGATGACCTGGCGCTTGGCGTAAAAACTGGGGTAGATCTGGCGCCGGTAATCATCAAGCTGCTGGGCGTTTTCCTCCGCGAGAATCCCGTTGCGGCGCAGGGGGCAGAGTTCCCAACGGCATTTCAGCATGGTCATCCGTCCCTTCGGATCTCGCCGGGATGGCAATGGACCAACACGCCTTTCGAAGAACAACCATGAAAGAATTAACATTGATCCCAGCCCCGGTACAGAATGTAGTTACATCATTTTCTTGAGCCATTTTCCCTACCCTGGGCCTGTGGCGGGAAAGGTCCGAAGAGGCCATCCAAAGCAGTGCTGGAAAGTCGTATGCAGCGGAGAGAAACGGCGAAAGGAGCGGGATTATTCCCGGGAAAAACGTGCTACAAAAATAATCTTGGTTGCCTATTGAGAATGGGCAATTGCCTGTGATAATCTTGCTTTTGTTCTGCGGTTCCTGCCCTGAAATTACCCTTCTGATTCCCTGTAAATAACTGGAATCAGAGTAGTTGGCCGGGGGGCAGTCTAGCCAGCCCATCTTTACGCATTTAAGGAGAATTTTGGATGATCAAGACCACGATAGACGTGGGGGGGACTTTTACGGACTGCCTCGTCCTTGACGAGCAGGGACAAGTTCATGCTTTTAAGTCCCCAACCACACCGCAGGATCCCACTCTTGGCTTGACCAATGTCTTAACGAAAGCGGCTGCGTTTTTCGGCCTGGAGTTGCCGCAATTCATGTCCAATGTGGGACTGCTCATTGCCCACGGCACCACCTTGTCCACCAATGCCTTGCTGACGGGCCGGATCGCCAAAGTGGGACTTATGGCCACCAAAGGGTTTCGGGACACCATCGAGATTCGCCGGGGCTACAAAAACCTCCGCACCTCCCGCTTTAATGTCTTTGTTCCTCCGTACAAGCCCCTGGTGCCGCGCTATTTACGCCTCCCCGTCGAGGAGAGAACGATTCATACGGGGGAGATCCTGAAGCCTCTAAAGGAAGAAGACGTTTACGCCGCCATCAAGAAATTAAAGGAAGACAAGGTCGAAGCAGTCGCCATCTGCTTTCTACATAGCTACATCAACCCAGCCCATGAAAAGCGGGCACTGGAGATCTGCCGGCAGGAATTGAACGGTACCTATGTGACCGCTTCTCACGAGGTCCTCCCCGTCTACAGGGAATACGAACGCTTCAGCACCACGGTGGTCAGTGCTGCGGTGGGGCCGATTACTGCCAATTACCTGAAGGCCCTAACGAACCGGTTGAGGGAGCTTGGATTCAAGGGGACGCTCTACCTGGTTCAGGGCGGGGGCCTGGTTCAATCCGTGGAGGAATCGGCGCGCCGGGCGGTCTCCCTGATCGGCTCGGGCCCCGCCGCGGCTCCGGCGGGCGCCATCCGGCTGGGCCAGTGCATCCACAGCAACAACCTGTTCTCCGTGGACATGGGCGGCACGAGCTACGACGTCTGCCTGATCCGGGATGGGATGATCCCGACGACGGATTATAACTGGGTTGGGGATGAGCGGGTGGCCATGAAGATGGTGGACGTCCCCAGCGTGGGGGCCGGCGGGGGGAGCATTGCCTGGATCAATTCCCTGAGGCTCCTGCAGGTGGGTCCGCAAAGCGCGGGTGCTGATCCGGGACCCGCATGCTACGGGAAGGGGGGCACCCAGCCCACGGTGACCGACGCGGACCTGATGTTGGGTTACGTCCCGGCGGATTACTTCTTGGGGGGAGAAATCCCCCTGAAGCCCGATCTGGCCGAGCAGGCGATCCGCACCGTGGGGGAGCCTCTGGGGCTCGATGTCCCCAGTGCGGCCCGCACGATCTTCACCACGGTCAATTCCGTGATGGCCGACAAGATGACCGAGATTTCCACCAAGCGGGGCTACGACGTGCGGGACTTTGCCCTGGTGGTGGGCGGGGGCGCGGGGCCCGTGCACGGGGCGCACCTGGCCGAGCTTCTGGAGATTCCCACGGTGATCATCCCCCGCTATGCGGCCACCTACAGTGCCTTTGGGATGCTGAACATGGAGGTGGGGCGGGATTTTGCCCGCTCGATTATTTCCCGCAAGAGCTTGTTGGAGCTGGAGCGGGTGAACCGGCTCTTTGCGGAGATGGAGGTGGAGGCCCGCCAGGTTCTGGGGGAGATTGGGATTTCCCCGCAGGATACGGTGCTGAGGCGCTCGCTGGAGATGCGCTATTTGGGGCAGTTCCACGAGGTGGAGGTGACCGAGGTACCTATCGGGAAGATCGGTTCCCGGGAACTGGAGGAGATCGTGCAGGCCTTTCACCGCCGCCACCAGGATCTCTTTACGTTCCACATGCCCGGGCGGGAGGTAGAGTTCCTCAATGCGCGGCTCAAAGCCACGGCGCGCCAGGACCCCTTGAAGCTGGCCGAGATTCCGCAGGCGACAGTGAAGGCCGATCAGGCCCTCAAGCGCCGCCGTCCTGTCCTGTGGAACCTGACCAAGGGGTATGAAGACACCCCGATTTATGATGGCAGCAAATTACGCGCCGGGCACACACTGGAAGGCCCGGCAATCGTCGAGGAGAAGACCACGACGGTGGTCATCCCGTCTTCCTACCGCTGCTGTGTTGACGGCGTGAAAAACTACATCCTCACCCGGAGGTAAAACGAGAATGGTTGCCGGTCGAGTCGATCCCCTCACTCTGTCCACCGTGTGGCACTCCTTCCAGAATACCTGCAAGGAGATGCGCCACGTCATCGATCGCACCGCCCAGAATTACCTGATTGCCCAGCTCCACGACGTCTCCATGGGGATCTGGGACGGCACGGGGCGCACGGTGGCCATCCCCATCGGCCTGTCCATCCAGTACCTGGGGGGGAAGCTCTCCGTGGAGTACGTGCTGAACAAGTTCAAGGGGAACTTGAATCCGGGGGACGTGATCCTGGTCAACGACCCCTACCACGGCTATTGCTGCCACTTGCCCGACTGGGGGTTCTACCGCCCCATTTTCTACAAGGGCGAGCTCCTGTTCTTTACCCTGTGCCGGGCCCACCAGATGGATTCCGGGGGAGCCTACCCGGGAGGGTATTTCCCCAACGGCTATGACATCCATGCGGAAGGGATATCCATCCCCGGGAT
>JACPSX010000008.1 GCA_016193065.1 Candidatus Tectimicrobiota bacterium | reverse complement strand
AAACGGGGTCTCCTGCCGGCCGGCTTTTGCTCTGGTGCGGGAGCATTTGAAGCAGTTCACGCCCCGCTGGGCCACGGAAATCACCACGGTGCCCGAGAAGACGATTCGGGAGATGGCTCGCGAGTTTGCCACCGAGGCCCGGGTGGGGAGCACGATCGTGATCGAGGGGAAGACATTTCCCTACCGGCCGGTGGCGGCAATTTACTTCCGCGGGTCTCAAGGGCACAAGAACTCGGTCTACAACTGTTTGGCCATCGGGCTTTTAAATCACCTGGTAGGGGCGGCGGACGTGGTGGGGGCGGCGCTGGGGTTCAACCCAGTGTGCCACGGACACCCGGAGACTGGAAGACCTAACTATGTCCCTAAGCCATGCCCGGACGGACTTATGATCACCGGCACCTGGATGGTTCCCCACCTGCCTTACCCCCTGTCCGAGCCGAAGATGCCCGAGACCATGGGGCTCCAGGATATCTTCCCCATGGGGATGATGTCCCCCTTCATGGCCTCCCGGGACCAGGAGGAGATGTGGCAGCGCTTCCAGCTCCCCTACCGCCCTGAGATGTTGCTCAACTACGGGGCCAACTCCGTGATGAGCGTGGGGAACAAGGACACGGTCATCGACTCCCTGCTCAAGATCCCCTTCATCGTGTCGATTGATATTTTCCAGAACGAGTTCACCGAGTTCGCCGACATCATTTTGCCCGACGCCTCTTACCTGGAGTCTCTGGACTCCCGGCCGAACTCCTTCATCTTCAACCTGCACGCGGGGATGGGAGAGTGGTGCTGGCCCATCAAGCAGCCCGTCCTGCCCGCGAATGGTCAGAGGAGGATCGCCGGCGATGCACTCCTCGACCTCGCCGACCGCATCGGCATCCGGGAGGAGATCAACGCCGCCTTCAACGCCCACCTCAAGCTGGAAGGGCCCTACCGTCTGGAGTTTCAAAAGAAGTACAGCTACGAGGAAGTTTGCGACCGGGAGCTCAGGAACAACTTCGGGGAAGAGCGGGGCCTGGAGTGGTTTAAGAAGGAAGGGCTGATCTCGTGGAAGAAGAAGCCCGAGGAGGTCTACTGGCGCTATGAGGTTCCCGTGCGCATCCCCATCTACTGGGAGTTTTTGAAACCCCTGGGGGAGAAGGCCGGGGCCATTGCCCGGGCCCACGGCATGGAATGGGACGACTCCTACTACGACCCGCTGCCCGACTGGAAGCCCTGCCCATCCCACGAGTGCCATGATTCCCGGTATGATCTCTACGGATTCTACTACCGGGACACGCTGCACACGAACAGTTTTACGATGGAGAACCCCTGGCTGGACGAGGCGGCCCGCATCGACCCCTTCTCCTACACCATCGCCATCAACAAGAGCACAGGACAGAAGAAGGGGCTCAGGGACGGGGAGCTGGTCTGGGTGGAGTCGGAGAGCGAACGCAAGGTGCGGGGCAAGGTGCACCTCACGGAGGCGATCCACCCCGAGGGGCTGGGCATCGGCGCCTGTGCGGGACACTGGAGCCATCGCCTGCCAGTGGCGCAGGGCAAGGGGGTGTTCTTCAACGATCTCTTGGAGGTGGACTTTGAGCACTCCAGCCCCGTGGATCTGAACCTGGACCTGTGCGTGAAAGTGAGGGTCTACCGATGAGATACGGGATGGTCATTGATCTGAGGAGGTGCGTGGGCTGCTACGGCTGCCAGTTGAGCTGCAAGGCCGAGCACGGCACCCCGCCGGGGGTGTTCTTTGCCCGGGTCCAGAAGCAGGAGATGGGCACCTACCCGAACACCCGGCTGCTCTTCCTGCCCTTGTTGTGTTTTCACTGCCAGGATCCGCCCTGCGTCCACGTGTGCCCCACGGGGGCCAGCCACCAGCGGGAGGGGGGGATTGTGGATATTGACCCGGAGAAGTGCGTGGGCTGCCGGGCCTGCATGATGGCCTGCCCGTACGGGGCCCGCTACTACAACGAGGATCACCGGGGTTATTTTCCGGGGCAGGGCTACACCCCCTATGAGGAGCACCGCTACCAGGATCAGAACACCGGGGTGGTCATGAAGTGCAACTTCTGCCTGCACCGAGTCACGGAGGGGCTCGATCCGGCCTGTGTGGCCAACTGTGCGGCGCGGGCCCGCACCTTTGGGGATCTTGAGGATCCGGACAGCGAGGTCTCCCGCCTGATCCGGGAGCGCGGCGGGACTCCCCTGCACCCGGAGCTGGGTACCAATCCCTCGGTTTACTACTTACCCCCGTAGGGGGATGGATCGCTATAGGAGGAGAAGCGAGCACATGGCAGCCAATTCTCCGGATATTCTCATTGGCGATCCTGCCGCGGATCGGAGTATATTGGCTTCCCATGCAGAAGCAAGTCGGCATGATCCTAAGCAGCCTTGCGCTGATCCTCCTCCTCACCGCCTCCGTGGCCGGTTTCGTCGCATCTTCAGGTAGAGGGTCCCTGGACCTTCACACCAACCTGGGATTTGTAGCCGGAATTGTTTCCATTGGAGCCCATCTCTTGTGGGGGGGAGGGATCAACTTTCTAGCCACATTCTTTTTAATCACCGTTCTCGGCACGGGGCTGTCCGGATCCATTCAGGAAAATCCGTCAACCCTGCACCCGGTTCTCGCTGTCATCGGAGCTCTGATTGCCATCCTCGCCAACATCAAGAACCTGTATCCGGCTTTCCGCCGCCGGAGCCGCAGCAGGCTCTCTTCCTGAGATGACGTTGAGAAGTTCTATCGGGAGGAGGGATCCCGTGTCTAGCCGCTGCCCTTCAAGAACTGGGGAAGATCAAGCTTCACAGGTAGCGGCGGCCGGCAGGGTCCTTGTAGATGGTCTCCCGCAAGTAATGCGGAGAAGAAGCGACTTGGGAATGGAGGGACCGGACAAGGCCCTCCAGGCGGCCGGATCCGGCTCCTTCCTGAAAGTATGCGTCGATTTCCTGCACGGGGATCACCTTGCTGGCTTCCCGGTACCCCTGTTTCAAGCTCACGGCGTACCCCTGAGGGGTTGCAGACCAGCCCACACAGACCCTGGCCGAAATCTGCAGACGATTAAGAGTCCGGCCGACAGCTCGCATGACCTCGTCGTAATTTTTCATCCCTTAGAAGTCTCATCAAGGGGATCTATGATCCAGATCATAGACGGGACTATTGGAAGTCAGTTAAAAGAGTGGGACATTCGCGCCAAGACTTGAAAGGAGAACATATGCTGCCGTTCCGCCACCACGTTTTCGTTTGCACCAACCGCAAGCCCGATGATGACGGTTGCTGCGCCGCCCGGGGATCGGAAGCGGTGCTGGAAAAATTCCGCGCCGAGGTCCGGGCCCGCAAACTGCAAGAGGAAATTCACGTGACCCCTTGCGGCTCACTGGGAACCTGCGGCCACGGTCCCAACTTGGTCGTTCATCCGGACGGCACGTGGTATTCCGGGGTGACGGTGGAGGACGTACCTGAGATCATCGAACAGCACTTGGTCAGAGGTAAGGTGGTCGAACGGCTTGCCTGGCTCGATATGGATGAGCTGCGCAAGACAATTGCCGAAAACCGGGCCAAAGCTCAGGCCAGAAAAGCCAGCCCGGAGGCTCCGTCCTAAGAAAGTCCTTCTGAAAACATCCCGCGAATCCGGGCTGCTCGAAAACGTCCCGTACTCCCCGGGCAGCCACGCGGAACCGAGCCAGGGCCGGAGCATACACGCCCACGGCAGTGTGGCGTGCGGGTGCCCGCCGGCGCCTGACGCATGGGCCGCCCCCCCGCCCCGTCACCACGCGTCTCCTCCTCTCGCATTTACAAAGCCTTTCCCCCTTTTCGGGTTGACAACGAATCCGCCGAACCCATATGATGCAATCAATCCACCATCACTAAGACCGGTCCCACACAGGAGGGCAGCAGGTCGTACGACTACCCGCAGCCCCGGCAAGGACAAAGGAAGAGATGTCAGAACTCCCGGCACAAACAGGGGAAGCGAGCCGGAACTTTTCAGCTCTGTCAGGCAGGAAAGCGCGTTTGGGAACAGCTTTGCACCGCGCAGAAAATGGACCGGGAAAATCAGGCCAAGGGGAAACGATCCGTTTCCGGAGGGAGCGAGCGATGCGTAGGCCAAGCCATCAGGGCCGTATCGGGGCTGCCGGAGTGCTATGGGCTTTGCTGTTTTTCGCCCTTGTCGTGGGCCTTGCGGCCCCGCCGATTCCCGCGCCGGCGGCGGCCGCGCCCGCCAGGTCGGAAAGACCCAAGCAGGCTACCGTGAAGGCCACCGTGATCGAGGGAACCCAGCGTTTCCCCATATACGTGATGCAGACGAAGGGGATTGCAGACAAATACAACTTGAAAATCGAGGAAATCAAAGCAGCCGGACCCCAGGCCCTCTACACGGTGATGCAAACCGGAGATTTCCAAGTTAGTTTCGGCGGCTGGCTCAGCGTTGCCTTGATGCGTGCCCAAGGTTACAAGTTTATCAATGTCTACTCCGTGTATGGCTACACCAACGACGTGATGGTCCGCGCGGACTCCCCGCTCAAGAGCATCGCCGAACTGAAAGGGAAGAGGATCGGTGTCTTCGGGGGACCGAGCGCCGCCACCACCTGGCTCTTCCGTCTGGAAGCTGTCCGCTACTTCGGATTCGACCCGCTCAAGGAGTCCAAAGTGCAGTTCGGCGCCCCCCCGCTTCTGATCGGCTTGCTGGAGAAGGGCGAACTGGACGCGATCCTGATCCTGGATCCCCAGATCGTCCAACTGCTGGAGACGGGGAAATTCCGCTCCATCGGCAACATCGGAGACATCTGGCGGGAGAAGGCCGGTCAGGACCCGATGCTGGTCTCGATCAGTATGAATGAAACCTGGGCCAGGGCGAACCCGGACGTTGCCAAACGGTTTGTGGCGGCCTACAAGGAGTCCCTCGAGTACCTGAAGACCCATGCCGGCGTCTGGCCCGAACTGGCCAAGCAGATGGGGATCAAAACCGAGGCCGGCGCCAAACTGCTGCGGGAGCGCACCGCCAGCAATCTGCTGACCAAGTGGGACAAGAAGTTCATCGACGAGCAGTACCGCTACGCCGCGGAAGTCCTGAAGGTCTTCGGCGACGCCGAGGGAATCCCCAAGCAGATCCCCGACGGCACGTTCGATATGAGCTTCGCTCCGTAACCGGCTCTCCTCACCCAGGAGGCTCCCGCGCCGTGGCTGTCGCAGATCAGGCCAGGACTCAAGCAAGCGTTTCCAGGAAACCGGCACTCGCCTGGGAAGGGGTGACGTACCGGTTGGTTTCGGTCCTGCTCATGATCGCGGTGTGGCAGGCCATCTCGCTTCTGGTGTCCCCCAAGTACGTCCCCGGCCCCATGTCGACCGTGATGGCCGTGGCCAAGCACGCGGCTAGCGGGGCCCTTTGGGGGCACTTTCTCGCCACCATTGTGCGGATGGTCTCCAGCTTTGCCCTGGCCATGATCGTGGGCGTGGCGGCCGGCATTCTCATGGGTCTCTTCCGCCGCGGAGAGCAGATGCTCGACCTCTGGGTCATGGTCGGCTTGACCATCCCCGGATTGTGCTACGTCATCGTTTCCTTCCTGTGGCTGGGTCTGAACGACCGGGCGGCGATCCTGGCCATTTCCTGGACCACGTTCCCCTCCATCGCGATCAACATCTGGCAAGGGGTCAAGGCCATTGATCAGCGGCTCGTCGATATGGCCCGGGTCTTCCGCGCCTCGCGCTGGCGGCGCACGGTCCGGGTCGTCCTTCCCCAGGTGCTCCCCTACCTGATGGCAGCCACCCGCTTTGGGCTCGGCGTGGTCTGGAAGGTAACCGTATTGGTCGAGTTGCTGGGGAGGTCCGACGGTATTGGTTACATGCTCAACTACTCGTTCCAGATGTTCAACATGGCGGATGTCTTTGCCTGGACTCTCTCCTTCACCGTGTTCATGGTCATCATCGAACTCGGGATACTGAAGCCTCTGGAGCGCAAGCTCTTTCGGTGGCGTCCGGAAATAAGTGGCTAGTACCACGAAGGCAAAGAAGACGGGGATATTTCGGATTGCATTAGTCTGGGAACCACAGTGGCAACGATTACCATCGACATAATCTCCAAGTTGTTTCGGAGCCGGGCGTACCCTGAAGGGTTACTCTCTTTGGACAACATCCGCTTTGGAGTGGCGGACCGTGAATTCGTCTGTCTGGTCGGCCCGTCGGGATGCGGCAAAAGCACCGTTCTGAATCTCATCGGAGGGCTGGATCGAAACTACACCGGGCGGATCGAAATCGACAGCCGTCCTCTATCCCATGACGGTAGCCACCCTGTCCGTGTCGGTTACGTCTTTCAGGAGCCCCGGCTGTTGCCGTGGTTGACCGTGCGGAAGAACATCTACTTTGCCCTGGAATCCATCGGCGTTCCCCATAGCGAGTGGCGCCAGCGCACCGAGACTTGGCTGGAGAAGGTGGGACTCGCCGGCTTTGGTGATTCCCATCCCCACGAGCTGTCGGGTGGCATGCAGCAACGCTCCGCCATCGCCCGCGCCTTTGCGGTCGACCCCGAGATTTTGTTGATGGACGAACCATTTAGTGGTCTGGATGAATTGACGGCCCGCAGCATGCGGCAACAAATCCTGGAACTCTGGGATACGACCCGAAAGACGGTCCTGTTTGTCACGCACAATAGCTTTGAGGCATCTTATCTCGCAGATCGGATTCTGGTCATGAGCCCCCGGCCGGGACGTCTTAGACAGGAGATGAAGGTCGAATTGCCCCGGCCACGGAATTACGAGAGCTCCCAGCTGTTTGAGTTCAGTGTTCAGGTTACCCGTCTGCTCACCCACGGTGGCAACGGGATGTAAGAGGAGAGATTGACATGCCCGCTTGGGATACCATTATTCCCGCTGAAGACCTGGTTGCCATGCAGAAAGAATGGGGTATGAGCCGCGGGTTCGGCGCCCAGCCCGCCTTGATCGTGGTGGACATGACCTACGCTTTCGTCGATGATCGGTCCCCCACGGGATACGGGAAGACCGGCTGGCCATGCGTCGCCGCGATCCGCCAACTCCTGGATCTGTGCCGCAGTCTGCAACTTCCGATCTTCTACTCCGGCGGCCTGCCGGTTCGCAACCCAGCCGAGCGGGGATTGTGGAAATCTTCGGGTCGGCAACTGCCTCCAGGGCTTCCTGATCCCCATAGCATTGTTCCGGACCTGGAGCCGTTACCCAGCGAGACCGTGATTCGCAAACGCCGACCCAGTGCTTTTTTTGGCACTGAGTTGGCAAGCCTGCTTACCTTTCACCGGGTCGATACGGTCATCGTGACCGGCATGGTGACCAGTGGCTGCGTACGGGCGACTGCCGTCGATGCATTCTCACACAACTTGCGGGTCATTGTGCCCGAGGAGTGCGTGGCGGACCGGGCTCAAATCCCCCACGCCGTGAACTTATTCGACATCCACATGAAGTACGGCGACGTGATGCCGCTGGCCGAGGTCATGGCGGCCCTTGAAGCCACACAACCCGCCCGCCAGCGCACATAGGAGGACATCTTGCGGGGTATTTCTCGCATATTCCCGAAGCTTTTTCACTTCCTGCTTTGGATTCTTGACGGACCGCCATTCCCCTCGGTCGTAAGAATCCATCAGATTCTTTTCTTCGTCTTCTAAAAGTTTCTTCTTCATTTCTTTGCCCTCACGTACTTATTGGTTGCTTTTCGACTGGGAATCATAGTCTTCAAAAATAGCTCTTCACCATCTCGCACATAAGGAAAAAGATATGCGAAATAATATATGACGATGTCTGCCTATCGTCAGCAGCTTTATCTCTTCTCCCTCGTGCGGGGGAGGGATGCCTGCCTGCCGCGCCCGCAGCGCAGGCAGGAGTAGGGAGCACTTCCATGATGCCCGGATGGGCCCATGGTTCACGAGGAACTCTCCCTTCCTTGGCTGTCGTCATCGACGCTGCCTTAGCAGGTTCCTGAAAAACCTCCTGTTCGGCCTTCGACGAGCTCAGGCCGAACAGAGCAGGCATTGAATCCATTGTTGCTTGACCGTTCGTGGTCAGCTTGTCGAACCACGAACCAGACTTTTCCAGAGACTGTTAAGGACAGCCGATGAATCGAGAACCTCGATAGCAGAATCACTTCCGCAAGCGACGTCGTCGCGGTGGCGAAGAGTTTTTCGTCAACGGAGTTTTCCGCCCTTGACAACCGGGGATCTGATCTCACAGGTGTAAGGCGTCAGATCAGCGATAGCGCGAAGCGCCCTTCGATGGAGTGAGTGCTCGGGCGCGACGGATGTTTTTGCCTTTCGCTGTTCTGCGCCCACCCTTCCGCGCATTGAGCTGAAGAAGCGGGAGAAGAATCTCCTTCCAGTCCTCTATCGCTCCGTTGACGCCGCCGATTTCGAGACCGTCTTCGGAATAGAAGATCTGCAATTTTTCCTCGCAGCAGCCGCACTTGAGCAAATAGCGTGGACACATCTTGCCTTTGCCCGCCTTGTGATAGACCCGGATCTGGGGCTGGCCGAACTTGCCGGTGTCGTAGATCCTATTTTTGCGCTTCAGGATTTTCACGTTCTTTCCCTAACATCCTCGTAGTCGGCCGTACCATGGGCGTCCCAGAAAGTCCAGAACTCCTCAAGTGAACCGAAGTTCTCTGGTAGGGGGTCGCGCTCACGGGTTTGCCTCTTACGTCGTGGCATAACTCCTCCGCTCCTTCTTATCCATGTCACGCGCGCTCAAAATGAGCGCCTCGCCCGTCCGCTTGTGAATGAAGAACACCTCGTTCCCCCAAGGAGCTGAGTCTGCCCAGTTCAGTCAGAAACAACGTCTCCTCGCGCGCGCAAACATCAAAAAGCCATTTTGCATGCCTGCCCCCCCTTCCCAACGCGCCCTGCATCCTGCTATGGCACACCATGCCACAGTTAGGGACAGCACGTGGGTGCCCGCATTCTCAGACTCGGCCCATGTTCTCAGCGGGATGAACGGCGAGGTACTCCCTCACCTCCAGTTGCATCCGATCGATCTCCGCCAGGAAACCGGACGCGGCAAGGTGGTAGTTCGCCGGGTTAGTCTCCATCTTGCGGAGATACGCCACCTGGGCCTGGAAATGCCTAATGCGGTCCAGCGTTGCTTCCAGCTCTTGGTCATTAGTAATCATGCTGACCCCCAGACAATTTCGCCAACCCCCCGCCGACCACCCCCACGCTTCACCTGCCAATACTCTATCGTCGCCTGTTCGCCCGCAAGGGCGGCCACACGCCGGAGCCAAAACACGCTGCCACCGAAGTGGGCCTGGGCCGCTGCGTGGTCGAACAGCAACCGCGCTTCACCGGTGAGCCGGGATGCGTCGAATGTATCCTCCATCAGCAGGAACACATCCACGTCATTGGGCTCAGGCTCGCTCGTTACAAACGACCCGAAAACGACGAGCCGCGCCAGATAGCCGCTGGCGCGCGCAACCTGGCAGATGCGTTCAAGTCGCAAGGCCAGGGCCTTCCGCCGAGCCGAGGCTATCCCGAAACGGTCCAACGCTTCACGTAACGAGGCCCGATGCACGCCGGGGGGGAGATCTCCACTATCCATAAACGGCGGTAATGACATGACACCTCCGGCTCACCCTAACGTTCGCGATCAGAAGCCGACACGAGCACCGCGATCGCGCGGTCCGCCGCACCGCGCTACTACTCATTGAGACCCCCCTCCCGGGCATTCTGTTTGGTATCCTCGGGTCAATCCCGGATAACTTTCCAGAAGGAGACTTCCATGACATTCTACACCAAACAGGACTGATATTGCTGCGGAATCGTCTATGCGCCAGGACCATGTAGTCTGTGTCCTGGACCGAGACGGCGAGATCATCTTGCACAGAAACATGCCGGAAGCCCGCAGTTTTGATCGGGCTCAGTATCGGCTGGGCCGAGATGCTATCGAGCGGCCAACTGAAAACTCAATCCCTTCCCCATCGATGGGGAAAAGGCGGGATGGGGTTGCCCTCCCAAGTCGGAGCGGAATCACTTCTGCAAGCGATGTCGCCTCTGTGGTGAAGAGTCTTTCGTCAACGGAGTTTTCCGCCCTCGACAACCGGGGGCCTCATAGGTGACCCAAGGGAGCAGGGCACGTTGTTCCCGGTGGACTCAATGATATCACTCAACACCCGGGAGGTCAGCGCATCGCCAGCGCGAGCGGACCAAAGGTAAGACCATTGCTCAAACATCCAATAGCAATTACGCAAGCCTGACCCCTGACCCGTGACCCGTCGACGCGGCAACCCGCGCGCCAGGACGCCTGAAAGGAATCTACTTTCCAGGAACAAGCGCAGATTCCAGAGCCTCAAAGGCCCGCGCCAGATCAACAAAATCTGTCAAGACGTGGGAAGCGCCCAATTCCCGCAACCGGTCCGCTTGAGGGCCGCGTGCGACTCCCGTAAAAGGCAGCGAAAGGGCTTGAGCTGTCTTTACATCCCAGACGCCATCGCCGACGCTGACCACGCGAGAAAACCCAGGCGTTCCGTAGAAACGTTGGGCGAGTCCCACAGCTTTCCGAAGAATAGCCTCCCGCGATACTCCATCCTCCGATGACGCAACCGGGCAGGTGGTCGGAAGATCCGCGACTTCAAGCTTGAAGCGAGCCGACGATGCCCAACAACCGGTAGCTATAACAGGAACCCAGTCTTGGCGCTCAAGAGCCGCAAGGAAGCCTGCAGCCCCATCGATCGGGACAAAAACCGATCGGGACTCCGTGCAGGCCCGCTGCAGATGTTCCAGAAAGCATTCTCTCATCCGCGCGATTTCCCGCTGCGAGGGGTCTCTACCGAAATGCTTAGCAAAAACCTCCTGCAGGATTCCCAGATCGGTCGCGTGTCGATACAGCGTCCAATCGGTCTCAATGGCGGCGACACCAAAGCAGCGCGTGAATGCCGACACGAAGCAGTTCGTGTCCACCTCATTCGTTGCGGTGAGTGTGCCGTCAACGTCGAGAAGGACCAACTTCATCTGGAGACGTGAACCTCTTCTTTTGACAGTTCACCGGCGCTGGGCCGCTTCGGCAGCCTTTCCGCCGGCAAGTTGTCAGCGCCCTTCAGAGCACGCCGGCGCGCGGTTGGATGGTCGAATCGCCCGGTTCGTCTCCTTGTTCGGATTTCCGTAGACATCGAACTGTGCCACCAGAAACGCCTCAACCCGTCGCTGAATACGCCACGTGTCCCGATTCGCTGGTTGTAGGCTTCAATTGCTTCTCGATTTTCTTCCCGCCATCTCCGCCGCTTCTCTTCCAGCAACAGTTCTGCAAGGCGCTGTTCAAGGGTTTGCGACAGGTTGATGCGGTTCTCCCTGGCTTGCCGGAGAAGATCGCTGTTGACGCTCAAGTTGGTGGATTTTTTGGGCGCGTTGGGGTTAAAGAGCTTCCCTACCATGCCTGCTCCTTATGCGCACTCTCTGTGCGCACAACATATGACAATCTGGCTGCCCTGGCAAGTATTTCGTGCGAATCCGCCCAGCGCCTTTTTCGGCACCGAGCTCGCAAGCCTTCTGACCCCCTTTCCTGCACCCTGCCATGGCACACCATGCCGCAGTTAGGAACGGCACTAGGAACAACGTCCCCTATAGTTCCTCAGCTCACCCGGACCCTCTCCGGGGGAGAGAAGATTGGATTTTCCTTCACCGGGGGGGAAGGAGGGGCTCTTACACGACTAGCAGTTCTAAGATTGGCCTTACGTGGCAGATTGTAGAGCTATCTGGCCTTGGCTCGCCGGATCCGTACCCCTTTCGCTTGGATGATTAGCAGGTTGCCCCTTAAATCTTCTTCTTGGAGCGTGGGGATCCATCGGAGAAGAATCCGGACTTTCGCTCGGGCCGACGTGTGTCGTGGGAACCGTGCCACAAGGATCCCCTGATGAGTTCCCAGGGAGAAACGGAGGAGGTTGGAGAAGCCTTTATCGGCTGAGATCAAGGTGTAGCCATGGGTCGTTGCATGCTGAAAAATGGCATCATCAGATGCCGTGCCAAGATCTAAGTCGCGAACATCATCGGCGAAATACCCTTTTTGCCGCAAGGTGACACATGCAGAACGCGGCAGGTCAGCATCGATTAGGAACCGGATCACCCGTGAGCTACCTTTATGTCCTCACCAGTGATGATCTCAGCGGCATAGCGTAAGACCGCACGGACGTCTTCCCGCGCGACTCCATATTCGCGTGTGATGTCCTCCAAAGTGGTTCCAGCGGCCATTTCGTCCAAAATCACAGCTACAGGGACACGCGTTCCCTTGATTACAGGCTGACCGAACCGTACCTGAGGATCCACCGTAATGCGAGGCGCAATCTCTACAGCCAACGTTGTTTTCTTCTTCATACCTGATTTTCTTCCTTCCAGGAAAACCCTAGCACAAGCGATTCGTGGGGACAAGGGGAAAGATCGGGGGACGCAAAGGGGGACGTTGTTTCAGGGTGGACTGAAAGATATCGCTCAAGACCGAGACCCGGGAGATCAGCGCATCGCAGCGCGAGCAAACCAAAAGTATCGTTTTGCCAGCGAATCATTGTGCCCTTCGCAAAGGACCGCGGTATGGGATGGAAATTCGAGCTGGAACGAGAAGGATATTGTAGAGCTCCGGTGCGGAAATTCTAAACCCATCCTGGTTGTGGGCACAAGGGGTTTTTTCGGTATCCGAAAAGCCCGGGTATTTGGCTCGGCCGCTGCGGGTTCAGATGCTCGTAGAAACCACTGCTTACACCAAACAGTCGGCGGCGGGATGAACTGCGTCAGCTTGAGCGAGGGGTCCGTTTCTTCTTGGAACTCACCTGAATTTTTCGATCAGCTCCACTTCCTTCTTCACAAACTGATTCACTACATCTCCAATATCCTTGCCCTTCTTCCGTGCAATACGCTCAAGCTGCCTTTGCAACTTAGCATCAAGGTAAATGGGCAGGCGCAGCTCTGCTCCCTTCCGATAAAATTTCCCTCTCACGGCCTTAGAAAAGTCATATTCGCGTTTCATCGCTCATTTCCTCGTATACTGCTTGGCTTCGTTCCTCGTCGCTTTGCGCGCCGAGATAATCCGAATCCATGCACTGGTTGCCGTAACTTCACGATAGGTGTGACAGACGACCAACAAGGTCCCCGTACGGTCCAATCCAAGAGTAACCCACCAATCTTCCTCTTGACCATACTCCTCATCAAACTCTGACAGGGTCTGGGGGTCAAGAAAGATCGTGGCCGCACGTTCAAAAGTGACCCCGTGCTTTTTCACATTCTGCCGGGCTTTGACGGGGTCCCACTCGAATTGATACTGGAACGGTTTCTCCACATGAGCATTATCTTACAACCCCATCGGATGGTCAAGATGGCGCTATGCAAAATACCCCGGGGATTCGGACCCAGGGCTGTGGTTCCACATGCCAAAGGACCTAACTGAGACGGAAGAATAAAAGGGAGAGGGACAGCGAGTTCGTTTTGTTTTTCGTTGACACTCGATCCGTCTAGATCCTAAGATAGAGCAATCTTCGAGATGGAAACACAGGCCAGAGTGTGCTGAAAACCTTTTGTTTTCGTGGTTCGACAAGCTCACCACGAACGGAGAAGAGCTCGCAGGTTTCGCCCTAACGACTTAGATCATAGAGGAGGCCGGGCACATGTGTGACTTCGATGGCGGCACGTACAGAATGGCTCCCGAGGGGAGACCCGGTTCGGGTCCGGCTGTGATGAGTCTGGACGACCTGGTGTCCTACGCCCGGGTGGTCGCCGATGGGACGGAATGGCGCAGCCCGAACGTGGGGTTCATCGGCTACGGCCAGACGAAGAAGGCAGATCGCGTCCTTCTCGCGGTGGACACCCATTACGATCACCGGGTCGTGGAGGCGTTCGCCCGGGCCCTGCGGGACAAAGGGGCCAAGGTGGACATCATGACGGTGGACGCGGGACCCAACCGGGAATTCGAGGATCTGGACGAGATCAAGGTGGTCATGCGGCGCCGCCACTGGCGCGAGGAGCCCCGGCGCTGGGAGGGGATCCCCTGGATCGAGGAGCTGGCCCACACTCAAAAGTACGACCTCCTCATTCACGGCAAAGGGGGCCCTACTCCCGCCACCGATCACCGCTATGAGCAAGTCCCGTGGCTCATCCCGGCCCATCTGGGATCGGGCTCCACGACCTTCCCCCGTGCGCTCCATCAGTTCATCAACGAGAAGACCTGGAGCAAGATCTGGAACCAGGGGCGGGGGGGCAAGGTCCACCTCAGCGACGCCGAGGGGACCGACCTGACGTTCACTCTTCTGGAAGAGTACTACGGGGGCGACCGCAGAGGGTACAACGAAGCCCCCCAGGGGTGGTATGGACACCTCCTGGGCCACGCCCCGCCCCCCTTCATTGAAAAGGAAGACGCCACCGGTGTGGTGGCGGGCACCACGAGCCACTACGCCCGCCCGTTCGAGCACATCAAGGTCCACGTGGAGCGCGGGCGCGTGGAAAAGATCGAGGGCGGCGGCCGCTACGGAGAAGCCTGGCGGGAGCTCTGGGAAGAAGGCATGAAAACTCACTACCCCTGCTTCCCCCGCCCCGGTCTGTTCTGGATCTGGGAGATGGCCA
>JACPSX010000007.1 GCA_016193065.1 Candidatus Tectimicrobiota bacterium | reverse complement strand
GAGGTGCGCGAGACCACGATGGGGACCCGCATCTTGGCTGCTTTCAAGAGCATCTCGGAAGAGATTCGCCCCGAGGAAAGAAGGATCTTGGCGCGGCCGGAGAACCGTCGCAGGAGGGATTCCCCCATGAGCTTGTCCAGGGTATTGTGACGCCCCACGTCTTCCGCATAGGCCAGGAGCGCATCCGGGGTGGCCAGGGCCGAGGTGTGAATCCCGCGGGTCTCTTTGTACTTGACGGCGTGCTCGTAGAGATCCGCCATGCGGTCAAAGAGCTGCTCCGGGGTCACCTCGCAGGCTACGTTCTCCAGAGACTGGGCGCTGAAGTCAATATTGTACGTGACCCCCCCACCGCATCCCGAGGTGATGGCCTTCTTTTCAGGCAGGCACAGCTCCCCTTCGATCTGCACATCGGCCACGCCGTCCTCCTCGCAGACCCGGACCATGAGCAGGTCCTCGATCCCCTGGATGATCCCCTCGTAGTATAGAAAGCCGACGACCAGGTACGTGAGCTTTTCCGGGGTGCACAGGAAGCGCACGAGCTCCTTGCCGTTGACGTTGATGGTCAGCGGCCGTTCGACCAGGTACGTGAGCTTTTCCGGGGTGCACAGGAAGCGGACGAGCTCCTTACCGTTGACGTTGATCGTCAGCGGCCGCTCGCCCACGACCTCCCGGTCAGTCCATTCCCGGTTCTCGCCGCGAAATTGGTAGAAGCCCATGGTCCCCCTCGGAATAATCCCATATTGTACCGGAAACTCGCTCCTGCAGCCAGTGCGGCAAGAAGTCCGTCCGGCCTTCCGACGTGTTGTGTGGCGCAGATACATTGTGCTTCTGATATGTCCTACGCATCGACCCCATGTCAACTGAAAAAGGCCCATCTGCTTCGTTGCGCTCGACCGCCTCGCTCCGACGTACTTCTTAGGTACGCCTGCGCTCTGCCTGTGCGTGCCTGCCTGTGCCGACACGGCAGACAGGTCCGCACGCAGACAGGTCGTCGATTTCTCGCGCGCCTCGCATCTGGGACCTTTTTGACCGGCCTGGAAACAGGGTTTTTCAACACCTGTAAAAAAGTTGACAAAAGGCAGATTAGGGGTTAATTTTCATCAATCCAGTATTTCTCAATTAGGCCAAGCAAATCGGGCAACTTTTTTGTCGCGCAGAGGGGGGGAAGCATGAAATCCAGTGTTTCAATGGCTCGGCTCGTTGCCTTTTGTCTTCCCATGTACTTCGCGGCGGCGGTTCGCGGCTCATTGGCGCTTCTGGCGGCCTTCCTGCTCTTGTCCCAGCCCCGCGGGGCTGTCGCGGCCACGGCGGCGGACTGCCAGCAGATGCAGAACCTCGCCCAGCAGAACATGAACCTCTACAACCAACACCGCGATCCAGCTCACCTCCAGGCGGCACGGACCTACGAGAGCCACGCCCGGCAATGCTGGGCCTCTTTGAGCGGCTCGGGCGGCGGCGGTGGAGGCGGTGGTTATTCCGGCGGCGGGGGCGGCGGTAACCGCTTCCAGCAGGGCATGGGGGCCTTGCAGCGTGGCCTCGGCATCCTCCGCGACATGAGCCGGCAGCAGGAGCAGAAGCAGCGCCAGGAGAACAACCGCCTGGGCCGCGAGGCGGAGCAGGAGGGGCTGGAGCATTACAACAGCGGTCGGTATGAGGAGGCTCTTTACGCCTTCCAGCGCGGATACCAGTACTTTCAGCAGAACGGCGAGGGCGGAAACATGGCCGTCATGGAGAATCATATTCGCGATGCCCGCGAGCGCCTTCAGATGCGGGAGCAGGCGCGGCTCGAGGCCGAAGAGTTGGAGAAAAAGCGGCGAGCTGCAGCCGAGAAGGCCGCGGACGACAAGAAACGCCAGGCCATGATCAATCCCTGGGCGCCGGCCGGGGCAGGCGCTGGCGGGACCGCTCCGAATCCTTTCGGCAGCACCATATCGTCTCCGGCGGGCGGCAGCGGGAACCCCTCTGCCCGCGGCGGGAGAACCGTATCGCCTGATAATCCGTTCGTCGACGGCTCCGCGTCGGCCGGGGCACCGTCGCCCGACAACCCGTTCGCGCGCCCGCCGCAAGATCGAAATCCTGGCCAAATTGGCGATCCGAAATCATGCATCGATGTGACACATATAAGGGACGCTAACTACAAGCTGCAAAATCGCTGCCCCTTCTCGATCAATTATGTCTTTTCAGGAAGAAATTTTCAGAGCCCGGTAGAGTACGATATGGGCAGATTGGGAAAGGCGCCCGATTCATCGTCCGGGATCTACAGTTACCATGGACATAAACCGGAAATAGTTTGGGCGTGCGCCGAGGGCGCGTCAGGTTGCAACACGACGACAGCCATTGCCGTAAGGCAGCGCTATAACAATCAATAAGGAAAAGGCGACATCCACATTATCTCTACAAGAGTCCGACGAACCGGTCTCTCCGAGGTGCGGCTGAAGCGAGAGCAAGAAAGAAGCAGAGCATGATGGGCTGTCAGACTGGCAAAGGCGTGAAGGCGGTGTTCGTTTGGGTTGCCGCGGTGGCGGTGGCGGGCGTGCTGTTGGCGCCGGCGCCGGCTCCAGCGCAAAGCTGCCCTGCGGGGTTTGAGTGGAAAGGTGGACAACTCTGCGCGGCGTACAAGGTCACGCCGTCTTTCTGCGCTAGCCACGGCGGGAGGTACGTCAACCCCGGGATACCCGGCGCCCCGACCCGGTGCGAAGTGGCGACGTCCGCCAGCGGGCCGTCAGGGAGGCCCTCGGGCGGCTCAACTAATGTGCGCCAGCCGGAGCCGTCGCGCCCGAGCGCTCCTCCCAGAGAGGCCAGCGATCGACCGGGGCGCCCGACCTTGCCGGAAAACCCGCTCGCTGGTGGCCCCTCGCGCGCGGAGTGCGACGCGCATTTCGGCACCTTGCGCGCAATGGACGCCGCGGAATGGGAGCGGATCCGGAGGGAATATCCGCGCAGGACCGAGCAGTGGCAGCGGTGGGAATGGCATGCCCGAGAGCGCGATGCGGTCTCGAACCGTTGCATTACCGCGTTTCCCGGCGCCTACGAGGCGATACAGGCGCAGGCCTGGCTGCGGGCACCTGGCTCCGATGACCCCTTCTCGCGGATCGAGAAGATTCCCGTTCCGGCCGAATGCCGCTTCGCGTTCGCGGAAGTCGCGGTGGAGTACACCCAAAACGGCGATTTCGTAATGAGAGTCGTGACCGTCGACGATTTCGGATACACGGTAGGCTTGAATACCGCGATGCGGGCGCGAGAGGACACCCGGTACAGCGAGTCGCTCGAGGCGAAGCTCCGCTGGGCCTGCGAGGTGTACCTCAATGAAAGCGCGCTCCCGCGGCAGGCGCTCCGCGATCCGGCGGGAAAAGGTGACATGTACATGATTTCGCTGTGCCGATGGAGGGGGCGTGTCTTGGTTCTGATGTGTTGGCTGCTAGAACAAGACGGCGCCGGTACGCCAGCACTAGCAGCGCACGATAGACTTCGCCCCCGACAGCAAGGAAGCAGCCATCGCGCGGACGAGGATAGGAAAATGAAACGAATTCTCCTTCTTCTCGCATCACTTATGTTTTTCGCTACGCCCGCGGCAGCGCAGACGGCGGCGCCGGCGTGTCGATTCGTTTACGAGGTCGGCTCGTTCGATTCTCCCACGGTCAAATTTTCGCCGGACGGCGAGGCTTTCCTGGTTACCGACTACATCGGCAAAACCACCTCCATCGGTGCTTACGACACGAAAACCGGCCTTTCCCTCGGCCTGCCCGGTGGCTATGCTTGGTTTCATGGCAATCGCTGGATCTCTGTCACAAGTGCGGACGGGAAGGACCAGCGTCTCTACGACAGGAAAACCGGAGCTGAGCAGCCGCTGCCACCGGGGATCACGGGAATCGGGGTGTCCGGCCGTCACGCGGTGCTGTCTGGAGACTCCCGTGGCGCCCGCATGGTCCGGGCCGACGACCTGGCGATCGTGGTCCAGTTCCAGGGACTGGCCACGGCTGCCGTGAACGACGATTTGGGCTTGGCCGTCGCCTGCCAGCCGGACTCGAGCCCGAAAGGTGGGAAGTCCTAGCCCCGATGCGTCAAAACGCCCGGCGCTTAACCTCCTCGGAGCCGCGGGCCACGCGGGCTACGAAGGTCCGAATCTTGACACCGTAACCTCATGATTCGTGACGCTTCGGCACGCATCAGGACTCGTCTGGGACCTTTGCGAGTGGCGCGTCTCCTCGCATGCGGATTACCCGAATGTCACATTGAGGCCAGGTGCTGGTGTGGGACCTTGCCGCCGGGAAGGAAATCGCGCGGATTGCCGCCGGCGCAATGAAAAATAGTACCGCATAGGGAGCTATGCCATGAAACGATTCGCATGGGCTTGCATGATTGGAGTAACTTGCATTGCTGCACTGGTGCCGCTTCGTGCTCATTCACAGGACTACCCTTCGAAGCCGATACAGATCGTGGTGCCTTTTGCCGTGGGAGGGTCCAGCGATATAGTCGCGCGTCTGATCGCCCGGAAGATTGAATCCACCATGGGCCAGCCAGTCACGATCCGGAACATTCCAGGCGCGGGAGGCGCCGTCGGAAGCCAGGCTGTCGCTCGCTCGGCGCCTGATGGGCACACGGTCTTGTTCACGACGACCAACAGTCTGTTCGCCAGCACGATTCCGAACCTGCCTTTTGACCCCAAGCGAGACCTCACCCTCGTTACGTCAGTGGCCGAGCCCGTATTCGGTCTCTTCGTCAACCCGTCGGTGCCGGCGAACTCGGTTCAAGAGTTGGTGGAATACGCCAAACGGAATCCGAAAAAACTGTCCTTTGCCAGCACCGGCGCCGGCGGAGCCGCCCATCTGTTGAACGATGCATTCCAAAGATCGACTGGCGCCGAAATCGCGGACGTGCCTTACACGGGCACCAGCCCAGCCATAAGCGCGCTTACTGCGGGCTTAGCATCCATGCTGTTCGCCCCCATAGAAATGATGCGCAGTCGAATGCCCAGTCTAAATCTCAAGCTGCTGGCGGTCACCGGCCCGGAGCGGTATCCGGCGTTGCCCGATGTCCCCAATGTCCGGGAAGTCGTGCCGGGTTTCGAGCCGCCTTCCCTCGCGTATGCCTTTTTCGTGCCGGCAGGGACACCGCAGCCGGTCCTTGTACGGCTCAATTCCGAGATTTCAAAGACCGATAACACAACTGACCTGCGTGAGAGACTTCTTGACTTAGGATTAGTGCCAGTCAGTTCCGAACAGTTAGCCCGGGTAGTCGCCAATCAAGCCAAAGCCCAAGCCGCCGAACGAGCTGAAAATGTCCGCAGATCGCAGAATCTGAGCGCAAGCGCGCGCGATGGGGCGACAAAACTGTTCAACCAGGCCTTCGAGCTGTTCAAGGCCGGGGAGTTCGATGCGGCGGTGCGGGGCTTCACCCAGGGGCTGGAGATTGATCCGGCGAACGGCGTCGCCCATTTCTATCTGGCGGAGACCTATGCGCGGCAGAACAAGACGGCGCTGGCGCGCACGCACTACCAGCGCACGGTCGACTTCGCCCCCGACAGCAAAGAAGCGCTGCTGGCGCAGTCGCGGCTGAAGAAATGAGCGATGACATGGTCCGAAAACGGCGTTGCTTGATGGCGAGAAAATCGAGAGGGACGTTTATGTCACCGCTGTGCCAATGGAGGGCCCGCGCGTTGGTTCTGTTGTGTTGGCTGCTGGCTGGCGCAGTCGCGCCGGCCGTGGATGCGCAGGAGAACCTGGGCGCCTGGATGGCAGAGCGGCGGGAGAGCTATGCCAAGTGGACGGCTGCCAATCCCGATCACGAGGCGAGGCTCGCGGCCTTTGTCCGGGCGGCGCGGGAGGTGGGCGCGGGGTTGCTGTCGGAAAGCAGCCCGGCGGGGATGGCGGCGAGCCTTAAGGCTCGGTCCGCATCGGCGTCTCAAACGGATTTGGAAACCGCGCGGCAGATGTTCTTCCAGGGCGTCCAACTGTTCCAGGAAGGCGTCTTCGAGGCCGCCCGCAAACGGTTTGACCAGGGGCTGGAGAAGGACCCGGGCAACGGCCAGGCGCACTACTTCCTGGCGGAGACCCTGATGCGGCTCAAAGACGCCCACGGCGCAAAGCGCCACTACGAGCTTACCGCGCTACTCGACCCCTTGAGCGTAGAGGCGGCCAAGGCCGAGGTCGCGGCGGCCAAGCTGCCGACGACAACCTTGGTCCAGCCGGTCGTGGCAAAGGTTCCTGGGGCGGGCTACGCATTCCGCGACTGTGCCGAATGCCCGGAGATGGTCACGATTCCGCCCGGCCGGTTCAACATGGGCGCCGGCGACGGATACGAGAACGAGAAGCCGGTTCACAAGGTGACGATCGGGCAGCCGTTCGCGGTGGGGAAGTTTGAGGTGACGCGGGGCGAGTACGCGGCCTTCGTCGCCGCCACCGGTCATTCCACCGCCGGCGACTGTGACACCTATACTAGAGGCAGATCTGGAGGCAGATATGAAATGAACGACGCGGCAAGCTGGCGTGATCCCGGCTTCGCGCAGACGGATCGCGATCCGGTGACTTGTGTGAGCTGGGACGATGCGAAGGCCTATGTGGCCTGGCTGTCAAAGAAGACGGGGAAAGAATACCGGCTGCTCTCAGAGGCGGAGTGGGAGTACGTTGCAAGGGCCGGGACAAGTACGGCGTGGTGGTGCGGTGGCGCCGAGGCCTGTCTTGACGGCACGGCTTGGTATTCGAGCAATTCTGGCAGAGGTGGCAGAGGAACCCAGCCAGTAGGGAGTAAAACCGCCAATCCGTTTGGTCTATACGATATTCATGGAAACGTGTGGGAGTGGGTAGAGGACTGTTGGAACGACGGTTACAGCGGCGCACTGGCGAAAGGCGAAGCCTGGACGAGCGGCGATTGCTCGCACCGGTTTTTTCGCGGCGGCTCCTGGAACTACGAACCGGGGTTCCTCCGCTCCGCCATTCGGCTCGTGAACAGCACCACGCTACGGAACAACAGCAGTGGGTTCCGTGTTTCCCGGACGCTTTTGCCTTAGCAAGATTTACTCCTGGCTCCTTGTCCCCTTTACCCCTTGGGGGTCCAGGGGGCGGAGGCAAATACGCGGGGCCAGAAAGGTAGGACGCCTTGTCTTTGAACCATAGCTGCAGGCACCAAGGACGAGACGAAATGACCGAAAAGGAAACCGCAGCTCTCCCTAAGGGCGCAAAATGCGGCGCGGTCGCGGGGGTCGCGACAGCGTCGCTTTACATGAGCGCGAATTCTCCGTTGGGTTTCTATACCGGATCAGTAGGCTTGGTTTTCGTCACATGCATCGGCATCGGGGCAGCAATCGGGGCCGGGTTCGTCTGGTTGGAACAGAAAAGGTGACATCCAAATTATCTGTAAGTTCCTTTTCCCGGGCGGCCCCGCACACGTAGTGTAAAGGCCAATCCCAGCCAATGGGCGGTCTCGATCACCCATGGCTCCTCACCATAGAGCCGACCGCGAGTCACGCTTGCGCGCAGAGATTTCAGCTCCACGTCCCCCACTGTGTTGATGACCCACTCCAGCCAGTGCTGTGGACGATCCACTGGCAACCGTCCTCTCATCCCGTCCCTTCGCACGATGCCGATACTCCCGGCTCGGCCATCCCCAATCCTGTGCCCTTCGGACAAGGCCGGCTCGCAGCGGATTGGCTTCCATATATCGCAGCACAATCAACAGGTGATCGTCCTGCGGCACAGAGAAACTCTTGTATCGACCCTGGTCTAGAGGTCCGCTGCCGGTCGTGTGGTGGTGTTGGTGGTAGATCAACCCGCCTTGGGCAGCGCGAGCAGTTCGCGGGGGAAGGGGCTAGAGCTTGCCCGAGCGCAGGATGGAGAACACGACCCCGAGACCCAGCAGGCCGGCGAGCAGGAAGCCAATCAACCCGAGCACGGGGAACCCGAAGAGCAGCGGCTCCTTGGCGGACAGGACAATCAGGGAGGAACCGACAATGAGAGCGGAAATGATGAGGCTAAAGGCGATCCGGTTGCTGGAGCGGTCGATTTCCCGGATGAGCTTCTCAAGCCGGCTGTGGCGAAACTCGATCTTCATGTCGTCGCCGATGATCTTCTTGAGGGCCTGGCTCATCTGACCCGGGAGCTGCTTGCCCAACAGGCCGAGTTCCAAAACATCCCTGTAGGTGCGCCTGAGCTGGCGGCGGGGATCCAGCCGGTGCTCGATGAGCCGGGAGGCGAAGGGTTTCACGATCTCAACGATGACCAGGTCTTCGTCCAACTTGCGGGCCAGTCCCTCGACCCCGATCATGGCCTTGCCCAGAAGGACGAGCTCGTTCGGGAGCCGGATATGGTGGCGCAGGGCCAACTGAAAGGAATCACTGAGCATGGCACCAAAGTGGACTTCCCGGAGGGAACGCCCGTAGCGGGGATCCAGGAGATCCCGGAGATCGCTTTGGAAGAGACGAGGATCCGTGCGCTCGTCGGCCTTGTCCATCTCCAGGTAGGACTGGGCAAGCTTCTGGTAGTCCCGCTGGTAGAGGGCCAGGAAGAGGTTGGCCAGCCGTTCGATGAGCTCTTCCTCCAGGTAGCCGACCTGGCCGAAATCCACGATCCCAATCCGGTTATCGGACTGCACGAGGAAGTTCCCCGGATGGGGATCCCCGTAGAAGTAGCCGTCTTCGAGAACCATCTTAAAAAAGATGGCGACGAGATTCCTGGAAATCTCTCTGAGATCGCAGCCCGCTTCCCGGAGGGCCTCCACGTGATCGATCGCTGACCCCTCCACCCGCTGCAAGGTGAGAACCCGGCGGGTCGTGTGCTGCCAGTACACTTGGGGGATGAGAATTCTCGGGTCTCGGGCAAAGTTCTCCCGGAACAGGCGGGCGTGGCTTGCCTCCAGGTTAAAATCCAGCTCCCGGTGCACGGTGCGGGAAAACTCTTCCACGATTCCCACCGCGTTGATCATTTCCCCCTCGGCCACGTGACGCTCCAGGAGTTCGGCCAGGTGGAAGAGGAGATCAATGTCGGTCTCCAGGAGATCCTGAATCCCAGGGCGCTGGATCTTGACGGCCACCTCTTCGCCGCTGCGCAGCGCGGCGTAGTGGACCTGAGCAATGGAGGCCGCCGCTCGGGGAACCTCTTCAAACACGGGGAAGATCTCCTGGAGTGGGGCTCCCAGCTCCTCCTCCACGAGCTCCCGGACCTGGGAGAACGGGAACGGTGGGACGTTGTCCTGGAGCTTGCGAAACTCCAGCGTGAACTCCCCGGGGACCAGATCCGGCCGGGTACTCAAGACCTGGCCGAACTTGACAAAGGTGGGACCCAGCTCCTCAAAGGCGGCCCGCAGGCGCTCGGGGACCGTGTGGCGGCTGATCTCCCGGTCTCGAGACTTGCGCAGAAACAGACGGCGGCCCAGGGAAACCGCCGGCAGCAGATTCATCTGCTCCACGAGATGGCCGAAGCCGTGCCTCAAGAGCACGTTGACGATCTGCCGCAGGCGCCGGATGTTCTTGTAGGTGCGGGTCACCCGCACGAGGGGGAACATGAAAGGCCACCTCCGTTTTCATCCTTGCCCAATAACCCATGTTCTGTCAACGAGTTTTGTCTGAGCAGAGGGGCTGGCGACAGAGGGCACCCCGGTCTCCCACTTGAGTCTGGTTTCTCTCTTTACAAAGCACTCCCGATGGTTTTATAGTGGAACGACTTGCATCTCCGCGAACGGAGGCCCCGTCCCGCCGAGGCCTGCTGACAGGAGGCCTTACACAAAGCAGATCAGATTCAATTTCGCTGCTACCTTGCCCTGCGGATCAGACCGGAGTGAGCCGAAAGGAACCCGATCGGCAGGCGCAAAAACCGCACGATCCTGAAGATGAACACAGTGAGGGGGAAGGAGGTTGCCATGAGCCCAAAGGCTGCGCGGGCAATCTTTTACCTCGGGACTCTGATCTCCCTCATTCTCTTTCTCGCCCTCACGGTGGACACCCACCGCCAGGTCCAGACCTTGACCCATGCGGACCAACTGAGCGACCAGGTGGTCTCAGGCAAACGGGTCTGGCAGAAGTACAATTGCAACGACTGCCACACGATTCTGGGGTTCGGCGCCTACTACGCCCCGGACATGACCAAGGTGTACTGGCGCCGCGGCGCGGAAGGGATCCGGGCCATGGTGAAGAACCCGGAGCTGTACACCACCTGGCGCAAGATGCCGAACCAGCACGTGAGCGACAAGGAAATTGACGACCTCATCGCCTTCTTCAAATGGACGAGCGAGATCGACAACAACAACTGGCCGCCCCAGGACGCCAAGCTCCGCGCTACAGAACGCAAGGTGGTCGCCCTGGGAGTCAGTTCCGGCGCCGTTCTTTTCCAGGAAAAGGGGTGCTTTGGCTGCCACAAACTTTTCGGAACCGGGGTCACCGTGGGCCCGGAACTGACCCATGTGGGTGGGCGGCTGGACCACAACACGATCGAGAAAATCCTCGATAACCCGAGGTCCGTGAACCCGAAGGCCACAATGCCCCAGATCCCATTGAGCCACGAACAGCGGGATCAACTGGCCGATTTCCTCACTGGCTTGAAGTAGCCGGCAACAGACGGGAGGAATCTGCTCATGCCAATCGCATACCCATCCCAGCGCGTAGCGTATCCCTACTTCGCCATTGCCTTGCTGCTCTTTGTCTTGCAGATCGTCTTCGGGATCTGGATTGCCTCCAACTACGCATTCAACCTCCCCCAGGGGCTCGTGGACGTCTTCCCCTTTAACTTCGCGCGCCCCATTCACACGAATCTTCTGGTGCTCTGGCTCCTGCTCGGGTTCATGGGAAGCACCTACTACATGATCCCCGAGGAGAGCGGACGGGACCTGTTCAGCACGAAACTGGCCTATCTCCAGCTTGTGATCCTGGTTGGAACCGGCGTGGCAGCCCTCGTGGGGTTCGTGCTGCGCTGGACCTCGGGGAGGCCCCTGCTGGAAATTCCGTTCACCCTGGATATTCTAGTGGTCATCGGGGCCTTGATCTTCCTGTTTAACGTCGGTCTTACGTTGATCCGGGCCCGCAAGTGGACCGTCACTCAAGGTTCCCTCCTGGGGGGTCTCGTTTTCCTGGCGCTCCTCTACCTCTTTGATCTCCCCTTCTACCGCAACCTGACCATCGACTGGTACTACTGGTGGTGGGTGATCCACCTCTGGGTGGAAGGAGCCTGGGAACTGGTGGCCGCCGCCCTCACGGCCTTTCTGCTGATGAAGATCACGGGAGTGCCTCGGGCCACCGTGGAGAAGTGGCTGTACGTGGAGCTGGGGCTTTTCCTGTTCACCGGGATCGCCGGGACGGGGCATCACTACTACTGGCTCGGGGCCCCGCACTACTGGATCTGGGTGGGCGGAGTGTTCAGCGCCCTGGAGCCCCTGCCCATCATCCTCATGCTCTGGGATGCCTGGAAGCACGTCAAGGAGCGCCAGATCCCCATGGCGAGCCCGCTGGTTTTCCTGTACGCGGTCGGGATGGCGATCTACCACGTGATCGGGGCCGGGTTCTGGGGGTTTGTGCACACGCTCCCCCCGATCAACTACTATACCCACGGCAGCCAGGTGACGGTCTCCCACGGCCACGTGGCCTTTTTCGGGGCTTACGTGCTTTTGAACCTGACCTTCTTTTATTACGCGGTCCCGCGGCTCAAAGGGTTCACGAAGTTCAACGAGAGGCCGGGACGGATCGGTTTCTGGTGGATGAGTCTGACGATGATGGGCATGGGCCTTGCCTTTGGAGTGGCCGGAGTCCTGCAAGCTTACATTGAGCGGGTCATGGGGTTTGGCTTCATGACGGCCCAGGCTCAGATGCAGTTCTGGTTTCAAATCCTGGTCTTCTTCGGCCTGAGCATGCTGGCGGCCGTTGCCTATACGGTTGCCAACATCCTCACGCTCAAGCCCTCTCCGGTCGCAGGCGGGAGCGGGAATGACCTGAAGAAAACCTCATGACTTCCCAGGACAAGCCCTTCGAACGCCCTCAGGGCACGCCCCTCGACCCCGCCGCTCGTCCTGAGCCCTTCGACTCTGCTCAGGACAGGCCCTTCGACCGGGTACCCGGCTTCCGGGTGCAGGACAGGTCCTTCCGCGGCTGGTTCGTGCGCTGGATCGACCGCGGCGAGGACGGCATTTACGCGATCATTGGGGTCTTGCTGGCGATTACGGCCTTGGCCTTGCTCTGGGACGCCGGGGTGAAAATCGTCTCCGGGGTTCTCTGGCAGCGCGCGCAATTTAACGCCATCGGGGTGATTGACAGCCTGTTGATCACCCTCATGGTGGTAGAGATCCTCTACACGGTGCGGGTTTCCTTCGTGGAGAAGAGTCTGGCCTGCGAGCCCTTCCTGGTCGTGGGGCTCATTGCCGCCGTGCGCCGCATCTTGATCCTCACGGCGGAGGTCTGGCACCTGGCGGAGGTCCCTGCCGAACTCTTTCGGATGGCGATGATCGAGATGGGCCTCCTCACCCTTCTCGTCCTCGTGCTCGTGGTCTCCATCGTGGTTCTAAGGAAGCACGGAGGATCCACCGCCATCTTCTGAACCGGGGTACGGATGTCCGGTGCAGTTCAGCCGTGAGCGCCATCGGACAGGGACTTGACGATCTCTCCCACGAAGCCCTTGGCGTCGCCGAAGAGCATGAGGGTCCTGTCCATATAGTAGAGCTCGTTCTCGATCCCTGCGAAGCCCGGGTTCATGCTGCGCTTGATCACCATGACCGTCTTGGCCTTATCGACGTCCAGGATGGGCATGCCGTAGATAGGGCTAGCCTGGTCGTGGCGGGCGGCGGGGTTCGTCACGTCGTTCGCGCCGATGACGAGCGCCACGTCGGCATACGGGAAGTCCCCGTTGATCTCCTCCATCTCCGAAAGCTTGTCGTAGGGGATTTCCGCCTCCGCCAGAAGCACGTTCATGTGACCCGGCATGCGGCCCGCCACGGGGTGGATCGCGAAGCGCACCTCGACGCCGCGCTTCGAGAGAGATTCATAAAGCTCGCGGACCTTGTGCTGGGCCTGTGCCACCGCCATGCCGTATCCCGGGACGATGATCACGGAGCTGGCGGTCTCCAGGATCGAGGCGGCCTCCGACGGCGTCGCGCTGCGGACAGGGCGCTCTTCGACTTTCCCCGCGGCAGCGACCTGAACCTGCCCGAAGGCCCCGAAGAGAACGTTTGTGAAGGAGCGGTTCATGGCCTTGCACATGATGACGGAGAGGATGAAGCCGGACGTGCCGTCCAGTGCCCCCGCGATGATCAGGAGCTTGTTGTCGAGAACAAACCCCATGGCCGATGAGGCCAGCCCCGCGTAGGAGTTGAGGAGCGCGATGACCGTAGGCATGTCGGCGCCCCCGATGGGGAGGATCAGGAGGACGCCGAAGAGAAGACAGAGTCCGGCGAAGACCAGGAACAGGCCCGTCGCTCCGGGGTTCACCACGAGGTAGGCGCCGATCAAGACGGCAATACCCAGCAGGGCGAGGTTGACGAAGTTTTGCCCCCGGTACGTGACAGGCCGCGTCGGGAGCACTTCCTGCAGCTTCCCGAAGGCCATGAGACTCCCCGTGAAGGTGAGAAATCCCAGGAGCATCTCCAGGACAAGGGCGATCATGATGAAGGAATCCAGGTTCGGCGTCTTCAGGTAGTACTCGGCGGTTCCGACCAGGGCGGCGGCCAGGGCGCCAAAGGCATGGGACAGGGCGGTGCGCTGGGGAACCGCCGTCATGGGCATGAGAACCGCCATGGGAACGCCGATCAAAGAGCCGACGACAAAGGCCACCAGAATCCACTGGTAGCTGACGATCCCGTGGTGCAGTAGGGCGCCGATGATGGCCAACAGCATGCCGATCTCGCCGGCCCTCACGCCGCGCCGCGCCGTGGTGGGCGCGCTCAGCCACTTGAGCGAGAGAACGAACAGGACCGCCGCCGCAATGTAGCTGAACTGGATGAAGTGCTCGATCAGTTGCTCGCTCATGATCGCTTCTGATCCTTCTTCTTGAACATCTTAAGCATCCGGTCCGTGATCAGGAAGCCGCCCACCACGTTCGTCACGGAGGCGGTCACGGCGATAGTCCCCAGCACCGTGGAAAGCGTGCTGCGCTGCTCGCCAGCGATGACGATGGAGCCCACCACCGCGATGGCCGAGATGGCGTTCGTCAGGGCCATGAGCGGGGTGTGCAAGAGGGGAGACACGCGCTTGATCAGCTCCAAGCCGAGAAAGCCGGCCAGGAGGAAGATGTACAGCCCCGTGAGGAGATCCGTCGTCATGAAGTCCTCCTTTCCAGCGTCGGGTACCCGCCTTGCGGGTGCAGGGCCTCCCGGACCCGCGGGTGCACCACCTCGCCGCCTTGGGTCAGGAGGGTCTCGCGGGTGATCTCGTCTTCCAGGCCAAGCTGGAGCTTGCCCTCCCTGACGAGGTGCAGGAAGAACGTGGTGAGGTTTTTGGCGTAGAGCTGGCTGGCGTGGTAGGGCGCCGTGCCGGCCAGGTTCACGGGGCCGATGATCGTCACCCCGTGGTCGATGATGGTCTCAGTGGCCCGCGTCAGCTCGCAGTTGCCGCCCCGCTCCGCCGCCAGGTCCACGATCACCGAGCCGGAGGCCATGCGGGCGACCATTTCGGCGGTGATCAGCACGGGCGCCTTTCTGCCGGGGACCACCGCCGTAGTGATGACCACATCGCTTTCAGCCACCACGCGCGCCAACAGTTCGCGCTGGCGCTGGTAGAAGGTTTCGTCCTGGGACCGGGCGTAGCCGTGCTTGTCCTCCGCGTCGGCCGCCTCCAGGGGCAGCTCGACGAAGCGCGCCCCGACGCTCAGCACCTGTTCCTTGGCCGCCGGCCGGATGTCGTATGCGGACACCACGGCGCCGAGCTTGCGGGCCGTTGCCATGGCCTGGAGTCCGTTCACCCCGGCGCCGATGACCAGAACCCGCGCCGGGGCGATCGTGCCGGCCGCGGTCATGAGCATCGGGAACATCCGGGGAAGGGTGGTGGCGGCCAGCAGGACGGCTTTGTACCCGGCCACCGTAGACATGGCGGACAGAGCGTCCATGCTCTGGGCCCGGGTGATGCGCGGCATCAGCTCGACGGCAAAAGCAATGGCGCCGGTCGCCGCGATTTCCTTTACCGTCTCCGGGGATCCCAGGGGCCGGAGGAAACCCATCAGGACCTGATCGCGGCGCAAAAGTGGCAGGTCTTCGCCTCCGGTCTTATCGTTCGCCCCGTAGCAGAGGACCTGGAAGACCGCCTCCGAGGCGGCAAACACCTCGCCCCGGGAGGCGAGAATCCTGGCGCCCTTGTCGGCATAATCGGCATCCGGGTAACCCGCTGCGAGCCCGGCGCTTGTCTCCACAACGACTTCATGACCAGCCTTGGCAAGGGTGGGGACGACAGCCGGAACCAGAGCAACCCTCTTCTCCCCGGGAAAAGACTCCTTGGGAACGCCGATGATCACAAGTTCTTCCTCCTATTCAACCCTGGGGCCGCCTCCTAACCGAGGATAGAGGATATTCGGATCCGGATCCATGCGCAAGCCCCGATGACCCCTCAAATATACAAAATTAGGTATTGACTGCAGGCCAGTCGTTGGGTAATTGTCAAGCCACATTGTGACATAGGTCAAATCGCAGGACTTTGGTGCACCCTTCCTGTGGCCCGATTCACAACGGATCGGGTCAGCGGAAGAAGCTCGAGGCATGGTGGGAAGGTGCTCCAAAGACGTTCGATCCAAGGGAGGGGGTGAAACGTATGGCAAGCATGAATCGGAAGTTCATTGATTGCAGGGCATTCCCCAGTGAGAAGCAATGCACTCTGGCCATCGCGGGGACGGAAGAGGAGGTGCTCACGGTCGCTGTCCGGCATGCGGTTCAGGAGCACGGACACGAGAACACGGCTGAACTCCGAGAGCAGATTCGTTCGATGCTGAAAGATGAGTAGCAGCCCGTCTGAGCGCCGAGGGGCCAAAACAATCAAGGTGCTTCCCGAAACAGACCCGCTAAATTCCCTCACCGTTCGCTCCACTCGACTTCCAGCCTGTAACCCCCCGGCGCTCAGACCTCTCCGTTGAGACCTTAAACCGGCGGTCTTGTTTCATCCTTTGCCAGTTTTGTGAAATAAGGAAGGCCCTGGGGGACCTTGTTTTACCCGGGTGAAATAACGGGTCCAAAAATCAAGTTTTGTCACGCGACGTGGCCGTCGGCACAGCGGAGATGGCATCCAATCGTGGGGACAGGCGAGGCTGCCCCTTTCTTTCCCTGGCTATCCTCTCGTGGGGTCAAGTACCCGAAGGCGGGAAAAGTAGGCCCGGTAGAAGCCTCGGTCCCGTGTGAGTAGGCGATCGGCCTGAGAGAGTGCGTGCGCGCCGATTAGAAAATCCGCCACCACGCGATCGCGCCGCCCACCACGACTTCGATAGGCTTTCCAAGCGGTGCTGGCCGCCAGTGCCGTCTTCACTTCGATGGGGCTGAACTCCACTCCCATGCGGTCCATGGCATCTTGTGCGGCATCGGGGGAAGGGAAGAAGCTCGCAACCTCTGCCCAAACCACTTCACAGGCTACGAGGCCACCCTCGGTCAGGCAGGAACCGATGGCCTTTCTCGATCGGGCCCCGTAGGTGTGATCCGCTCCAAACACATCCAGCAGGACATTGGTATCAACGGCCGTGATCACGTCGCGTCCGCTGTGCCACGTAAAGCCTTAATCAAGTCGTCCGTCGAACGGCCCAGCTTGAGGATCCCGTACACGCTCTGCAACGGATCTTGCGGAGTGGCCTTAGTGGCGACCAGACGCCCCCGTTCTTCCTGGAAATCCAGGACGTGACCCGGGCGAATCCCTAGGCGATCCCGCAGGGGTTTGGGAATCGTGACTTGGCCTTTTTCCGAAACGGTTGTTTTCATACCAGTAGTGTATGAATTCCTACTAGAAGTGTCAAGTCCAGCGGACAGATTTCTTCAGGAAGGGGGACCCTGCTTTTCGATGATCTCGTAGACCTTTTGCAGGGCTTCTTTGAGGCGGGAGGGGTTTTTGCCGCCGGCCTGGGCCATGTCCGGACGCCCGCCGCCGGTTCCCTCGACCAAGGCGGAAACTTCCTTCAAAATGTTTCCGGCATGAAAGCGATGGGTGAGATCCTTGGTGACTCCTCCCACCAGGGAGACCTTGCCGTCGCTCACGGCTCCTACAACCACGATACCGGAACCCAGACGGTCTTTGGCGTTATCCACAAAGGTCCGCAGAGCCTTGGGATCCGATTCCTCGATCTGGACGGCAAGAACCTTCACCCCCTGCAAGGTCCGCACCTGGGAGAACAGATCCTCGGCACTGGCCTGCAAGGCCCGTCCCTTGATCTCCCGGTTCTCGCGCTCAAGCTCCCGGACCCTTTCCACGAGGCGGCGAACTTTGTCCTCTTCGTCAAACGGCTTGGCCTTCAGGAGGTCACGGATCTCGGAGAGAAGATCCTCTTCCCGGCGCACGAACTGGTGGGCGCCGCTGCCGGTCAGGGCCTCAACGCGGCGCACACCTGCAGCAACTCCCCCTTCCTGAAGGATCTTGAAGAATCCGATGTCTCCCGTTGCTTTTGCGTGGGTACCGCCGCAAAGCTCCTGGCTGAAATCCCCCATCTGGACCACCCGGACAATCTGGCCGTACTTCTCACCAAAGAGGGCCATGGCTCCCTGGGACAGGGCCTCCTCCAGCGGCATCTGACCGCTTTCCACCCGGACGTTCTCGCGCACGTGGCTGTTCACTTGCTCTTCGATACGCTCGACCTCTCTTTCCGTGAGCCGGGAGAAGTGGGTGAAGTCAAAGCGCAGGCGGTCCGGCGCCACCAGGGAGCCCGCCTGCTTGACGTGGTCTCCGAGAACTTCTCTGAGCACCGAGTGGAGGATGTGAGTAGCCGAGTGGTTGAGAACCGTCTGCCCGCGGCGCTCTCCGTCCACCCGGGCATGAACGACTTGATCTTTCCGCAACACTCCCTGGAGGACCTTTACCTTATGCACGTGGAGGCCCGGAATCGGCTTCTTGGTGTCTAGAACCTCGGCCAGCAAGCCCTGATCTGGATTCCAGATCTGCCCCGCATCTCCCAACTGGCCGCCGGATTCGCCATAAAACGGGGTCTTTTCCAGAATCACATCGACCTCTTCCCCCTCGCGGGCAACATCCACCGGGGTTTCCCCCTTGAGCAGAGTTAAGACGATCGTCTCTATCTCCAGATGGTCGTAGCCGACGAAGGAGTCTTCTGCTCTCAAGAACCGCCGGTAAACTTCCTTGACCCCTTCGGCCCCGCTCCCTTTCCAGGAAGCCCGGGCCTGCTCCCGCTGCCGCTCCATGGCGGTCTGGAAGCCGGCCTCATCTACGCTAAAACCCGCATCCGCAGCGATGTCCTGAACCAGGTCCAGGGGAAAACCATATGTATCGTAGAGCTTAAAGGTCGTCTCTCCGGAAATGTGCCGCTCGCCCTTGCGCTTCTTCTCCGCCATCACCTCTTCCAGAAGTCGCATCCCCTGCTCCAAGGTGAGCACGAATCGTTCCTCCTCGTGGAGGATCACGCGCTCGATGGTCTGCTTGGATTGGTGGAGCTCCGGATAACCCTTTTCCATGATGGCCACCACGTTGCCTACCAGCTTGTGCAGGAAGGGCTCGTGAAGCCCCAGAATCTTGCCATGCCGGGCCGCTCTGCGCATGATCCGGCGCAAGACGTAGCCCCTACCCTCGTTGGAGGGGAGGATGCTGTCGCTAATGAGGAAGGTGAGGGCCCGGATGTGGTCTGCGATGACGCGGAAGGAGACGGCTCTGGGGGAATCCTCCGCATAAGGTTGACCGGAGAGCTCCGTCACCGCCTCGATCAGGGGCCGCAGGAGATCCGTGTCGTAGTTGCTGGTGCGACCCTGCAGGACCGCGCACATGCGCTCGAGCCCCATACCCGTATCCACGCTGGGTCTGGGCAGAGGCGTCGAGGTCCCGGAATGATCCCGGTTGTACTGCATGAAGACCAGATTCCACAGTTCGAGGAAACGGTCGCAATCACAATCCACGCCGCAGGTGGGGCGTCCGCAGCCGATCCCTTCCCCCTGATCGATGTGGATCTCCGAGCACGGGCCGCAGGGGCCCGTCTCCCCCATGGACCAGAAGTTGTCCTTCTCATCCAAACGGACGATCTTGCCGGAGGGAATGCCCATGTGCCGGTGCCAGAGGTCGTAGGCCTCATCGTCTTCCCGGAAGAGCGTGATCCAGAGACGCTCGGCGGGCAGACCCACCGTGCGGGTCATGAATTCCCAGGCAAACTCGATGGCCTCTTTCTTGAAATAATCTCCAAAGGAAAAGTTCCCCAGCATCTCGAAGAAGGTGTGGTGGCGCCCCGTGCGGCCCACGGTTTCCAGGTCGTTGTGCTTGCCGCTCACCCGCAGGCACTTCTGGGAAGAGGCGGCCCGCACGTAGGGGCGCATCTCAACCCCAAGGAAGACGTCCTTGAAGGGCACCATGCCGGCATTGGTAAAAAGTAGCGTGGGATCTCCGCGGGGGATCAGGGAGGCGCTGGCGACCCGGGTGTGACCCTGGGACTCAAAATAGCGCAGAAAGCTCTCCCTGATTTCGTTTCCCGTCATGGTGTTTCGCTTCTCTCCATGGCCCCCTCACCCATCCCTCTCCCCCCGGGTACCCTCTGGGTGCGGCGAGGGGCATCTTTGTCGCGCAGCGCGGACCGGACTCTTCTGACGACTTAGAGGACGACCTGTTCCCGGTAGACTCCGAAGACCGAGCGGAGGCAGTCAGCTATCTCACCCAAAGTAGCATAGACCGTGACGGCCTGCAAGATCGGCGGGACCAGATTTGCGCCTGTTTTGGCTGCAGCGTTGAGTTCATCCAGCGCCCGGGCCACCGCTGCCCCATCCCGGCCTGCTCGCAGGGCGGCCAGCTTGCGGTGCTGGCGCTCCTCGACCTGGGGATCAATCTGCAGCGTCTCATGGATTCCATCATCGGCAGAAACAAACTCGTTGACCCCGACTACGATCTCCTCCTTGCGCTCCACGGCCTTCTGAGTCCGGTAGGCCGCTTCCTGAATCTCCCTTTGCATGAAGGAGATGGCTTTTAAAGATCCTCCCATCCGGTCGATGCGCTGCAAGTAATCCCGGGCCCGCTCCTCGATTTCCGAGGTCAGGGCCTCCACGGCGTAGGAGCCGCCCAGCGGGTCCGCCGTGTCCGCCACCCCGCTCTCGTAAGCGATGATTTGCTGGGTGCGCAGGGCCAGGAGAGCCGCCTCGGCGGAAGGGAGAGCCAGGGCCTCGTCCTTGGAGTTCGTGTGCAGGGATTGGACGCCGCCCAGAACCGCGGCCAGGGCCTGCAAGGTCACACGAACCACGTTGTTGTCGGGCTGCTGGGCCGTCAAGGTGCAGCCCGCCGTCTGGGCATGGAAGCGCAGCCGGCAGGAGTTCTCGTCCCGCGCTCCGAAGCGCTCTTTCATGATCCGGGCCCACAAGCGCCGGGCGGCCCGGAATTTGGCCACCTCCTCCAGAAAGTTCATATGCACGTTGAAGAAGAAAGACAGGCGGGGGGCGAAATCGTCCACCGCCAAGCCCGCCTTCCGCGCCGCTTCCACGTAGGCGATGCCGTTCGCCAGCGTGAAGGCCACCTCCTGGACCGCCGTGCAGCCAGCCTCCCGCATGTGGTAGCCGCTGATGCTGATGGGGTTCCAGCGGGGCATGTGCTCCTGACAAAAGGAGATGATGTCCGTGCTGATCCGCAGGGAAGGCTCCGGAGGGTAGATGTACGTGCCGCGGGCCACGTATTCCTTGAGCAGGTCGTTCTGCAGGGTCCCCTGGAGATTGCGGGTCTCCACCCCCTGCCGCTCGGCCACGGCGATCACCATCCCTAGCAAGATGGCGGCCGTGGCGTTGATCGTCATGGAGATGCTGATCTTCTCCAGAGGAATCTCCGCCAGCAAAATCTCCATGTCCTGCAGGGAGGAAATCGCCACCCCGACCCGCCCCACTTCTCCCCGGACCATGGGGTGATCGGAGTCGTACCCCATCTGGGTGGGGAGATCAAAGGCCACGGATAACCCCGTCTGGCCCTGGGAGAGGAGGTAGCGGTAGCGCTGGTTTGATTCCTCCGCGCTGGCAAAGCCTGCGTACTGGCGCATGGTCCACAGGCGACCCCGGTACATCGTGGTCTGCACTCCCCGGGTGTAGGGGTACTCCCCGGGAAAGCCCTGGTCTTGGAGGTAGTCCTGCTTCGCGGTGGATTCGGGTGTATAGATCCGCTCGACCGGGATGCCCGAGGAGGTGAGAATTTCCCGCCGCTTCTCCGGTGATTGACCGAGGGCGTTCTCCACCTTTTCCTCCCAGCGCTTCCGCTCGGCCTTCAGCCTCTTCAAAGATTCCGGATCAAACATCTGCCCACCTACCTGACTTGAACTTCTCGGGGCTGCTGCCTACCCTTCGCTTCACGCCTCCCGCAGCGACCCACCAGCCCCTTTTCTCTTGGAGACCGGGTGTGCCCCCTAG
>JACPSX010000117.1 GCA_016193065.1 Candidatus Tectimicrobiota bacterium | reverse complement strand
TTCGTCGGCACAGGAGAAATCAATGATCTCAACCCGGGAAAAATCCAGGTAGGCAATGGTGGACTCAGGGGCTTGATTCAGTTTCTCCTCGATGTTCCGCCGTAAGGCTTCCCCCGTACGGCGGTTCACGAGAGGATGCGTTCCGTTGGGGAATCGTTCCCGGAGAAGATCGGCCAGGTTGATCTGCAATTCGGACATCGGATGACTCCCGTCGTTCAATATCTTCAATTGAATTAGTATACGATTCTTCCGACGAGAAGTCAAGACCAGAACGTGCCCCTGACATCCTCTAAGTTATTTATTCTTTTGGCCTTGCAAGCTGGGGAAGATAATTCTTGCGTGGAAAGAGGTCCAACTTGAGGGAGGCAACCCGATCCAAGAAGAGAACTCCGTTCAGGTGATCAATCTCGTGCTGCAAAGCGACGGCTTCAAAACCGGAAGCATCGATACAGATGGAGGAAAAGCTGAAGTCATAAGCTTCCACCCGGATGCGGGCAGCTCGCCGAATCCGCGCCGTATAATCTGGGATGCTCAGACAACCTTCCCGGCCAATCTGCTCTCCGTCCCGCTCACGGATCACAGGGTTCAAGAGGATCAGAAGTCCGTGGTGGTTTCCAGCACGTTTGTGACCGGAGACATCCACAACGATGATCCGTTTGAGTTCCCCAATTTGCGGCGCCGCGATCCCCACAGATCCGGGATGGGCCTTCATCGTGTCCAGCAGGTTCCGGACAATGGAGCGAATCTCCGCCGTGACGGCGGTTACCGGAGCTGAAATTTCCTTCAGCCGGGGGTCAGGGTAGAGCAGGATCGTTTGGGCAGGCATGGCTTACAGGATGGTCTCATCCAGAGCTTGCACGGTTACGTCCACCGCGAGCCGTCGGCAGATCTCGGTCAGTTCGGCATTGACCGATTCCCAATCTGTTTCCGGGGGCACGTCCACTTCCAAGATCATGACGTACACCGGAACCCCTTCCCGTTCCAGGGTGTTGGTTCGAAGGTCCGTGATGTTGATCGAGTGTCGGGCCAGATGATCGCTAACGCCATACAAAATGCCGGGCTTATCGGCGCCGTAAACAGAAATGATATAGGAATTTGTTTCTCCTTCCCTCTCCCGCCGGGACTCCAGTTCCGGCATGAGACGGTGGGAGGTCAAGAGCCCGCAGTTCTCTTCGACCCTCTTCAGGCGGCCGGCCAGTTCCTCCCAATCCAGAGTCTTTGGGAACTGCACGGTCAGAATCATCGCAAAATCCCCCTTGAGGATCGTCATGCTGGAGTCTTCAATGTTCCCCCCCAGTTCGTAGATTTCCCGGGATAAGGCAGCGATGATCCCCGGGCGATCCTCACCCACGGCCGTGATGATCACGAAATGACCCGGGCCCTCTACCATCTCGATCCACCTCCCGAAACGAGTTTGGCTCCTTGAAGTTCCAAGATCTGCCCCAGACTCACGACCCCCCGAGTTTCCCAGACCTTCAGGAAGTAGGAAAAGACCCTCCAGGTGGTGCGGCAATCGGCCAGGGCCCGGTGTTGGTCGCTGACCTCAATCCTCAAAGCACGGCAGATCTCCTGCAGGCCGTTGCCTGGGAAACTAAAGCAGCGCCGGGCCAGCTCCAGGGTATCGATCACCCGGAATGACGGCACCGAGTGACCGGCCAAGAGCAGTTCGTTTCGCAAAAAACCCAGATCAAAAGGGGCGTTATGAGCCACAAGGACCGAGCCCTTGAGAATCTTCATCACGGCGCCGGCCACCCGGACAAAGGGGGGAGCATCGTGGACCATGGAGTCCGTGATCCCGTTCACTGCAGAAGCCCCTGCGGAAATGGGGCGCCCCGGATTCACCAGTGTCACAAAGGAATCTTCCTCTTGCTCCCCACAAACTCGCAGCAAGGCAATCTCACACACCCGATCCCCCTGAGCGGGACTAAGACCGGTGGTCTCCACATCGACGAAAACCAGGGGGATCCCTTTGATCGGCTCCTGCAAGCGGGAATCTTCCGGAAAGTTCACCAGTTCCCCTCCAGCGTCCTGCGCTACGGACCCGCCGTTCACTCCCGGGGCTCCACGAGAAGAATGACTTGCCCGGGAGTCACCAGGACCCCCTTCACTGCAGAACTCCGATAAACAACCTGCCCGTCGCGGAGGATCACCTGCTCCCCATGAATCCGCAGGGTCTCCAGTTCACCGGCGCGTTGAGGAACACGAGGGACGGTGACCGTTTCGGGTGAAACCGGCCGGGGCGGTTCGGGAACGCGGATCGCCGGGGGAGAAGTGATCACGGGTGGAGGAAGAAGGCGCCGGGGCGAAACTTGAGGGAAAAGCTCTCCGGCCGCGGCTTGGCCTAGGCTCAATCCGATCCCCAGACCGGCAATTCCAATCCCAGCGCGGAGAAATTTACGGAGGACCACAGCTTCTCCCCTCCTCAAGGGTGCTTGCAGACCATGTTCAGGACGGCCTGGCGTTTTTCATTTTTTACCGCATGCAGGGCACGATGCAAGGCCGGCTCCACCTGATCAGGAGTCTCCACGCGCTCTCCGTAGCCTCCGAAGGCCTCGCAGATCTTTTCAAAATGGGCGGTCGGCTGCAGCTCGCCCAGGGGGTACTCGTTCGTCCTGGCCGACCACCCCTTGGGATGCAAGGTCCGGGCCGCCCGCTTTACCGCATTCCAACACTGGTTGTTGTAAACGACGACAAGGATCGGGAGCTGATAGGCAGAGGAGGTGAAGTGACAGGCGCTCGGCACCGAAAACATGTAGCTGCCGTCCCCCACGGTGACGACCACCGTTTTTGCCGGGGAGGCGAGTTTGATCCCGAGAGCCGCTCCCACCCCCCAGCCGAGATAGCCCGCATGGGGCGTGCCGAAATAGCTCCCCGGGTGCCGGCTTTCCAGTTGCGTGAGATGCATGTCATATTCGTTGACCAGCACCGTATCCTCCCCCAGAATCCGGTTCACCTGATAGGATACCCACTCAAAATCCAAAGGGCACTCTGCGGCTGCTTTGATCGCCGATTCCTTCCACTGCCTCCACATCTCATCATGCATATCCCGAAGCTGCGCCTTTCTCTCCCGGATGCCCTCCCCGTCTCTGCCCGGGTGGCGCGCCAGCGCCCGAGCCAGTTCGGTCAGGACAACTGCAGGTTCCCCCTGCACGGTGAGATCGGAACGGAAGCCGCGGATCGGGTACCGACTGTACAGCGGATCAATCCCCACCTGGACGACCGCAGCAGACTCCCGGGGTTTCACGTGATTCGGATACCAGGGCACGTCGCAGTCGATCACCAGGACCACATCGGCCCGGGGGAGCAAGCGGTCGGGGAGAAACCCCTGGTGGCAGGGGTGATCGGTCGGGAAGTTCATAGTATCGGGGTTAAAAGAGACCACTCCGATGCCTCCGGCTTCGGCCAGATCCACCAGAGCCCGGACCCCCTCGGAAGTTCGGCCGACCGAGGAGGTGATGATCAGAGGAAATTCAGAGTCGGCCAGAAGATCGGCGGCCTGTTCGACCTTCGTCGGATCGGGGTGAAATGTCGGCAGATCGAAGCGCGACTGGGCTTGAAATTCCACCTCCTCCAGCGGCAGGGCTAGTACCTCCCGGGGAAGCGTCAGATAGACAGGACCCCGAGGTTCAGACATGGCCATGGAAAGGGCCCGATCCACGACCACCTCCAGTTGGGAAGCGGTCCTGAGCTCATAGTCCCACTTCACAAACTCCCGCAGCACCCCGGCCTGATCGAAACATTCCTGCCCCCAGTGGATGTACCCGGAGCGGCAACCGAGCTCCCCTTCCTCCGTGATAGGGGTTCGGCCGGCGCCGAATAGGACAGGAACCCGCGCCCGGCTGGCCGTCATGATGGCGCCGAGACCGTTGGCGGTTCCGACCCCGACGTGCACCATGGCCGCCTGGGGTCTTCCCGTCACCAGATAGTAGCCGTGGGCCATACTGACGACGACAACCTCGTGGGGAATCGCCAGGGGCCGTGGAGAGTGCTTCCCTTGCTCCTGACGGAGGGCGAATCCGTCCACGATGCTGGCAAAATCGGTTCCCGGGTTGGCAAGAAAGTAGTCAACGCCCCGCAAGGACAACAGTTCCAGGAAGGCCTGGGCCACCGTCTCCACCTTCGCCGTAACCCGCGCCCCTCGGTCGGTGCTTGCCCCGCTTTTTTTGTCGATCCTCTCCATCATCGAATTTCCCCTGTTCCCCTATTCGGGTATGAGAACTTCCACTAAGCCCCCCTCCATGCGCACGGGAAAAGTCCGCAAGGGGGGCAAACCCAGGAATCCCCGGTCATTACAAACCGCGCCGGATCCCACGTGATAAGAAACGAAACGCCCTTTCACCCGATCTCCAGGGAGAGAAGGCGGTAGTGGTTTTGACCCTCCTCGGTCCAGCGCTCTACGAGATGATCCTCTTCCAGTTTGGAGAGATGAGCTTCAACCGAGCGTTCTGCGACGGGGTGCAAGGGGGGGATCACATCCGTGTAGACCCGGCTGACGATTTCGGGAATTGTGGTGTCCCCGCGGGCCAGAGCTTCCAGAATCTGCTCCTCCCTCATCCGGCGGTGCTCGATGTACTCCACGATCTTCTCTCGAGGCCGGTGGATAACCGGACCATGTCCCGGGTAAAGTCGCTCCAACTCCAGAGAAAGAAGGCGCTCCAGAGAAGCAATATATTGCTTGAGCCCGCCAGCCTCCCGGTGAATCACGACGGTCCCCACGCCCACGATGAGGTCCCCTGTAAACAAGCTCAGTTCCTCTTCCAGGTGAAAACAGAGATGATCAATGGCATGCCCCGGCGTATGAATGGCGGTCAGGGTACATCCATCCACTTCGACCCGATCTCCGTCCTTCAGAAACGCGATCGGGCCGATTTCCTCCCCGGAACGGACCATCTTCCTCACCGTCAGGGCAGGAAACTCCCGCCGCAACACCTCCAGACCGCCGGCATGATCCGGATGACCGTGGGTTACGAGGACCCGGGAAATTTCGGGGACCCCCTTTTCGCGCAAGACTTCCCTTAACAGGTTCGTGTATTCCGGCAGCCCCGAGCCTGTATCAATGAGCAGGGGATTTTTTTTACCGACCAGGTATGTGTTGGTGCCCGGCCCCGTCATCAGAGAGG
>JACPSX010000116.1 GCA_016193065.1 Candidatus Tectimicrobiota bacterium | reverse complement strand
AGCCGGATAAATTTGGGGGTCATGGAAATGGCGATCGCCAGGGCCGTGTGATGCAAGCTCGGCCCCAGAGCCACCATGATCATCAGGCTCATGATCAAGGTCGGGATGGCCATCATCATGTCGACCAGACGCGTTACGAGATGATCGATTGTTCCGCCCTTATACCCGGCTATCATCCCGATGAGGGTTCCGACGATTCCCCCCAGCAAGGTCGCTTCCAGCCCCACGATCAGTGAGGCCCTTGAACCCCAGAGGATCCGGGACAGGATGTCGCGACCGAACTGGTCGGTGCCGAGAAGGTGCGCCCGGCTGGGGTTGGCAAATGTGTTGAGCATGTTTTGCACTCTATAGTCATACGGTGATATCCACGGCGCAAATAGCGCCGCAAACACGACGATTCCGATGATGGCGATCCCCCACCGCGAAAACTTGCTCGGCTCGGCGGAGAAAACCTCCTCCGTCTCTATCACGACCTGGGCATCCATCAGCGTTTCCTCCCGTAGCGAATCCGCGGATCGAGAAGCCCGTAGGTCAGGTCGGTGATCAAGTTCACGGAGACGACAACAACCGCGAAGATTACGAGTGTGGATTGAATGGCGGGATAGTCTCGCCCGTAGATGGACGTCACGAGCAGGGAACCAAGCCCCGGTCGGTTGAAAACTCTCTCGATGGCCACCACACCCCCCAACAGGATTCCCATGTTCAAGCCAATCACGGTGATAATGGGGATCATGGCGTTCTTGAGGGCATGCTTGTAGAGCACCGCGAACTCCTTGAGCCCTTTGCTGCGGGCGGTTCGAATGTATTCCTCGCTCAGTACTTCCAGGATGGCCGAGCGCGTCACTCTCATGATGGATCCGGCGATGACCGCTCCGACGCTGACGGAGGGGAGCGCCGAGTAGCGGATGTGGTCCAGAGGACGGGAAAACTCTCCTCCCCCCATCACCGGGAACCAGCCCAGTTGCAGCGAGAAGACGATGAGGAGCACCACTCCGGCATAAAATGCGGGGGTAGCCACACCCATGAGCGCAACGATGCGGGCCAGCCGGTCAACGACCGTGTTGCGTTTGACGGCAGAAAGCATTCCGATGGGGATGCCGAAAAGGCAGGCTACGAGGATAGCCCCCACCGTCAGTTCGGCCGTATAGGGCAGGTTGCGCCAGATGAGGCGTGTCACGGCCTCCTCGTTGAGGAGGGAACGGCCGAGATCCCCCCGGAGCAGGAGGCTCATGTAGTCGAAATATTGGTGGATAAGGGGGGCGTCAAGGCCCAGACGGTGACGCAGCACTCGCAGTGACTCGGCGGAAGCCTGGTCCCCGAGAATGGCCACCGCAGGATCCCCGGGGAGCATCCGGAGCGCAACGAAGACAATTGTGGCCACGCCCCAGAGAATGGGGAGAGAGAAGATCAACCGGCGTGTCACGAATTGAAACAAATCGTCTCTTTCCCTTGGCTATTTCTCAAGTTCTCTCGATTTTCGGAATGATCTTGCTTCCAAAGATCTCGATCTGCCGCGCCGACTGTGCGAAGGTCATCCCCGGATAAATGAGCCGGACCATGAACTCAATGTCTGTCCCGAGTTCGCGTTCGTGCTCGCGCAGTTGGGCCAGCACCTCTTCCGGTGTCCCGAGGAGGGCTCCGGCGCGGGTTTCCGCGATCATCTCTTTCTTCTGCTGCGCGCTCGGCGGCTTGCGCTGGAACAGTTCCGCCTCCCCGGGGTGCTCCAAGACCCGGTAAGCCAGGCTCTGCTCGAGATGCTCCCAGGCGTCCCCCTGCTCGGAGACGCAGCAATGTTTCATGATGGCGATCCGGAAGGGTCCGGCGAGATCCTGCCGGCCCTGAGCCGTTCTTCGTGCAAGTCCAATGCTCTCCTGGAGCTCCGCCAGTGTGCGGTAGGGGGCAATGAACCCGTCGGCCAGACGACCTGCCCGTTCCACTGCCGGCGGGGCCACCGCTCCGATCAGGATCGGCGGTCGGGGTACCTGCACGGGCCTGGGAGAGAGACGGACAGACTCGAATGCGTGGAAAGGCCCCCGGCAAGAAAATGTCTCACCCGACCAGGCCAGTTTCAGAACCTGCATCGCTTCCTCGAGGCGGGCCACGCGCTCGCTGCGCCCCACACCATAGGCCTTGAGCTCCTTGTCGACGCGCCCGAGCCCAAGCCCCATCTGAAAGCGTCCCTGGCTGAGGACATCCAGAGTGGCTCCATCTTCGGCGAGACGCAGAGGATGATAAAATGTCGGCAGGGCAACGCTGGTCCCGAGATTGAGCCGGGTCGTGACGGCAGCCAAGGCTCCCAGCAAAACGAGCGGCGAGGGGGTGTAGTTGTCGAGCGCGAGATGGTGTTCCGCAACCCAGGCCGAGGAGAACCTGTTCTCCTCGGCAAGCCGAACGAGGTCCAGCACCTCTCGAAGAACCTGTGCAGAGGTGCGGTGATCGCCCGGCATGATCTGGCAGGTGATTGGTCCCAACCCGATTTTCATCTCCGGAGTCCTCGCAGCACCATGAGCCCGTCCACCGCGATTGCCTCGTCCCCTGCCAGGATCAGCGGGTTTACGTCAATTTCCCTCACCTGCGGTGCCAGGTCGGCGGCGAGGCGGGCAAATTGGAGGATGGTTCCCGCCAGACGGTCCAAATCAATTCCTGCGTTCTTCAAGACTTGGAAACCACGCAGCTCGTGAATCATCCGCCGGGCTTCTCCGGCGCTGAGGTCTGCCAGGCGGAGAGAGACGTCGCGAAGGGTTTCCACCCAAACCCCGCCCAGGCCAAAAGCAACGACCGGACCGAAAAGAGGATCCACTGACATCCCCAGGAAAATTTCGGCCTCTCCCCGGATCATCTCCTGGACCAAGACTATGGGCCGGTCCGGGGTAGGTCGAAGCTCCCGGCTCCGCATGGCAATGTCTTCGTAGGCCTGAATCAACTCACGGTCGGAGCTAAGTCCCAGCCGAACCAGACCGCTGCGGTGCTTATGGGTCACCCCGGGGACCTGCGCCTTGATCGCCACGGGGAATCCAATCACCTGCGCTGCCTTCGCTGCCGCTTCGGCAGAGTCCGCTATCTCGCTGCGGGCACATTTGAATCCGTAAAGCTCCAGGATGCGCATGGTTGGCCACTCGCCGAGCACGCCGTCCCTGGCCTGCCGGAGATAGCCTTCCACCGCTTCCAGATCGGGAGCGGCTTGCGGGCTGGTGCGCACCGGCTCGGTTTCTCGCTGGCTCAAGAACTGCGATTAAGTCAGCAGTGCTTTCACCGCCTCAAGCCCTTTTTCAAACTCCCGCAGGAAGGGTACCCGGGAGCGCTCCAGAATCCGGCACCATTCCGGTTCGATGTTGTCCGAGGCTCGCGCGATGACCCCGTAGACTTTGGGACTCTCTGCTTCGGTGAGCTCCACCTCACGGAAGCGCTCCTCGCTGGTGTTGCCCCGCAGGCGGCTCAAAATAACACCGATTTGAGGTTCGGCTCCCAGGATCTCCAGGCAGCTCCGGTGATGAGCTGCGTCCCGCTCCGGCGTAATCCCGGCAATGTCAAGAGGGTTTTCCGCGCTCCCGAGGGGCGCCAGCATCTCCTCTACCGTGCGCCTTGTTTCCGGCCGAAGATCGGGGAGATCGACGCCGACCTTTTGCGCCAAGTCGGCGATCAACCCGCACCCTCCTCCCGAGACCTCGATGACACCAACCCCGGGTGAAACGATCCGGTGCTTTCCGGACCTGCGCACTTTTGAGAACAGCTCGATGCACTCGCTCAACTGGTCAAAGTTATCCACCCGGGTGACCCCTTTTTGACGAAAGACGGCATCGTGAACCTCAAAGGAACCTGCCAGGGACCCGGTATGGGAAGCCGCTGCCTTCTGTCCTTTGGTGGAGCGGCCGATTTTCATGAGGATGAGCGGCTTTTCGAGGTCCAGGGCGAGATCAGCAACACGAAGAAAGGCTTCTGGGTGTTTAAACCCCTCGATGATGGCGACAACGACCTCCGTGCGGTCATCCCGGAGCACGTGATCCATGTAGTCGGTCGAGCTGAGAACGGCCTCGTTGCCGGTGGAGATGAGATAGGAGAAGCCGATTCCCCGCTCCACACCGGAATAGGCCACCTGATTGAGCAGCCCGCCGCTTTGCACCACTCCGGCCACGTTGCCCTGGCGGAGGGGACAGACCCGGTAGACGATGGAAGAGCTGAACCGCTGGTACATGGCCACGTAGCCAAAACAGTTTGGGCCGCAGATCAGCAGGTCTCGTTCTTGCGCCAGACGGGTCATTTCTTGTTGAAGCTGCCTGCCCTCTTCGTCCATCTCGGCGAAACCGGAGGTGATCACCGTGATGGCGCCGATTCCGTGGTCGGCGCAGGCGGAGAGAATACCCAGGACCTGAGT
>JACPSX010000115.1 GCA_016193065.1 Candidatus Tectimicrobiota bacterium | reverse complement strand
GCCCCGTTTGATCCCCGGCCGGACAATCCGTTTGCCGGCCCCCAGCAAATCAACATTTACGATCCCGAGGAAGAACCCGTGGACCAGCGCTACTACCGGGAGCTGTTTGATACATTCCCGGTCAAAATCGTCAAATTCCGGATCTTCATGAAGCACGGCGCCCTGGCCCACAAACAGACCTTGAGAGAAGCAACAAAGAGGGTCGCCGGTCGCATGGAGTCTTCCAGCTCAACGAATATTTAAGCAGGGCCCCCCGCAATTCTTCCAATGAAGAAAGGAGCGCCATGGCTCTCGTGGAGGTGTACACCAAGAGCAACTGTCCCTACTGCCGTCTGGCTAAAGTACTGCTCAGGGAAAAAGGAGTTCATTTCACGGAAACCGATGTAACTGATGACTCTGTCAAGCGGGAAGAGGCGCGGGAGAGATCCGGCAGGCAAACCGTTCCGCAGATCTTCGTCAGCGGCAAATCGGTTGGCGGATACGATGATTTGAGGGCCCTCGAAAGGCGCGGCGAACTCAACTCCCTTCTGGAAATTCGCCCCGCATCCAAACCGCGCGAAGAAGGTAAGGAGCATGCGGTGATCATCGTCGGATCGGGCCCGGCGGGCTTGACAGCCGCCATCTACGCAGCCAGGGCCAACCTGGCGCCTCTGGTCATTTCCGGGGCCCAGCCCGGAGGCCAACTCACGATCACGACCGATGTGGAGAATTATCCCGGTTTCCCCCGGGGGATATTGGGACCGGAACTGATGGAGGAGATGAAGAAGCAGGCGGAGCGCTTCGGCACCACCTTCGTTTCCAGCGAAGTGAGCAAAATCGACCTCTCCCGGCGGCCTTACACAATCGAAGCCGATGGCGACGCGTACCGGGGAAAAACCATCATCATCGCCTCCGGGGCCAGCGCCCGCTTTCTGGGCCTCCCCTCCGAGCAAAAGCTTCTTGGACATGGAGTCTCCGCCTGCGCGACCTGCGACGGCTTCTTCTTCAAGGATCAGGATGTGGTCGTGGTCGGAGGGGGGGATACGGCCATGGAAGAATCTTTGTTCCTGACCAAGTTCGCTCGCACGGTCACCGTCGTCCACCGGCGGGATAAGCTCAGAGCCTCAAAAGTCATGCAGGACCGCGCCCACCGCAACAGCAAAATCCGCTTCATCTGGAATTCGGGGATCAGCGAAGTGCTGGACGCTGAACAAGGCAAGGTGGTCGGCGTGCGGCTTCGCAACCTCAAGACTGGGGAGGTCTCGGAGCTCCCCTGTGAAGGGGTCTTCATCGCCATCGGTCACACCCCAAACACGGGCTTTCTGCGAGGCCTTCTGGAAATGGACTCCGATGGTTATCTGATCACCCGCGAAGGCGTCAAGACATCGGTGCCCGGAGTATTTGCTGCCGGCGATGTGGTGGACCGGGTGTACCGGCAGGCCATCACGGCAGCCGGCATGGGGTGCATGGCTGCCATGGCCGCTGAACGTTTCCTGGAATCCGAGGAAGAATGAACGCCGCAACCACCGCTCAGGCAGTCTTGGACTGGCTTTTTCCTCGGCTCTGGCGCTTTGCCGGCCGAATCACTAGATACCCGTTGCGGGCCCCGGGGACGGCCCCTTTGACGACCAGGAGGTTTTGCGCCTCCTTGACATCAACGATCTGAAGGTTCTGCACCGTCGTTTTTTCGTCTCCGTACTGGCCCGCCATGCGATGGCCACGAAGGGTTCCTTGCGGAAAGCGGGAACCCACCGATCCCCCGTGGCGAAAATACTCATGGGTTCCATGAGAACCGGGAAAGCCGTGGAAGCCGTGGCGCTTTATGGGCCCTGAAAAGCCCCTCCCCTTGGAGAAACCCGTCACATCCACGCGGTCCCCTGGCCGGAACATGGACACTGTCACCTGCTGTCCAGGGCTCAGTGAGGAGAGATCCTCGGAGTTCACCCGGAACTCCCGGAGAACCCGCCTGGGACTTCCGGAAGCCTTACGGAAATGCCCCTGCAAGGCCTTGGAAACGTTCTTCACCTTGGCTTCGTCGAACCCCAGTTGAACAGCGCTGTAGCGATCCTTCTTCTCATCCTTTACCTGGGTGACCAGGCAGGGTCCTGCTTCGATAACGGTGACGGGAATGACGTCACCATCAGGGTTAAAAATGCGATTCGTCCCCAATTTTTTCCCGATCAAACCGAGCGCCATGACTCCACTCCTTCCCGCAGATTCCAGGCAAAAAACGTAAGCATAGCTGTATAACATAACATTGGCCCTGAGACAACCGGAAAATACACGGCCATTCTCATTGACAAAGCCCCCGTTCTCCTCTATGAGTAAGCCTCGGCAAGAAAATCCATCTCGGAGAAGGGAGAAACATTGTGCCTGGCCACGTCCTGGAGCTCCCCGTACGCTGGTCCCACCTTGATAAGGCTGGAACGATTTACTTTCCCAAGTACTTTGAATGGTTCGATCTGGCCGCCGAGGAGATGTTTCGGACCATGGGCCTGGACTGGCCCACCCTTTTCGTCCGGGAAAACATACTGGGATTGCCCATTGTGGAGGCCACTGCCCGGTTCATCCTCCCCCTCTTCTATAATGACGTCATCCGCATTGTGACCACGGTGGGAGAAATCCGCACCCGGGCGTTTCGACTGGATCACCAGGTTTACCGGGGCGCCGAACTGACCGCTAAGGGGTATGTCGTCCGGATCTGGGTGCAGGATCCCAAGGGACCACAGGGGAAAATGGCCGCTGCCCCGCTTCCCGCTCACATCGTCCGGGCTCTTGAGGCCTACAAAGCATAGGATTCCTCGGAGCGAGGCCAATTCCATTTGACAGGTTCTACCGTGTTTTTTACAGTATGTAGGCCGCAGCACAACCTTGTAAAACTCAGGAGCTAATCCATGGGAATCATGTTGCAAGTCGAGTCATGCCCCGAGCAACACAGTGCTCGAGGGCTGGCCCTTCTGGATCCACAAGTAATGAAGAAACACGGGATCCGGGCCAAGCAAATTATCGAGATCAACAATCAGTTTCGAAAGCGGGTCCTGGCCCGAGTCGGTCCCCCTCTGGCCCAAGATCGTGGCCTGGGCATTATACGCATCGACCAGTACCTGCGGCAGTCCATTAAAGCGCTCATCGGGGATCAGGTCGAAGTGGAACCTGCGGAGGTCTCGCCGGTGGACCGGATTGTGCTGGCCCCCTTTCTGGACCTCTCCCAGGTGGAAAACCTGGCTCGATTTCTGGCGGAAACTTTTGCGGCCCGAGGTCTAATGGCCACGCCTGGAGCCATCCTCTACGCCACCGTGCCGGGAGCTCACAGCGGCAGTGCCTTCAAGGTTCTCGACCTCTCCCCGGGAGCCGGCCTCATTACACCGAAAACCACGGTGGAGCTTAAATACATTTTCAACGTCTGGCCAGGAATGGCTGCTGAAGTCACTTTCGAGGACGTGGGAGGGATGTCATCCCAGATCCGCCAGGTGCGCGAGCTCGTGGAGATCCCCCTGCGCTTTCCCGACGTCTTTCGCAGGCTGGGCATTTCCCCTCCCCGAGGAATCATCTTTTACGGTCCTCCGGGCGCCGGCAAGACCCACCTGGCCCGGGCCATTGCCAACGAGCTCGAGGCCCGGTTTCTTTACATAAACGGTCCCGACGTGGTCAGTTCTACTTACGGTGAGACGGAAGCCAACTTGCGCAAGATCTTCCACGAGGCCTCCCATCATCTCCCCTCGATTATCTTCATCGATGAGCTGGACATTATCGCCCCCAAAAGAGGAGAGTCGGGAACCCAGGCCGATACCCGTATGGCCACACAGTTTTTAGAGCTGATGGACGGCCTCAAGAAGGTCGAGGGAGTCTTGGTCGTCGGCACCACAAATCGCGTCGATTTGGAGCTTTGCCGTGAGGCCGGGTTGAACGCCATGCGGCGGCAACTGGGCAGCCAATGGAATGGCGACAGTAAGCTCTCCGTTTCCCTTGACCGTCTTATCGTAGAGCCTCAGGATCTGCAAACCTCTCTCTCCCGCATGAGACCCTCGGCTCTTCGGGAGACCATGGCCACCGTCCCGGAAGTTCGTTGGGAGGACATCGGAGGGCTGGACGAGGTCAAACGCCAGCTCCGGGAGATTGTGGAAAAACCGATGCTGCACCCCGAAGTCTTTCGGGATATGAAGTTAAAGCCCCCCGTGGGCATCCTGCTCTACGGGCCGCCGGGCTCCGGTAAGACACTTCTTGCCCAGGCGCTGGCCAGTGAGGCTCAGGCCAACTTCCTCGCCGTTAAGGGGACCGAGATCTTCAGCAAATGGTTGGGGGAATCGGAAGAAGGGATCCGCCACATTTTCCGGGTTGCCCGCCAGGTTTCCCCGGCGGTCATCTTCTTCGATCAGATCGACGCCCTGGCCCCGGTTCGCAGTGCCAGCAGCGGCAGCAGAGCCAGCGAGAGGGTCGTCAATCAGATCCTGGCCGAACTGGATGGGATTGAACCTCTAAGCTCAATTACCGTGGTGGCGGCCACGAACCGCACCGACCTCCTGGATCCGGCGATCTTGAGACCCGGCCGTTTTGGTATCCACATCCACGTCCCCCTGCCGGATGCCCGGGAGAGAGAAGAAATCTTGCAGATCTATTTGCGCGGAGTTCCATTAAGCGAAGGATCATCGGCCCAGGAGATCATTCGCAGCGTGGCCGGACACACTTCGGGATTTTGTGGCGCAGAACTGCAGGCAATTTGCCAGGAAGCCAAGCTTGCGGCTCTAAGGCAGGTGGAGTTTGCACACGCCCTGCCTTTGGATCTGGCCCACTTCGAAGCGGCTCTCCAACGAGTGCAGGCTTCCCGGCGCTTTTACGAAGGCTCTCGGCAGGAAAGCAGCTAAACCCGATTAGAAAATGCCTG
>JACPSX010000161.1 GCA_016193065.1 Candidatus Tectimicrobiota bacterium | reverse complement strand
CGACAACCTGTTCTATGTTCATTTTTCCCGCCGGTCGGGCGGACAGGACTGGGAGGTCCTATCCGCTCTGGGGGAGATCCGCAGGCAACTGAGCCCGGTCACGATCCCCGGCGTGAGCGGTCTGGCTGCCGGGGAGGAGATCTGGAAAGATTTGAAGGCCATTCTCGACCAGCAACCCATCGATCTGGAAATGGGGAGGCGGGTACTTGACAAGCTCCTGGAAAACTTAAAAGCCTTCTCTCCCGATTATCACCATTCCAACCGTTTCCTGACTGGTTTCTTGGGTTATGTGGAGTCTGCTGCGCCGGAAATGGTCGAGAAGCTCAAGCAGTCCCGCAGCAGGGAAGCAACCTCACTGATCTTTCCGGCTCGCTAAGTTATTTGAGAAGAAGGGGTTATGAAACCGCTGCCGGGTCACCCTCCAGGTTGTGGAGATCAGGCTCCCGATATCAGACTGCAATGGAAAGAAGGAGAGGTGATCCCCCTTTCCTTTTTTTGGAAACAAAGCCCTGTCCTGCTCCTTTTCCTGCGCCACTTCGGCTGAATCTTCTGCCGCCGGCAACTCGGCGAGTTGCGGTTTTCCTACGGGGGAATCCGGCGTCTGGGTGCAGAGGTTGTGGCTGTATCCTTAGCAGACCCGCAAAGAACTGAAGCGTTTTGCCAGGATCAGGCCGTGGCCTTTCCTTGCCTGGCCGACCCGGAAGGGAAAGCGTTTCAGGCCTACCATTTACCCCTGGGGGGATTCTGGCAAATCCTGGGACTCCCTGTGTGGGGAAAGGGGGTTCGGGCTTTTCTCCTTGGGGCTCGCTGGGGCCGTCCCGAAGGCCCGGTGCGGCAACTCCCCGGTGGTTTTCTTGTGGACCGGCAAGGAGTAATCCGCGCGGCATACCGCTCCAGCCATGCCGGGGACATCCCACCCCCGGATTTCTGGCTTCAGGCTCTACGGAATCTGAGGCAGTCCCCGGCCGGGCCGGGCTCGGGCTCGAAAGGCGGTGCTACGGGTAGCGGCCAGCAGCAAGCTGGCCAGGGAGGGGCTGCGGGCTAGCCCGCTCAGAAGGAATTTTCTGAGAAGAGGCGAGCGGGTTCCGAACGACAACAGCGTGGCAAGCCGGTACGGGCGGCGGAGTTCCCGGCTCCAGATTCGACCGTAAATAGATTCCGGCGACGTTCCGCCTATTTTGCTCCCCACCCCCAGGGTATTCTCCAGCACTGAAGCCGCGATCTGCCCTCCTCGCAGGGCCATGGTGACTCCTTCTCCTAGGAATGGGGGAATGGTCCCGGCGGCATCTCCCACAAAGAGGAGACCGGATCGGGAGGGACTATAAACCCCCCAGTTCAGGTGGCTCATCCCTTGCCAGCGGCTCACCCGGCGGGCGCCAAGAAGCCTTTCCCGGGCCACGGGGTTCTTTAGGACCGTGGCGGCAAAAATCGTGTCCGGGTTTGCCCCTCTGGGCAGGTAGTCTCTAGCCTGCACCAGTAGACAGAGGTTCCAGAGATCGTCCTCGATGTGGACCAAACCCGCATAGCCCCCCGGGTAGAAAAAGAGATCCACACTCCCGTGGCTGCCTTCAACCCCATGGAAATGGGCCTGGAGGGCCAGATCGCCTTCCTTGCCGGGGAATTGGTCAGGGCGGGTCCAGCGCCGAAATCGAGAATGATGGCCGTCGGCGGCGATGAGATACCTGGCTTCAAAGGTGTGATCCTGCCTCGATCGAGAGCTTTGTACCCGAACGCCGCAAATGCGTCCCCGGTCCCAGAGAACTCCGGTTGCCTGGATGCCGGTTAGCACCTCAGCCCCACACGCGGCAGCTTTGTTCAGGAGGAGGCTGTCGAGGCGACTCCTGCTGAGACCGAAGCCATGACTCCTTTCCGGAAAGGGGATGCGGACCTGTCTTCCCTGCGGGGAAAAAAAGGAGGCCTCGGTGATTTTCGAAGCCTCCCGGTCGATCGCGTCCAGAAGGCCCAATTCCGCCAGAATGGCTCTTGCCTCGGGGCTTATAAAATCTCCGCAGAGCTTGGAGCGGGGGAAATCCCGGGCTTCGATCACCGTGACGGGTATTCCTCTGCAAGCCAGCAGAGCCGAAGTTGCCGCTCCGGCCGGTCCGCCACCAACGACGAGAACTTCCCGCTTCATTTCCTGGATTCCTCGAACTCGATGAGGAGGCAGAAGCGGTAGGGGAAGTGGCGAGAGAACTTCCAGCGGGTGGCCCCCGCCGCCACTGCCAGAGCGCGGACCTCACCCGGAGAAAAACCCCGCCGAACGGAGAGGGGAGCGTCGTTCCGGACGAGACGGCTGCGGGAAAAGAGAGTGCTGAGCAGGGAAATGCTCAGATAAGGGATCCAGCCGCGGATCAGGTCGTTAATGAGAATCGCCTCCCGGGAGATCTCCTGGAAATGGCGCAGTAGTTGTACGGCCTGAGCCGTTGGGAAATGGTGGAGCAGCAAGGAAGCCGTGAGAATGTGAATACTTCCCGGCTTGAAGGGGAGTCGGTTTGCGTCTGCCTGGGCCACCAGAACTCCTGCAAAGCCGGCGAAGCGCTCCTTGACGATGCGCAGGATATGAAAGTTGCGATCCACCAGGATGAGACGGACTGGAATCCCCATCTTTCGGCTCCACTGCAGCACCTGCAGCGGGATATCGGCACTCCCGCATCCGACGTCGGCAAGTTGGAGCGGGGGATTTTTTCCTGACAATAAGGGAAAGAGATGGCTCGTGAGGGTTCGGGTGCCTCCGAGAAAGCGGTTTACCCACTCGATCTCGTGATAGCTGGTGACCAGCTCCTCGTTCGTAAATTCTTCCCCATCGATGAGCTCAGGTTGGAAGCTGCGCGGCAGAAAAGAGGGCAAGGGCTCACACCTCGTCAGGAGAGCGACGGGCTCTTGGCCTGGAGGACGGGGGTGGGTGAGGACTCCACTTTCATGTGGAGTAGCGAGACGGCCAGCAGGATATTCGCAATTCCTGACAACACGGCCAGGCCAAACGGCAGCAAATAGGTGCCGCTCAGGTCGAAGAGGAAGCCGCCGAGAGCCCCGCCGATGGCCATTCCCCCGGTACCAAACAGGGAGATGGTTCCATAAGTCCGGCCAATCACCCTCGTGCCCATCGCCTCGCGTGTAATGACGGCATATTGCGGAAGGAGGCCGCCGTAGCCAATGCCAAAAAGGCTGCCAAACAAGTAGAGGGTCCCAAGACCATGGGCCATGAGGAGTCCAAGGACGCCGGAAGTCTGCAAGATGGAACACAGCAGGAGCGTGGATCTCCCGCCAATCCGGTCCGAAACGAATCCCATAAGAATTCGGCCGACAAATCCAAAGCCCCCCATAGCACCCAGCAGGGTGGCGGCTGCCATCTTGGGAATTCCCTGGTCCTGGGCGTAGGCCACCACATGGACCAGCGGGATAGACATGGTGATGCAGCAGCACAAAATGGCGCTCCTCATGCGCCACAGGAGCTGGCTTAATTCCCCGTTCGGACGGTTCTTTAGGGGAGGCCCGGGGACATGAGGGTCCGGAGCCGTTGCGGAAGCAAGCGCCTGGCTCGTGGAGGCAAAGTGTGCAGAAAAACGAGTTCGGATGAGGAGGGCCAGAGGGAAACCAATGGTCCAGGATAGAACCCCTAAAATAAGAAATGAGGTTCGCCAGCCATAGGTGGTAATCAGGTAACGGCTCAGGGGAGAGAGCACCATAACACCCAGGCCTGTCCCTGAAAAGGTTATGGAGGTAGCCAGACCTCGATTCCGATCAAACCAGCCTGTGACGTTTGCCACGAGTGGGGCGTTGAGGGATCCAAATCCCATTCCTCCGGCCACCAGGCCAAAAGAGAGATAGAGTTGCCACAAGTGGCTGGTTCGGCTGGAGAGGATCAACCCCAGGCCCAGGAAGGTGATTCCCAGCAAGGCCACACGCCTGGTGCCGTAGCGATCGGCTACAGCTCCCATGGCAATTGCGAATAGCCCAGAACACACCATGTTGAACGAATAAGCCAGGGAAGCTGCTCCACGGGGCCAGCCAAATTCTTCCACCAGGGGTTTCAGGAAGACAGAGAAGGCAGAAGCAGAGCCGTAGCTGAGGGCCACAAGAACCAAGGAGGCGGACGTGACCACCCAGCGATAATGACTTTCGGGCTCGGTCGCGCTCATGGATTCCCTTTTCTAGGAGAGCCAGCCGATAAAGCTCAGTTGCCTCCCGGTCTCTTTGCGCTCCCGGCGGTAGGAGAAAAAATCGGGGGAGCAGGAAGTGCAGGGCCCGACCCGGAAGACCTGGGTCTCCTTCAAACCGGCGCCGTAGAGCTGGTGTGTAATCAGGGTCCTCAAATCGAGGTTTCCCCGCTCGCCGTGGCTGCTCCAAGCCGGCTCGGAGTCCGGCCCCCAGCGCGCCTGGATCCGCTCGAAAATGTGGCTCTCAATCTCGTAGCAGCACCCGCCGATGGCCGGTCCCAGGGCGGCCTGCAGGTTTTCGGTGTGGACGGCAAAGTGGGCCTTCAAGTGCTGCACGGCTTTCTCGGTAATCCCGAGCAAGGTCCCGCGCCACCCCGCATGAACCGCAGCCACAACACGAGTGGAGGGATCGACCAGTAAGATCGGGACACAATCCGCCGTCAGGATCCCCAGGATCGTGTGTGGGGTTCGAGTTACCAAAGCATCTCCCTCCCCAGCGTCTTTTGAGGCCGGGTTCGACAGGGTCACAATGTGGTCCCCATGAACTTGCTTCAGTGTCACGATGGGCAGGCCGTCGAGTCCTAAACGGTTTTTCACACGATGCCAGTTTGATTTCACGGAGGCCGGGTCATCGCCGACCCGATAGGAGAGGTTTAAGGTGTCAAAGGGTCGGGCACTCACCCCTCCGTTTCGTTCCAGGAATCCATAGATTAAGTTGGGGATCAGATCCCAGTTGGGCATCCGCAGGAAGTGGATCACCTTTTTGCGTATCCTTTAAGGGGAGGAATCTCTTTGAGGGTCGACCCATTCGAGGGTCCAGAGATCCTCGGCTTCATTGTACTTGAGGAGGTAAATGTATTCGTTGTCGGCCTGGACTTTGAAATAACGGTGGTCTTCCCCGTACCAACGGTCCAAAATGCGCCGCACTTCGTAGGTGCGGTTGCCGAAGGAGAACCGCAGGGGACGCTCGTTACCCCGGTAGCCCGCATAGCACTCAACCTGTACGACCAAAACTCCAGCTCCTTCCTTGCCCCTTGCAGAAATAGCAGAAAAACCCTGTTCCTTCAACCCCGATCCGAAACTATGAGGTTCATAATCATTGGAAATCGGGCCTTCACGTTTCTGGATCATTTTGGGAGTTTGGTCCTATGGCTTTTCAGATCTGTGTTGAAGGAGGCGTCCGGGGTCAGAATTTCGGATCGGGGTCAACTCCAACATTCCAGAGGCTTCGCGCAGGGGAGCTTGTCCCTAATGGGGAAGAAGATGCCGAGCTGTGGCGAAGACCTTATGAAACATGGGAGCCGTAAGGCGCCCGGTAAAGGTGTTTTGCTGGCTCGGGTGGTAGGAACCGAGGAGGGTCATCCTGTCCCCAAAATCGGTTCTGCTGCCATGGGCAAATCGAGGCAGGGGCCCGGGGAGAGAGAGATCCAGTTCCTTTCGAGCTCTCAAATAGCCCGCAAAGGCCATCTGCCCCAGGGCAATGACGACCCGAACTTTCTTCAGGAGCGGGATCTCCTCCAGCAGGTAGGGCCGGCAGTTGTTCTGTTCCTGGAGGGTGGGCTTGTTTTGCGGCGGAGCGCAGCGAACGATGGCTGTGATGTAGCAGTCCTTGAGCTTTAAGCCGTCCTGGCGGCTCGTGGCGGTCGGCTGGTTGGCAAAGCCGAACCGGTAAAGGGCTTCGTAGAGCCAGTCTCCGCTGCGGTCTCCTGTGAACAGCCGTCCCGTGCGGTTGGCCCCGTGAGCTGCCGGCGCCAGGCCCACCACCAAGAGGCGGGCTTTGGGATCGCCAAATCCCGGCAGCGGACGACCCCAATACTCCCAATTCTGGTACTGGCGCCGCTTTGTGCGGGCCACTTCCTCCCGGTAGCGTACCAGTCGGGGGCAGCGCCGGCAGCAAATGATTGTCTTTTCCAAGCGAAGAAGCTCTGAATCGCGCACGCGTCAAAGATGCTTCAGGACGGCAATGGTCGTCTGTACGGGCAGCGACAACCGCGTCAGGGAGAGGGTCGTCTGTTCGAGTCTTTGAACCCGGGGGAATCCAGCAACGAAGCGGGAGATGACCTCTTCTTCGGGTTCCCCGGTGTGCATCGGGATCGCAAGGCGGGGCTGGAGATCTTGCAGAACCGCACGGGCGCGTTCCGGCCCGATGGAATAGCTGCCGCCGCCGATGGGGAGCAGCAGGACGTCCGGCCGTCCCAACAAGCTCCGCAGCTCGGGGGTGAGGGGCTGCCCTAGATCCCCCAGGTGAACAAGGCACAGCCCGCCAAACTGGAAGAGGAACGCGGACCCCTTTTGCTGCCCGTCGAGATGCAGCGTGGGGACTGAGGTGATCTTGACCTCTTTCACGGTGGCGCTGATCCGGTTCCAATTCTGTCCATCCGGGCTGATGCCGACAAATGCCCTGGGATTCCCCGGCACGGCGCCCAAAGCATTGTGAAAGGGGTGGAGGCAGCCTGCGGTGACCACGTCCGCTGCCGGCAAAGGGGGACCCTCCAGGCGGAAGGCCGGGTCCGCGACGATCCTTGTCCCCTGTCCCGTCGTGATCGCAAAGCAAGCGTGGGCGATCCACTCCAGAGTCGTCTTTCCGGTGGCGTGAAAGCTTACGGGCCTCACCCGTTCTCTCTGCCCGGGGCCCTGGACCACGTTGAGTTGACAGCTCGCCCGGCTGCGGCCCGGGAACAACAGGGCTCCGAATCCGGCCAGCAAGTTCGCAAGGAAGAATCTCCGCCCGAACATCTCCGTCCCCCTCCCTAAGTCTCGTGAGACAGGATCGCCCGAGCAATGCGCTGGAATTGGGAACAATCGGGGAAAACGTAGTGGGGGTTTTGGGTGGCCAGCGCCTCCATGGAACTCGATCCGGTGGCCACGGCAATGGAAACCGCGCCGCTGGGCCGGCAACATTCGATGTCGCGGGGGGAGTCCCCGATGACAAAGATGCGGTTAGGCGGGAACGATCGCCCGTAATGATCCTCAGCCCGCTGCCTGGCGACCGGGACCAGTTGCCAGCGCTCCTCCGCGTCGTCGCCAAAGGCGCCAACGGGGAAGTATGAGTCCAGGGCGAAGTGACGGAGCTTAATGAGAGCCCCCTGCCGGACATTTCCGGTGAGAAGACCCAGGCTCAGACCGGATTCGTGGAGTCGGTCGAGAAGGGCCTGGATTCCCGGTTTAATGTGCCCTCCTTGGGTCTGCTCCATCTCCGCGCGCAGACATTCCAGGTAGCGCCTCAGGACCCTGTGCATGAGTTCGGGGTGTGCCCCGTCCCCTTGCGGGTCCAGGACCTCTTTGATGATGGCGGGATCCAGTTTGCCGTCGCAGCGGATCCCCCGCAGGGCGTCGGAAATCCCCAGCTCCTGCTGAAACGCCGCGTTCAGTGCCCTGATCCCGGCCCCCGCGGAAGAAATCAGCGTCTGGTCAATATCGAAGAGAACCAGCCTGGCGGCTCCCGGGTCCACAGTTCCTCCTCATACCTCCGGGCCTGATTCCAACGCTCGTTATGGTAGCCCGGAGGACAGAGAGTTCGTACTCTTTTTTTCCGGGACTCGGCAGCGCGCCTGCTTTCGAGCGCTGGGTCCCAGTCGACGGAACACGCGGGCTACATGCGGATGTTGGGCCACTCCTCCACCCAGGATTCCGAGTAGTGATCCTTCCACCAGCGGGCTACCTCCTGGCAGCGGGCGAACCACACCCCAGGATGTCCCTTGGCATAGCGGATAAACTCCCGGAGAATTTTGGCTCGGTAGGGACGTCCGCTCAGGAACGGATGCAGGCCCCAGGCCATCATGGAGGGGTAGGTTTCTCCCTCCAGGTAAAGCTGGTCAAAGGTGTCTTTCCACACGCTCAGCAGATCCTGGGGGATTCTCTCCACGCTTTTCATCGTCGAGTAGTCGTTCAAGTAGCGCAGGTAGGACATGACCACAAGCTTCTTCTTTCCGTTCACTAGCCCTCCTCTGCGATAATCTCCGGGGTGTTGTTCGAGGGGCGCACGCCTGTAGACAGGTAGCCCACGGGACGCTGCCCGGTCCTCTGCTCGAAGATGCGCCCGGTCTTGCGTTGATCTTCGCGCTCCTGCTCGTAGGTCTTCATGAAGCTGTAGTCGTGGATATAATTTTCCGAGGCCAGCTCGTGACCCGCCTCCTGGATGGCTTTGCAGGCTTCCGAACAGCGCTCCAGGTTAATGGCGTTGAGGAAAAATGTGGTGTGGATCCCTTCCCGGGCGAAGACGTCGAGCATCCGGAACACGCCCACCCGCTCGCCGTACTCCCGGTCCGTTACGGAGCACAGGTCCCTGCGGAAGAGAGCGTTTTTGGAAAGCGGCGGGCGATCTTCGTTTTGCATGGTCTCCGGAGTGCCCAGGTCGGCAGGCCAGGTTTCAAAGGCTACACAGGGGATGATTACGATGCGGGCCCCATCGGGCCAGGCAATGGGTGAGCGTCGCCGGTCCAGATACATTCAGCCTCCTTTCAATCGAGAAAACTCATGTCCACGTCGACGTGGAAAAGATAGCCCACTTTACCCGGAACCTGGGGGGAGGGCAAGAGAGAAGGGAGGGACCGGGGTGCCCTCTCAGAGCCGGCTTGACGGGGTACCGGAACTCGGGCAGTCTAGAGAAGGACTTTCTTAAAGGAGGAGAACCGATGAAGGTGCAGGTCTACTGGGTGCCTACCTGAAACACCTGCCAGAAGGCAGTTGCCTTTCTCAAGGAGCAGGGGATCAAGGCGGGGGATATGGAGTTCCGGGATCTGAAATCCGAGCCCTTGTCGGCCAAGGAAGTCGAGAGCTTGGCCAAGAAGGTCGGCGGGGCCGGGGGGCTCTTCTCCAGGCGAGCAATCAAGTACCGGACGATGGGGCTGGCAGGCAAAGAACTGTCTGCCCGTGAAATGATTCGCCTGATGGCGCAGGAGTACACCTTCATCTCGCGCCCCGTGGTCGTGAGGGGAGAAAAGGCAACTGCGGGGTTCAGCAAAGGACGCTACGAGGAGCTCTTGTCCTCCTGAGGGCCGGCGGGATTCAAGGCCGGGACAAATTTCTCGTACAGTTCCCGCAGCTTCTTCTGGTAGTAGGCCACGTTCTCATCCGGATGCTGAGGGCTCCAATCGGCCGCGAGTTTGGCATTGTTATAAGCCGTCACCTTGGCGGAGTCCCCGGTCACGTAGTAGGAGACTTGATCCCCGGCCTGGTAGGGCCGGCCGGAGACCTGGGCCAGCTCGTAGAGGGCGCTGCGGTTTCTCTTCCCCTCTTTGATTTTCCCTTGGTAGGTTTCCACCGAATCCTGCAGTGTCTCGGTTTTCATGATCTCCTTGATGGGGAGTTTGTGTTCGGCGATATCCCGCAGGCGCTGTTCCAGAAGCCCGGGAGCGCGGGACAATTCACCGCGCAGGGCCAGCAGAATGAGTTCCCGCAGGAAATCCCGCTGGTATTTTTCAATCCCCCGCGAGCGCAAGCCGGAGCCCTTGATCGTGAGACGCCCCGAGAGGTCCAGAAGCGCGTAGTTCTTCATCGTGTAGCTGAACATGGCGGCGTAGCGGCCGTCCAGCTCCACCACGATCCCCTCCGGGAGAGCGGCGTTTAGATCGGCGATGAGGCGCTCCGCGCCGCTTTCATCCCAGGCTGCGGCAGGGGGGACGAAGTAGATCCCGTCCGTGTCGATCTCCACGATCTCGCACTCCTGCTCCCGCAGCCATCCGATCATCGTGCGCAGGATCACCCTCCCCTTCTCGGTCACCGCCGCCGCCTGGACGAAGTCGGCGAAGTGGGAGAAGGCATGCCCCAGGTAGCCGTAAAAGGAGTTGATGACGATCTTGAAGGTGGTTTGCAGCGCGTGGTAATAGCTGCGCGGACCGGTTTCCTTCGCCAATCGTTCCTGTTCCTTCGCTTCCAGTCGAAAACGGACCAGATCCTTCAGCAGCTTGCTAAAGATCTGGAGCTCGTCGCATTCCGGAAATATCCCGTAAGCCAGCATGATGGAAGGGTATAGGGATTGGACATCGCAATGCAGGACGTTCTTCACCACTCCGGTCCAGAAGATGTCCGTATAGCCGCCGGCGACTTCGGTCCCGCCTTTGAGCTTCGGGATCGAGTACCCTTGGCGCAAATACTCTCTCAGAAAGAGCGCGTCGATTTTGGCCGCGTTGCCCCGCACGACCACGTTTTGGAACGAGTAGGGGAAGATCTGGGCCTGGAGAAAATAGCTGGGGCTCAAGAGGGCGCTGATGTCACGCACTTCCCGCACGTCGTCCAGAGCATACTTCAGGAGAGTCTCGGGTTCGTGATCAAAGTACCAGGAGGTGCGATCCCCTTCCACGTACACCCGTTGAGGCCCCGCCACCCCAAGCTGAACGGCCACGTCCTTGAGTCCGAAGCTTTCCAGCTCGCGGGTGGCGATGTCGTAGTACTGGGCCAGGATCCAGGTGTCCACAACGTGCCGGCCGTAAATGCCGTATCGGGGATAGTCGATCGTGCGTTCGGCGATCATGAGACGCGAGTTGCGCACGGTGGGCTCCTGCCCTTCCCGGCCCAGCTCCAGGTGGACCTTGTGCATCCTGGCCCGCGTGCACAGGTAGGGGAGGTCGAATTTGAACAGGTTGTGACCCTCGATGACGTCGGGATCGAGATCCCGGACCAGCCGCACGAACTCCCGCAACATCTCCTCTTCCGTCATCTCCTTTCCGAAGAGCACGCGCTCGAAGCCGCTCTCGTCGCACAGGGCGATGGCCGTGATCCGGTCGCTCTTCCGGCCGGCGTTGGGGAACTCGAACTCCGGGGCACAGTATGTCTCAATGTCTACCTGCAGGCGTTTGAGCCGGGAGAAGTCCATCTCCTTGAAGGAGGTTTTCCCGCTTTTGATCAAGTACTGCTGCACGGGGTCGTTCAGGAAAAGCTGGGGGGAATCGGGATGCCCGGCAGTGATCCCCGCGTTTGTCTGGATGTACTTGCGGCACTGTTCGAGATCTTTCCAGCAAGGGAAGGTGAGCAGTTCCCGGTAGAACGCGTTGCCCGCCAGGGTCTTCCGTTCCACTTCCCCTTCGAATCCCTTCAGAAGAGAGTCGTCCGATAAAAACATGAACGGCTCCAGGGGTTCTTCCGTACGGGTGACCTTCCCCTCGCGGCGGATGTAGAGAGAAATGCTCCCTGCCGGAGTCATCTCCACCGCCACGATTCCCGGCGTCAGGTCATGCCCGTACAGGAGGGGATTCCCCCATCCAGGGGGGGAAACGGTAACCATACTTCCTCCGTTCAACAGACAGGGAAAGTCCGCCCAATTGATCCCTTCCCCCCGGGTACCCTCTGGGCGTGCGGGGAAGGCCAGGATGGGGGTGTCCCCTTTTCTCACCCCACCTCGGTTCTCCTCTTACATAGGATACACGTTGGCGATTTCCAAAATCTGCCACTGCCCGCGAATCCTTCCCATCGCACAACTGAGTTCCCAGCCTTCTTCCAGCAGGCTGGTCGCTTCCTTGGGGACAGGGACTGGACCCAGAGTTTCGTCTCTCTCCGGATCTTTCAGCCAGAGCTTTCCCGGTTCCAACTTGGCAATCGTGTACTGGCCGAAATCCCGGTAGTCCTTGTCGTCCAGTTCTTTCCCAGCGGCGGCGAACTTCTCCGCAGCCTCAAGAAGGATCTCCGTTGCCCTGTCGGCCTTGGGGAGATCCCTGGCTGCTTCGCCGCCCCGCTCCGAGCCCTCGCGAGCGGACTCCTCGGAAATGTATCCTTTCTCGACTAGCCACTGGCTGAGCTTCTTCGTCACCGTGCCCGCGGCGCGCTTGAGTTCCGCGCCGGCGATGACCTTGCGGATCATGAAGTACCCGAGGAATCCCCCCAGGTTCTCGACGATCTTGTCCGGCCCGAAGAGCCGGCAGAATTCGCAGTGTTCTTCCCCCTCGGCGTCATAGTACTTGTCGAAAAGGGCGGATTCGGCCTTGGACAAGCCCTCGTATCCGTAGCCGTTCAGGTGGCTCCGCAGCAGGTCGAGCACGTCTTTGTGCTGGGTGAAAGTTCGGCGTTTCAGCCGCCCGCGCTGATCGGCCAGAAATTCCTCGATCACCTGATCAATGGTGGGCCCGGGAGGTCGGGACGTCCCTTTTCTTCCTGCAGCCATGAGGAACTCTCCTCCTTCGTTTGATCCAAATCCTGTGAAGCTCTATCATTATTGCCATTTCGCCCGATCCAGCAGCTTCATGAAGTTCCGCTTGGGCTTGTGCGCCGCGCGTACGGATTCCAGGTACCGGGCGAAATCCGCCCCCCGGCCGAGACCAGTCATCAGACCGCGGATCTTGCGCAGGAGGCCCACGGCTTCTTGGTATGCCTGATTGTTCTTCCGGTTGAGGGTCGGATCGACTTGAGCCTGATACACGGGAAGGGCCTCATCCGGATGGCCTTTCTCCCGCTTGGCGGCAAGCGCCAGCCAGAGGTCGCTGGAGCATCCGCCTTCCTTCGCCTCACGCCACGCGGCTTCAACGTCTTTCTCCCAGAGGAAGATCTTCACGAGCTCCGAATGATCGGCCCAGGCGGACCACCCCCAGCGGCTTTTCTGCGCTTGCTGCTTCGCCTTCGCGATCTCCTCTCGCAGGTGGGTGAGGGCTTTCTCCCGCCAGTCCGGCCACTGCCCGATCCGATCGGCATGGCTTTTCAGCTTTCGGTAGAGGTCCGGGCCGGGCGCCGCCGTGAAGTCGATCCAGATGAGGGCCATCGCCTCGTCGTGACGCTTCCGGCGGTGGTACTCCTCGGCCAGGAACTCGTTGAGCCTGGGATCCGGCCGCTTCGGGAAAGCTTTCACACCCCGCTCCGCCCATTCCAACGCCAGGTCGTGCTTGCGCGCCTGCTTATAGGCCTGGGCGATCTCGAGGTAGGAATAAGGGGAAGAGAGGTCGCGTTTCTTGACCGCGACCACGGCCTCCACGTCGCCGGTCTGCCGGGCCAGCGTCTCCATGATGTGCGTGATCCGGAAGTGCTTCCCGAACCTTTTCGTATCATCGTCCCCTGGGCCGAGGGTCTGTACGCTCGCCCACCGGGCTTCGGCAAGCTTGCGGTACACCGCCAGCCCCTTCTCGCCAAGGACGTTGGCGTATGTTTCGGCGGCGCCGTAGAACGTGTCCCACTCCGTTCGGATCTCCCATTCGAAGAGTCGCCTGGCCAGTGCCTCTGGGTCCGGTTTGGCCTTCTTGCAGGCTTTGAGATGGATCTCCTGCAACCGCTCCAGGATGCCGCCCATGAGCCCATCCGAGTCGTCGACCGATCCCATCGCATCTTCGGCCGCAGCCAATGCGTGCTCGGCGAGCTCGATTACCTCTACGTTGTGCCCTTCCTTGAGGAGTTCCTCGACCGAATCCACGGCCTCTCCGATGCCCCGCGCGTAGTCGTACGCGCCCCGGTAATCAATGAATTCCCCGATGTCGATCGCTTCCTCGATGGCCGCCCGGTACGCCGCCGTGTCCAGACCCTTTGGGCTCTTCTTTGCCGCCTTCAGCAGAAGGCTCTGGCGCAACCGGTCGTCCTCCATGGCCTGCTTCATGAGCATCTCGACAAGGGCCTTCTTTTCCTGTCCGCCGAGATAAGCGCGGACGTCGTCCATTGTGGTGGCCGGCTTCCCCGTCTTCTTCCGCTTCCCCTCTCCGGGATGCGCCCCGTCGAGCCACGAAAGCCCGGCGGCCACGCAGTGCTTGCAGAACTCCCCGGCCATGCCCACGGGGCAGGTGCAGGAGTAGTCGATCTCGCCCTTTTCGACCCAGAGCTTCACGCGATACTCCCGCGTGCCGAGCACTCTCGCCGTGAGGGTGCCACCGTCTTCCGCGAGGGCGCGAACCTGCCCGCCGGCGAAGTACTCTTCACCCCGCTCGAACGAGCGAGGCCCGGCCATCCGGCGCAGGGTACTCCGGTCCAGGATCTTTGCAAGGCTGGATGCCATGGCTACTCCCGCTCGTTCAACATGATTCGAACCACAGGTGCACCCGGGTGGATGATGCGACATTGGGGTTCAGCATGCGTGGCCCCTCCTGTAGGCTAACGTCACCCGGTGTAATCATACAGATTTCCTGCTTCGCGTTCTACCCGGAACTCCTTTGTCCCCTCTCCATTCACACGCAAGCATTCCCGGCTCGGGCATCTTCCCGGAGATGGAGTTCGCGAAAAAACTGATCCGGTGATGGAGAACCTCCGGGCACGCAGGAACGCACTCCGCTCCTACCTCACTCTTTCTTCCTTCAGGGAGATCAAACCATTTTACTCTTTTGGCCGCTGATGTCATGAGTTCGAAGTCGGAGCAATAATTCCCTCGCTTCCCGAAGGGGACAGGCTTAGGGTTGACAATCTCCCGAATATCACCGATAAATAAGGCGAGGTGACTTATGAGTGTGAAAACGTCATGGCAAGACCTTAACAGCTTGCCTCCCGAAGCACGGCGACAAGTGATGGATTTCATCGCCTTTCTGCGGCAGCGTTATGCTCCATCGCGTTCACGCAAGGCAGCAAAGCCAGCCAAACTGGCGAGCGAAGCCTTCATTGGCATGTGGCGCAATCGCGAGGATTTGCAAGACAGCGGTGCCTGGGTTCGGAATGTGCGAGAACGCGAATGGGTGAGGCGCCGTGCCTGACTTGGTGTTGATCGACACTGACATCCTGATCGATATGGGGCGCGGCGTTCGCGAAGCCGTGTCATCTTTCCGACAGATCGAGCAACAGGCATTCCCGGCAATCAGCGCAATCACACAGATGGAACTCACTATCGGGTGTCGCAGCAAGGCTGAACTGCGTACACTGGATCGGTTTCTGCTGCGCTTTCAGGTCATCAAGCTGAACGAGCAAACCTCAGATGTTGCCATTGACTTGTTACGCCGCTATCGGGTGAGCCATGGCTTATTGATTGCGGACGCGCTGATTGCAGCCTCTGCTCTGTCACTGGATATGTCCTTCGTAACAAAGAATCAGAGTGACTATCGTTTCATCCCAGGTTTGAGATTGCTCGCATACCCTCAGCCGTTGGCCACCCAACTGTGATGTGAAGTTCGCCCATCAGAACTACGGGCTAACAAGCCATTGATGAGGCCCGGTCTCACCCCCACCTTGGTCCTCCCCCGTCCAGGGGGAGGAGACTTTGTAAGAAGTGTTCGCGGGGTTACTCGAAACTGCGCCCTACGGCTTATTCGATCGTGATTCTTCCAACCCAGAGAGAATCTTGGAGGGTGAGATGGGCAGGCTCTTGACGCGCACGCCGGTGGCGTTGTAGATGGCGTTTGCCAGAGCCGCAATAACCCCGTCTCCCGGCCCCTGCCCCGCCTCCTTGGCGCCGAACGGGCCGTTGGGATCGTTCGTGATGATGTCGAAGAGGTGCACGTTCTCCACCTTGGGCAGATCCACGATCAGGGGCATCTTGTAGTCCCGGAACGACGGGTTCATCACCTGACCTTCGATGCGGATCAGGTTCTCGTAAAGCGCCTGGCCCATGCTCATGGTGAAGGCCCCCATGGACTGCCCCGCAACCGCCATGGGGTTGAGCGGAAAGCCGCAGTCGCTGGCGTTCCAGATTCCCGCCAGCGTGACATGCCCCGTTTCCTCGTCCACTTCCACCTCCACGACCACGACCGAGGCACTGTACGCTGGGGAAGCATTTCCGTATCCACCCTGAACAGCGATGGGCTCATCTCCGCTTGTGTAAGAGCCCTGTCCCATGACCGGATGTCCCAGGCGGTTTTGAGTCGAGCGTACCAGGCTTGCAAAATCCATCCCTCTCTGCGGGTCGTGGCGCACGTAGACGCGGCGATCCCGGAAAACCAGATGTTTCGGATCCGCCTTGAGCTTTTGGGCGGCCACTTCCTCCAACTGCTTGCGGGCATCCTCCGCTGCTTGCTTCACGGCGTTGCCGGTCCACAATGTGACCCGGGAGCTGAAAGCACCTGGATCTAGGGGTGTCACATCGGAGTCAATCATGGCGTACGTGACATCGTCCACACGCACGCCGAGAACCTCGGCTGCGATCATAGAGAGCACCGTGTCGGCGCCCTGGCCGATATCCGCCGAGCCGGTCATGAGGGCTACGGTCCCGTCTTCCCGGATCTTGATTTGTGCCGAGGAAGCGGAATGGGACATGAGACGGGCCCCGCTGATCATGCCGCTTCCCGCCATGCCGATTCCCCGACCCCGAGGGAGCTTTCCGTATTTCTCCCGCCAGCCGGAAGCTTCTATCACGCGGTCAAGGCCATCGAGAAAGCCGAAGGTTCCCAGCTTGAAACCACTGGGGGTCACGTCTCCGCCGGCGCGGGCGTTCTTCCTGCGCATCTCGACGGGATCCAGGTCCAGTTCCTTGGCGATCATCTCGATCTGAGATTCCCGGGCAAAGCAGATCTGGGGCTGGGTGTGGCTGCGCAGCGCCCCGGCGAAGCCGGTGTTTGTGTAGATCCGGTACGATTCCATCTGTACATTGGGCACCCGGTAGGGCAGGTTGAGCCCCAAGCCGGGCAAAAAGATGCTGAGCTGCCCGATGCTGGCGTGGGCGCCGCCGTTGGCGATGATCCGGCAGTGCTGAGCGACGAGAGTCCCATCCCGCTTTACCCCTGTCTTGAGCCGGATCTTCATGGAGTGGCGCATGTGACCGATCACCAGGACCTCGTCCATCGTGTGCACGAACTTCACGGGCCGTCCGGTCTTCTTGGACAATATGACGGCGCAGAAGTCCATGGGCATGCCTTCCTGCTTTCCCCCGGAGAAGGAGCCGCCGATGTAGGTCTGGATCACACGGATATTGCCCGGATCGACTCCCAATCCCATCGCCAGGTGCCGCCAGACCACGTAAGGGCTCGACTTGCAGGACCACAGCGTGATCTTACCCGATCCTTCCCATAGACCTACGCAGGCATGGGGCTCCAGCATCCCTTGCTTCATGGACTGAGTTTCAAAGGTGTCCTCTCGCACATAATCGGACTCGGCAAGACCCTTCTCCACATCCCCGTAATGAAACTCGCTTTTCGAGGCGATGTTGTTAGGAGCACGGTCGTAGAGCTGAGGAGCTTCGGGCTGCATCGCCTCTTCCGGGCTGAACACCGCCGGCAGGGGTTCATACTCGACGCAGATCAGATCGAGCGCTTCCTCGGCGGTGTCCATGTCCGTGGCCGCTACTGCCGCCACCTCCTCGCCAATGTAGCGAACCCTGTCCTGGGCGAGCGGCAGGTAGTCCCGGGTGTGGGCAAAATCTCCGTATAGGATGCCCGGAAAGTCTTTTGCCGTGACGACTCCGCGAACGCCGGGCAGCTTCTCGGCCCGGCTGGTGTCGATGTGGAGAATTCTCGCATGGGGAAGAGGACTGCGCAGGAGCTTCCCGTGGAGCATGCCGGGAAAATACAGGTCATCGGCAAATTTGGCTTCCCCCGTCGCCTTGATCCAGCCGTCTTTCTTGGGTGTGGGTCTTCCAATGACGGAATACCCTTCCCTCTCAATGACCTCCTCCAGGGTCATCATACGCCCACCTCCTTCTGTGCCGTTTCCCGTGCCGCTGCCATCACCGCCTCCGTGATCTGCACGTAGGCTCCACAGCGGCATAAGTGCCCGGACAGAGCAATCCGGATCTCATCCTCAGTGGGGTTGGGATTTTGGTCCAAAAGCGCCTTGGTGGCCACGACCAGTCCCGGAGTGCAGAAGCCGCACTGAACGGCTCCGCGCTCGACAAAGGCTTTTTGGATGGGATGGGGCTTTCCGTCCTCCACCAGGCCCTCCGCCGTCACGATCTCTTGGTTTTGAGCTTCGATGGTCAAATACAGGCAGGAATTGATGGGCTTCCCATCGATCAATACGGTGCAGGCCCCGCATTGTCCTTCGATGCAACACCGCTTGGCTCCCGTAAGACCCAACTCGTCCCTGAGCGTGTCCAGCAACAACTGCCAGGGAGGGATGAAGAGCTCATGAATCTCTCCGTTCACCGTCAAGGAAATCGGGACCCGCTGCTTCACCGGTTCTCTCCTATGCGTGGGTCTAGGGGATGCATGAGCCACAGGTCGGGCGCCGCACCCGAAGAAGACGAAGTCGTGACTTTTCTCCAGGCCTGCCTCAGGGCTCTCCGCACGAGCACCTGCACGAGCTTGGTACGAAACTCTGCCGTAGATCGCCACGAGGTCCGGGGACTTGCTTCCTCTGAGGCAATCCGCCCTGCCTCCTCGGTCGCCTCTTCGGTGACCTTCCGTCCGCACAGGGCGGCCTCGGCACCTTTGACGCGCAGAGGCACCGGGGCACTTGTCGTGAGCGCAATCTTTACATCCCGGGCCGTCTGCCCATCGGAGTCCAGCGTGATGAAGGCACCGGCCCCGGTGGTCGTGATGTCAATCGCGTGGCGGTCGTGAAACTTGATGTACGCACCCCCGTAGCGATGGTTGTGAGGTAGGATTTGAATTTCGGTAAGCAGCTCGTCCGGTTCTACGGCCGTCTTTTGATAACCCAGGTAAAAACCGTCCAGAGGAACGATCCGCTCGCCCCTCTGGCTTACCAGCTTGACCTTTGCATCCAGGGTGAGCAGGGGAGCCGGGAAGTCAACGCAAGGAAAACCGTCGCACAGGTTCCCGCCGATGGTGCTGACGTGAAGGTTCTCGATGCTGCCAATGTCGGCGGCGGTCTTGGCCAGGAAATCATAGCGCTGGCGTACGAGCGACGAGGATTGAATCTCCCAGGAGGTGGCCATGGCGCCGATGGTGAGCCCGCCGTCCTTCTCCTCCCGGATGAAGTTCAACTCGGGGACGCTCTTCAGCCCGATCAGGTAGTGGGGCACCACCTCCCGGCGCCGCATCATGATGATGAGGTCTGTGCCTCCTGCCATGAGCTTGGCTTCGCCTTCGTGCGCGGCCAGCATCTCGCACACTTCGGGTATGCTTTGGGGCGCCAGGTACTCAAATTTGGGCAGCTCTCTAAGGTAGTTCATAGTCTGTTTTTTGAGTGTTCCAGGATTTGTCTGCTCGCGCAGAGCTGTTCTCGGCCAATGTCTCGGCTCTCACCCCCTCACGCCGTTTCCAGGTGAGATCGGTTAACTATACCGTCCCACCGGCGGACCGTCAAGGACTGCCGTTCCACCGCTTTCTCCTTGTGCCATCGGCACGGACTCCGTACAATCGATGCAAGCAAGAAGAGACAGCTTCAAAGGAGGAGTTTATGGCAAAGCAGCGGATCGGAGTAACCGCCATGGGCGGCGACAGCAAGGCGGTGGTGGCGCGAATTCAGGAGCTGGAACGCATGGGCGTTTCTGCAGCGTGGCTCACCACGGGGGGCGCGGGACTGGACGGCCTCACCTTGTTTGCAGCCGCCGCAGCCCGCACAGAGCGCATTCTCCTGGGGACGTGCATTACGCCTACCTGGCCGCGCCACCCAATCGTCACGGCCTCGCAGGCTCAGGTCGTAGCGCAACTGTCGCCTGGCCGCTTCCGGCTCGGCGTCGGGCCCAGCCACAAGGCCGGCATGGAGACAATGTTCGGCGCTCACTTCCGGACAGCGCTGGCCAATCTGCGCGAGTACCTTACCATCGTCAAGACGCTGCTCCGGGAAGGCTCCGTGGACTTTGATGGCGAGCACTACCATGCTCACGCCAAGATCGAGGCGCCGGTGCGGGACGTTCCGGTCATGGCCTCCGCTCTTCGCCGTCGGTCTTTCGAACTCTGCGGGGAGCACGCGGACGGCGCCATCAGTTGGGTTTGCCCGGGCCACTACCTTCGGGAGGTGGCGCTGCCTGCAATGAAAGAAGGCGCGCGAAAGGCCGAGCGGGATACCCCGCCCCTGGTTGCCCATGTGCCGGTGTGCGTGCACGATAACCTGAGGGAGGTCCGCGCCGTGGCCAGGGAGCAGATGGTTTACTATCCCAAGTTGCCCTTCTATCAGCAGATGTTCGTCGATGCCGGCTATCCCGAGGCGAAGGAAGGCGCCTGGAGCGACCGCCTGCTGGACGCAGTGGTGGCGATGGGTAAGGAGGAGCAGGTGGCCGGCAAGTTGCGGGAGCTCCTTGCCTGGGGTGCCACGGAGATCATCGCGATGCCGATAACCGCCGGGCCCCAACGCGATGCCTCCATGCGGCGCACGCTCAGCTGCCTGGCGGAAGTCAGCAAAACGTTGTAACGAGAGCTAGGAAGCTTTCAGCGATCAGCATTCAGCTTGAAGCCGAAAAGGAGAAACCGTGGGTCTTTTTATCCGAAGCTGAGTGCTGATAGCTGATGGCTGAATGCTCTTCCCGGATCCCGCCGGAAGAAGGGCTTTACAGAACCGGAGGGGGACGGTATAAGTGAGGCCATCAGACCGAGTGAAAAATGCTGCCGACTGGAGGGGGAGTCATGAATTCAAAAGAGTTTGTCGAAAGTCTGGCCCGGGAGAATCAGGAGATTTTGGACCGTCTGGGCCCCACGGAAACGCTGGAGGCCGATGATCCTCATCTGGACCTCGTCGTGTTGTTGAAGATGGCGTTAAAGAATGAGCTGGAGGCCACCGAGCTGGCGGCCCGCTGGATGGAGACGACAGAGGATATTCAGGTGAAGCTCGCCTTTGCCCGCCAGATCGGGGATGAGGCCAAGCACTACCGGATGATCCAGGACCGTCTCAAGGATCTGGGGGTAAACACGGACGAGTTTAATCCGGTGGCCCAGGGGTACAGCCCGCTCTTCAACTCCCTGGTGACCCTCACGGACACCGTGGAGAGAGTCTCCGGAGCCCAGTTCACCCGGGAGGCCATCGCCACTGTGAAGAACCAGCAATTTGTCGAACTCTGCACGGCGCGGGGAGACGAGGTGACGGCCCGCATGTATCGAGACACGATTCAGGTCGATGAGGGGTATCATCACCTCCTGGGCCGCCGGCTTTTGGAGCGCCTGGCCACCACCCCCGAGGCTCAGGAGAGGGCACGCAAGGTGGCCCGCAAGACCTTGGAGCTGGCCGAAGAGCTGCAGAACGCGGTGCGGGAGAAAGCGGGGATCCACCACGCGCCCGGTTGCTGAGGGCAGAGCTTAAACCTGATGCCTGATTCTTTCTCCGCGGACGAGAAGGTTCTGTTGTCCCCCTACGTGACCAACGTGGACCGGCCCATCTACGCGCTGGGGAACCTCCCCGAGGAAGTCGTAGCGGTTCTGTTTGCCTACTACAGCCGCAGCACGGAGAGCCTGCGCCGCAACCTCCTCAAGCTGATTCGCGACCAGGAGGTCGATCTGGACCGGCGCCTGCAGTGGATCGAGCAAGATTCCGGAGCGCTGGCCGAGGCGAAAGAGAAGGCCCGGCAGTTTCACGAGAAGTGGGTGGTCGGTTACGGTCACTCCTCGGTGGCCGAGCATGCCGTTGTCCACCTGGCCCTGGAGGAAGTTTCCATCCTGGCCACCAAGATCATCGAGGACAACCGGCTGGCTTCTTATACGGAGAAGTCCACCCGCTACGTGATCTTCGACCCCCGCAGTTACTACACTCCCGCCCGTTTGCAGGAGTCTTCCTGCCGGGAAATTTACGAGCGCACCGTGACTGCTTTGCTCTCCTGCTACCACACCCTCATGGAGGAGACCATCGCGGCGGTCCAGGCCCGCTGGCCCCGCCAGGAGGGGAAAACGGAGGCGGCGTACAAGGCCGCCTGCCGGGCCAAAAGCTGCGACATCTTGCGCTACCTTCTGCCGGCCGCCACCCAGACGAATCTGGGTCTGACCATTAACGGGCGCGCTTTGGAGTATATGATCTCGAAGCTCCTCTCCCACCCTCTGGAGGAGATCCAGGGCATCGGCCAGGCCGTGAAGGAGGAGGCCCAGAAGATCGTCCCGACCCTGATCAAGTATGCGGCTCCGAGCCCCTACCGGATGGAGACGGAACAGGTGATGCGGGAGATGGCCCAGGAGTTCTCGGGGACCACGAGTCCGCAGGAAGACAGGACCGTCAGGCTGGTCGCGGCTCCTGAGGATGCCGAGAAGCGGCTGGTGGCTGCGATTCTCTACTCCTACGGCAGCTCTTCCTATGCCCAGCTAACGGACAGGGTGAGCCTCCTGTCTCCCCAGGAAAGGGAGAGGGTCATTGACGAATATCTCAAGGGCCGGGGCCCCCACGATCCGCCTTTGCGGGCCCTTGAGGATCTGGTCTATTCCTTTGAGATCCTCGTGGATTTTGGGGCGTTCCGGGACATCCAGCGCCACCGGATGGCGACTCAGCACCTACAGGAGTTCACAGCCGATCACGGCTATGTGGTGCCGCCGGAGGTCGCCGAGTTAGGTCTCGAGACACACTTTGAGGCCTCCATGGAGCAGGCCCGGGAGGCTTACGGGATGATCCGCAGAAAACATCCCCTGGAAGCCGCCTACGTATTGCCGCTGGCCTATCGCCGCAGAGTCCTGTTCACCTGGAACCTGCGGGAGATGTTCCACTTCGTGCAGCTCCGCTCCGCCCGCCAGGGACATGCGTCGTATCGATCGGTAGCCCAGGAAGTCTACCGGGAGCTGGAACGGGTTCACCCCCTGCTGGCTCGCTACATGAGGGTGGATCTGGAAGAATATCCCTTGGGCCGCCTGTAGGTTTCTCTATGCTTCTCCCTCACCAGGTCCGCGAGCGCTTTGCCAGCTTGACCCAAAGCCCCGATGAGTCCATCGATCTGGCCCGAGGGGCTCTTCTGATCGCCCAGGAGGAATACCCGGATCTGGAAATTAACCACTATATCCGGATGCTGGATGATATGGCGCTGGAGGTGCAGGCAAGGCTCCCGGCCAATCAGGGGCCCGGCCAGGTCATCGACGTGATAAACCAGTACTTGTTCGATGAGATGGCTTTTTCCGGCAATCGGGAAGACTACTATAATCCCAAGAACAGTTTTCTGAACGAGGTTCTCGACACCCGGCTGGGGATTCCCATCACACTGTCCATCATCTACCTGGAGCTGGGATGGCGCCTGGGGTTGCCTCTGGTCGGGGTGGGACTGCCCGGCCACTTTATCGTGGGTTGCAAGGAGGACGAGGGGGAACTGCTCATCGACCCGTACAATGCCGGGTCGTTCCTGTCGGCGGAGGATTGCCAGCAGCGCCTGGACCAGATTTACGGAGGGGTCCTCTCTCTGCGCCCGGAGTATCTGTCTGCGCTGCCCCGCAAGGGGATCCTCATCCGCATCCTGAACAACTTGAAAAGCATTTACATCTCACGCCGTGAGCACGCCAAAGCCCTGGCTGCTTCCGAGCGAATCTTGCTCCTTGACCCCGAATCGGCTCACGAACTGCGGGACCGGGGCCTTCTCTTCGCGCAAACGGGACTGTTTGCCCGGGCCATTGCGGACCTGGAAGCCTACCTTCAGATGCTGCCCCCCTTCACCTCCGGCACCGATGTGGAGCGGATTCGAAAGAACCTGGAGGTCATGAAGAAATTTCTAGACATCTAAGGGAGGCGGCTGAAATCGGCATGATAGGTCCCCTCTCCCCGGAGGGGGAGAGGGCTAGGGTGAGGGGGGAAAGATCCGCGGCTTGACCTGGCGATGTCCAAACGCTTATAATCCCCCCACATTCGGGAAAAGCGGCGATCCATCCGGTTCTCCAACCAAATTCACAAGGGGG
>JACPSX010000114.1 GCA_016193065.1 Candidatus Tectimicrobiota bacterium | reverse complement strand
AACTGCCGGAAGACCCGGGTCCTGCTCGATGCCATGGCGTGTCATAGGCTCCTGGATCTCTATGTGCCGATTGATTTAAGTGAAGACATGATCCAGGAGACGGCCCGGGCCCTGGAAAATGACTATCCGGGATTGCGGGTGCGCGGCGTGACCGGAGACTTCAACCTCCCCGTCGAACTGCCCCCGGAAGAGGGGCGCCGTCTGGTTGCCTTCCTGGGGAGCACCATTGGAAACCTCACTGCCGAGGAAGCCGTCGCCTTTCTGCGCAATGTGGCAAGGCTTCTCATCCCCCAGGATCGATTTCTGCTGGGTACAGACCTGGTCAAGGATGTCGCCCTTCTGGAGAGGGCCTACAACGACTCCGCGGGAGTAACGGCGGCCTTTAACCGGAACATGCTGTCGGTCATCAATCAGCATCTGGGGGCGGATTTTAAGCTGGATCTCTTCGATCACCTGGCGTTTTACAACGAGCGGGAATCACGAATCGAGATGCACCTCGTAGCCCGGGAGTCCCACCGCGCCTGGATCGATGAGATCGGTCTGGCGGTTGACTTTGCCAAGGGAGAATCGATCCGCACGGAGATCAGTTGCAAGTACACCCGGAGGATGGTGGAAGAAATGCTGGAAGAAGCCGGGCTAAAGCTTCTGCGCTGGGAGACGGACGCGGAAAACTTCTTCGCCCTTTCCCTTTCGGCGACTCGCTCTTGAGGTCAGGTGAATGATCACGGTCCGCGCGGATACGGTGGGCAGCCTGCTGCGCCCGCCCTGGCTGTTCAAGGCCCGGCAGGAAGTGGCGGCGGGAGCGATCAGCGATTCGGCCTTTAAGGCCATTGAGGATCGGGCGGTCGATGAGGCTGTATCCCTCCAGGAGGAGGCAGGACTGGAAGTGGTAAGCGATGGCGAGATGCGCCGCCAGTCGTTTCAAAGCCAGATGACGGAAGCTGTCCAGGGGTTTGGCGAGTACAGCAGCGATGCGTTTCTATGGGGCCACTGGCATGGGGATGAAGAGGTGGGAAACTGGAGCCTGTCCCGTCCAGCTTCTCTGGGGGTCGTTGGCAAACTCCACCGCCGGCGTCACCTTTCGGCGGAAGAGTTCACCTACCTGCGGGGCCGGACCCGCAAAACCGCCAAGGTGACTTTGCCGAGCCCCAGCTTGTTCGCCAGCTTCTGGTCGTCCGAGCGCTCCAGGGAGGTTTATCCGACCCTCGATTCTTTTCTGGCCGATGTGGTGGAGATCCTGCAGGAGGAGGTGGCCGAGCTGGTCCGCCTGGGGGCCCTCTACATCCAGATCGATGCCCCTCATTACGGTTTGTTGGTGGATCCGCGGACCCGGGCTTTTTACGAGGGGCAGGGGTGGAGCCTGGATCGCTGGTTGGGGCAAGGGATCGAGATGGACAATGCCGTGATGGGAAGCTTCCCCGGCGTGACCTTCGGCTTTCACCTGTGACGGGGAAACCAGGGCAGCCGGTGGCTGGCCCGGGGCGGGTATGAGAAGATTTCCCGGCGGATCTTCCGGAGCGTGAAGGCGCAACGCCTGCTGCTTGAGTACGACGACGCGCGCTCCGGGTCCTTCGAGCCCCTGCGCGAGGTACCCGAGGACAAGATCGCCGTCCTGGGATTGATCACCACGAAGAACTCCCGGTTGGAAACTCCGGAAGAGATCCGCGCGCGACTCCGGGAGGCGGGCTGCTATCTGGCTCTGGAGCAACTGGCCTTATCCCCCCAGTGCGGCTTCTCCTCCTCGGTTCTGGGAAACCGCCTCACCCCCGAGGCACAGAAGAAAAAACTCCATTTGGTCGTGGAGGCGGCCCGAGCCGTCTGGGAATAGAGCACGGCCCAACCACCGCTTGCCTGAGGCGCTTCAGGAGGAGTTATGAAAATAGAATCCTTAACCGCCGCTTCTGAGCTGGCTCAACTGGTGAGCGAGACTCACGGAGTCGCCGTGGATCTCGTCGCAGACCTGACGGACGAGCAGATGATGGGGCCCCGCTTGTCGATCGTCAATCCCCCGCTCTGGGAAATCGGCCATGTCGCATGGTTTGCGGAAAAATGGGTCTTGCGGCACCTGGGCAGGGCAAAGCCGATCCGCCCGGATGGGGACGCCCTCTACGACTCCGCCCTTGTCCCCCACGATTCCCGCTGGGATCTGCCGCTGCCTGCCCGGCAGGAAACCTTCCGCTACGTCCAGGAGGTGCGGGACCGGGTGCTCGATCGCCTCAGCTCCATCGAGCCGAGTGCTGAGGAAGATTACTTCCATCACCTGGCGGCTTTCCACACGGGCATGCACGCAGAGGCTTTCACCTATACGCGACAGACGCTCGGCTACTCCCGGCCTCATCTCTTGGACATCCCGGCTCAGGTTCATTCCGAACCCGCCGGCGGGCCGCTGCCCGGGGATGTGGAGATCCCCGGCGGCACCTACTGGCTTGGGGCCACGTCTGACCTCGCGTTCGTGTTTGACAACGAGAAATGGGCTCACCCTGTCCAGGTGCGGACCTTCCGAATCGCGCGCGCCCCTGTGACGAACGCCGAGTTTGCCGCATTTGTAGAGGATGGTGGCTACCGGCGCCGGGAGTTTTGGAGCGCTGCGGGCTGGATCTGGCGGGAAGAGTCCGGCGCCAGCCAGCCGGTCTACTGGGAGCGCGGGGCCGGGGGGCGCTGGCGGGACCGCAGCTTTGACCAGCTCGTTTCGCTGGAGGACCACCTCCCGATCATTCACGTGAACTGGTACGAAGCGGATGCCTATTGCCGGTGGGCGGGGCGGCGACTGCCGACGGAAGCTGAATGGGAGATGGCGGCCAGCTTAGATCCGTTGCCCGGTGGCCGCGAGAGCGCGGAGCGAAAGCGGCGGTATCCGTGGGGAGACGAGCCCCCTTCAACAGAGCGGGCTCACCTGGACTTTGCGAGGCTTGGCTGCATTGCCGTGGGCTCCCTTCCCGCCGGCGACAGCGCTTTTGGATGCCGGCAGATGATCGGGAACGTGTGGGAGTGGACGGGCACGGATTTCGGAGCCTATCCGGATTTTGTGGTGGATCCGTATAAAGAGTATTCCCAGCCCTGGTTTGGAACCCACAAGGTCTTGAGGGGGGGATGCTGGGCCACGGGCTCCCGCTTGATCCGCAACACCTGGCGGAATTTCTACACGGCGGACCGCCGGGACGTTTTTGCCGGCTTTCGCACCTGCGCCCTCTAGTGAGGCTCTGCTCCGTGGAAGGAGAAGGGGGAGTGGGCTCCCAGGTCTTCCTGGAAGGAGTCAGCAAGTTCTACGGCGGCGAAACGGCCCTTGCAGACATTCACCTTGCCTTCACGGATCTTGTGACCACGGCCGTGGTGGGCCCCAGCGGCAGCGGAAAATCGACCCTCTTGCAGTTGATCAACGGGCTCATCCGGCCCACTCGGGGGAAGGTTTCCGTCTTTGGGAATCCCATCGACTACGAACGGCTGCCGCAGCTCCGCTTGCGGATCGGTTATGCGGTGCAGGGTACGGGCCTGTTCCCGCATCTGACGGTCTGGGAAAACATCACGCTGCTGGCCAGGCTCGCCCGCTGGGAGCCCGAACGAGTCCGGGCCCGAGGTCAGGATCTCATGCGGTTGGTGGACCTTCCGCTTTCTTTTGAGCGGAGATACCCCTACGAGCTCAGCGGCGGGCAGCAGCAGAGGGTGGGACTGTGCCGGGCCATGATTCTGAATCCAAAGATCTTTCTCCTGGACGAACCGTTTGGAGCCCTTGATCCCATGACCCGCAACGAGATTCATCAGGAATTCTTGCACCTGCAGAAGCTCGAAGCGAGGACCATGATCCTGGTCACCCACGATCTCCGGGAGGCACCCATGGCGCTGGCCGCAGTGTTCCTTCTTCTGCTTTGGCCGGGAAGGAGCGCCCCGGCTCCGCAGCGGACCATTGTGGTGGGCTCCAAGCATTTCAACGAGGGCTACATCCTTTCGGAGATTCTGGCCCAGCTCCTGGAAGACCGCGGCTTCGCGGTGGATAGGAAGTTCGGCTTGGGGGGGACGCTCATTTGTTTTGACGCCCTGCGCAACGGTGGCATCGACCTTTACCCGGAATATTCGGGGACCTTGGAGCAGGCGGTCCTGAAGTTGCCCGAGAGGGTCTCGTATGGCGAGTTGCGCCGCCGTCTGAAAAGTCAGTTTGGTTTGGATCTTCTGGACTCCTTCGGCTTCAGCAACACTTACGCGATTGCCGTAAGTCGAAACCTGGCCGAGAAGTTGGGTCTGAAGAGGATCAGCGATTTGTCCCGGTTGCCGGGCCTGCGCTTTGGCTTCAGCCTGGAGTTCCTCAACCGGCAGGACGGCTGGCCCGGACTGGCCCGTACCTACGGGCTCACCGTGAGGCCTTCGGGAATCGAGCACGGCCTGGCCTACCAGGCGATCCGGGAGAACAAACTGGACTTGACGGATGTCTACTCGACGGACGGAGACATCCGGAAATTCGATCTGATACTTCTGGAAGACGATCGGCACTATTTCCCCGATTATCTGGCTGCACCCCTGGTGCGCGCCGATGTGGAGGAGGGAGCCAAACGAATCCTGGGGGAGCTGGCGGGCACGATCACCGAGACCGAGATGCAGGAACTCAACGGAATG
>JACPSX010000049.1 GCA_016193065.1 Candidatus Tectimicrobiota bacterium | reverse complement strand
TGAACGTCCTCAACGGCGGGGCTCATGCGGACAACAACGTGGACTTCCAGGAATTTATGATCGTGCCCGTGGGGGCCGAGAGCTTTTCGGAAGCTCTGCGCATGGGCGTGGAGGTCTTCCACGTTCTGAAGAAAGTGCTGGTCGAAAAAGGGTACTCCACGGCGGTCGGCGATGAGGGGGGAGTGGCGCCGAACGTGCGCAGCAACGAGGAGGCCGTGGAACTCATCTTAAGGGCCATCGAGCGGGCCGGTTTTCGTCCTGGGGAGCAGGTTGCCCTGGCTCTGGATTCGGCGGCCAGCACCTTCTTTCAGCGCGGTGTATATCGTCTGGAGGCGGAGTCCCAGAAAGAGAGAAGCGCGGCGGAGATGGTGGCCTTCTATGAAGACTGGGTGGCGCGCTATCCGATCCTCTCCCTCGAGGATGGGCTGGCCGAAGGGGATTGGGGCGGGTGGAAAATTCTCACGGCCCGTCTGGGAAACAAGGTGCAACTCGTCGGCGACGACATCTTTGTGACCAATGTGGAGTTGCTCCGGCGCGGAATTCAGGAAAAGGTGGGGAATTCCATACTGATCAAACTGAACCAGATCGGCACGCTTTCCGAGACCCTGGCCGTCATGGATCTGGCCCGCCGGGCGGGATACACCTGCGACGTTTCCCATCGCTCCGGTGAGACGGAGGCCACGACGATCGCCGACCTGGCGGTGGCCAGCGGCTGCGGACAGATCAAGACAGGCTCCCTGTGCCGGACGGACCGGGTTGCCAAGTATAATCAGCTCCTGCGGATCGAGGAGGAATTGGGAAGCGCGGCGAAATTCCTGGGTAGGGCAGCCCTGGCGGTCTCCAGGGGATCTGTCTGAAATGAGGAGCGAGGTGGCCGTCGATCGCCGCAATGCCCATCAGCCGCCGGTCTGGATCAAGGCCCGGGAGCGCAAAGCTCGCATCGTCCTTTATTCCAGCCTGGCGTTTTTTGCCTTCCTGCTGGTGGCGTCGATCGCGGGACAGGGGGGAATCTACGGAGTCTATCAGTTGGGGAAGAAAAATAAAGTCATGAAAGACCAAATCGCCCGCATCGAGGCAGAGAACCGGTCTCTGCGGGTTCTGATCGAGTCGCTGCGGAACGACCCCCACGCCGTGGAAAAGATCGCCCGGGAAGAACTGGGCTTGGTGAAGCCCGGCGAGAAGGTTTACGTCTTCGTCCCCGCGGCCCCGGAATCCGCCCCTGGTTCGGCCGGTTCGCGCTGAATCTCGCCGGTTGACTTAGCCGACCATGATGCGCTCGACCTGGCTCGTTCCCGCGAGGTCGAGCAGGAAGTGCTCGACATTATAGATGAGCCCAAAGCAGGGTGAAGTCTGGCTGGCGGACCTGGGTCTAGCCGCGAAGACTCGGTTCACTTCCTACCGAAAGTCTGGATAGGATCAAGCAAGCTCTCCGTTTTGCGTTGGAACTGTAATATTTCGCCGATGACACTTTTTCAATGGACTGTCATGAACCCGATCCTTCGACCTTCATTGAAACCGTACCCGGAAATTTCGCTGCCTGAGGTTCTCTCCCGGAGCGCCAAGCACTTCGGGGACAAAATCGCGGCCGTTCATGGGTCACAAACGGCCACCTTCTCCCAGTTGAATGCGCAGTGCGCGGGGATCGCGGCGGGCCTGGCGAGGTCGGGTGTGGAGCCCGGCCAGCGGGTCGCCCTCATGGGGCAGAACAGCATCGACTATATCGCCGCTTTTTTCGGGATCTTGAAGGCCGGTGGCGTGGTCGTCCCCTTCAGTCCGGCCTACGCGGCACGGGAAATCGCGGCGCAGCTTGTTGACTGCGAGGCTGCGGCCGCCATCGTTGACTCCGACCTGCTGGCCCGGTTCACGGAAGCGGGTGGGAGCTTGATCCCTGCAGAGAAACGGATCTCCATCGGGAAGCCAGAGGAGGATCGGGGTCCCTGTCTTGAGAATCTCGGCATCTCTCCGGGGACGGGCGTCTCTTTCCCTCCCTTAGCTCCGGACCGGCTCGCGGTGATTGCCTATTCCAGCGGAACCACGGGAGTCCCCAAGGGGGTCATGTTGACTCACCGGAACCTGGTCACGAATCTGGTTCAGTTCCAGTATCAGGATCCGATGCCGATCACCCCTGCAGACACCTTTCTCAATCACCTCCCCTTTTTCCACATCTACGGGATGAACGTGCTGATGGCGGAGGCCGTGGCCGTGGGCGCCACCCAGGTGATCATGAGCCGCTATGATCCTGAGGAACTGGTGGACTTGATCGCCCGCCATCGGGCCACACTCCTGTTTACGGTTCCGCCCGTGCTCCTGTCTCTGGTCCATTTCCCCCGGATCCAGGATCGCGACCTGTCCTCGCTGCGCTACGTGAACAGCGGCGCGGCTCCTCTGCCTGCGGAGGTGGCCCGGGAGTTCCGGGCACTGACTGGGGTTCCGGTAAAGCAGGGTTACGGCCTCACGGAGACCTCCCCGGCGATTAACACCGATTTTTACGCTCACGCCGAAATCGAATCCGTCGGGCCTCCGCTGGCCGATACGGAGGAGCGGGTGTTGGATCTCCGTGGTCCCCGGAGGGTGCTGGGACCGGGGGAAGTGGGAGAACTCGTCGTGCGGGGCCCGCAAGTCATGCGAGGGTACTGGCGGGATCCGGGTCTCACGAGTCGGGTTCTGGTCGATGGATGGTTCCACACCGGGGACCTGGCCCGCATGGATGAGCGCGGCTACGTGTTCATTGTGGGTCGCACGAAGGAGATGATCAAGTACAAGGGCTACACCGTGGCCCCCGCCGAGCTGGAAGCCCTGTTGCTGGAGCACCCACTTGTGCAGGATTGCGCCGTCATCGGTGTCGCGGACCAGGAGGCCGGCGAGATCCCTAAAGCCTTCGTGGTGCTGAAACCCGGCCAGGCCGTCAGCGGCGACGTTCTCATGGAATTTCTGCGGGGCAAGGTGGCGGGATATAAGAGAGTCCGGCAGGTCGAGTTTGTCGATGCCGTCCCGCGCAGCCCTTCGGGGAAGATCTTGCGCCACCTCCTGGCCTCGAAGGCTGCTCCCGGTTCGGTTCTCAAAGGAGGTTGAGAACAGGTCCCCCCCACCCATATTCTCCCGCACGCCCAGAGGGCACCCGGGGGGAGGGGCATAAGCGCTAACTTAGAGTTTCTTCCCTATTATTCCCCCCTTTTTTAAAGGGGGGTGAGGGGGGATTTCTGCGCTAAATACTCATCACGACACGTGTCTTTGTTACCCGTATCGCTTCGTACATGCTGAGACCCATCCACTTCAACCACCAATATTGCCCCTGGCGCATAGAAATCCACAAGGTATTCACCGATTGGTTTCTGCCGATAAAACTGGACGCCTAGAAGCGGTTTATTTCGCCAACGTGACCAAAGAGCGCTTTCGCTGTCTGTCAAATTCTTGCGGAA
>JACPSX010000048.1 GCA_016193065.1 Candidatus Tectimicrobiota bacterium | reverse complement strand
TCACAGACGGGCTATGGTGGATGGTTTGATGTGAAGCTAAGCATGTAGAGGGCTCACGGCGCTCGGTCCGAAGACCCGGGTGCAACTCCCGGCGCCTCCACCACTTACAACAAGCGCTCCGCGCTGTCGGGTTTCCCAGCTAAGGTGGCGCTAAGGAAAGCGTCGCGTAGAGCAAGGAACACGCCGCCCGACAGCGGGACGTGAACGACGCCACAAACGCATGAGTCGGGAAAATCGCTCACGGCTCTGAGAAGTTAGTGGCCAAGTAGGCACTCCGCGGTATACGAACCGAGAGTGCAGCTCAGGGATGGGCTGTGCTCTCGGTTGTTGTTTTTCATGCCAGGGCCCCTTGACAAATGGTATCCATGTATGGTATCCATATATGTAGAGGTGGATACCAGGATGACCGAGACGAGGGAAGCCAACTGGCGGTGCTGGTTCAGGCATAAGCTGAGCCTCAAGCGGTTTCAGCGGGCCAATGGGGAGGTTCGTTATCTGCTGCGGTGTGAGCGGTGTCCCTGGCTGGAGATCACCCGCGAAGATCCGCGTCAGAGAGTCCGCCGCTACTGTGGGTGCTTCTGCCATGCTCGGCTTGACAACTGGATACCAGATATGGTATCCATAGTGCAGAATGGCGAAGCCCACGATCGAGGAAATGCGGTGTCTCCGATGCGGAGCCCGATGGTTTCCCCGCAAGCCTGGCCGTCCGCTTCGGTGTCCAAAATGCCGCAGCCCCTACTGGGATCGTCCTCCCCGACATAAAACCCCCTGAACAACGCTCTTGAGGGACAGCTCTCAAGCCAACCAGAGCGTTTGTTGTACAACCTGAATCAGCCCTTATCATCATGAGGTGTCGACGGTATACTTGAGGTGACAAGCTAGGAACAGGTAAGGCCCGCACTTGGCGGTGAATGACCGAGAGTGTGGCCCGAAAGGGTCATGCTCTCGGCCTTTTTGTCGTGGTCAGCAACACGGACGATCCACGATGGAACGCGACAATCAGAAACGAGAACAAGACGAGGTGCAGCGTCCACCAGATGACCTGCCGCCCGAGCAGCTTCAGGAGGCGTGGGAGAAATACCTGCGCTCCCAGATGGATGAGTCGGGTAGCCGCTCCCACTCTGAGATTCTGGTCAGCCCCCGCAAACTGGAATTTCTGGCCGAACGGCTGCCTGCGGACTACCAGCGCATGAAGCCCAGTCCTAGGATGCAGCTGTTCACCCAGGCGCTGCACAACTGCCTGCCCAAGCTCAGCCTGATGCAGCAGTTGGCCATCAAGAAATACTACGGCATCGGCAAGGAAGCCAGGAGCCAGCCGGAGATTGCCGGGGACCTGGGGCTGTCCTCCCAGCGCATGGCGGCCAAATACCCTGACCGGGCCAGAAAGCAGCTCAAGGTGCTCATCCGCAAAGAGTTGTCGAGGCTGGTCAAAGCGAGTGTGCAGCCGAAGGCCAGGCCGTCGGCGAAATAGGTTAAAAAGGGCGGTCTGAAAAGGCGAAGGGTGGAGGGATAGTAGCAGCCGCATGGACACCCAGACCAAGACCCGCATTGAAGCCGACCTGACCAGCCTGCGCCACCGCGTAGGCGCTGAAACCGGCATCCGCCACGAACTGGTCAGAATCCAGCTTGAGGCGCTCCTGGAAGGACAGGAGGCTGTCCATTACCAGGTGTCCAGAATTTTTGCCAAAGAGCTCAGTGACCAGGCGTTCATCAACCTTGTGTTCCGGCTCGGACTGAAAAACACCATCGAACTCATCAGGGCCATTGCCCTCCAGAACGGGATCACGTTATGAGATTTAAAATCCCCCCATGTAATCTTCCACCGAAACCCCCTGACGTAACCTGCAATTTCCGCGAGCGGGTCAGAGCGAACGAAGAGACAGGAGAGAGGGCGCATTGGGCCTATTGCCAGGTGAAGACAGACGGGACGCTCTGTGGACCTCATCAGGATTTCACGGGTGGAAAACTGGGTGTGGCTGGCAGGCAGGCGCAGAAGGGGCGGTCGTGCACAGTATCCACAGTGGTTGTCTGGAACACCCTGAAAGAGCTGGTGAGCAAGCATGTTCCTGAGTTGAGGGTGAGGAAAGCTCTTCTGGTGGCGATTGGCCGGTGGATCGACGATCTGGAAACTGCGTGGGCGACCCGACGGAAAATACATGGCTAAACAACGCAAACGTGAAGAGGAAGCTCTCCAGTTGGACCAGCCATCAACCGTCCAATCAGACGGTGTCTGGGAAGAAGAGCCTGTGGACACACGGACGTTCTTCTCGACGTTTATGAAGGAGCCGTTCTTTCCCATCCAGCAGGCGTTCGTGGACGCCATGCTGGGCACCGATCCCCGGGAGTGGGACACCCGCTACACCGAGGGGATCGCTCTCTGGGGCAAGGGCAGCGGCAAGGACCGGACCGCGGCGAAGATTCTCACCTACGTCTGCTACAAGCTCCTGTGTATGAAAGACCCGGCCGCGTACTTCAAACGGGAAGTTGCGCCCGAATACCGCTCACGGCTGGCGGACAAGATTGAAGTGGCGAATGTGTGCATCAATGCGCACCTGGCCAAGGCGGTGTTCTTCAAATACTTCAGGCAGATGGTGAAAAGCACTACCAATCCCCAGACGGGCAAGAACTGGTTTGAGGAAAAGGGGCTGAACCTCAAGAAGGACATCCTCACGCGGGAGATTAAGTTCCCCAAGCATATCACCGCCTATTCGCTGGATAGTGAGGAGTACACCGGCGAAGGCCTCAACTTGTTCTTTGTCATCTTCGATGAGATCGCGGGCTTTGACCCGGCCAAGGCACGGGAACTGTACGCTGCGCTACGCAGCACGTGTGCTTCCCGCTTTCCGCAGCATATGAAGCTGCTCTTGCTCTCCTACAAACGGAATGACACGGACTACATGATGATCCGCTACGACGAGGCGGCCTATGAATCCAAGACCTATCGAACTCGGGCTGCCACGTGGGAGGTGAACGAGCTCAGGAAAAAGGAAGACTTGGTGGACGAGTACGCCCGCGATCCCGAAGGGGCGCAGCGGGTGTATGAATGTCTGGGCAGCACCTCGGAAGGCGGTTACATCAAGTTCAAGAATCGGATTGCTGAGGTGATCAACGCAGCGAGCCGGCAGAACCCTGTCGTCAGCGACCTCTGGCGCATCATCAATCTGCGTGGGGTGCAGTTCAAGGATTGGTTCAAGCCCGAGTCCAATACGGCGTACTTCATCCACGTCGACCTGGCCAAGGACAAGGACGGCAAGGGGGATGCCTGTGGGCTGGCCATGGGACATTTCAAGCGGGATATGCCAGTCACCCTTCCCCCAAGCCTGATTGAGGCGGTGAAGCGCTACGAGAACTACGATCTCAGCGCCGCTGTGGGACGGAAAGAGTTGGGGGTGGTGCTGGACCTGGTGTTGCAGATCAAAGCCGCCCCGGGCGGGGAGATCATCTTCGATGAAATCCGCGAGTTCATCAAGCGGATCAAACACGAGCTGAAGTTTTCCATCCAGCAGGTGACGTTTGACGGCTGGCAGTCCACCGACTCCATCCAGCTCCTGCGCAAAGACGGCGCCCACGCGGAAGAGTTGAGTGTCGACCGCAACAACTCCGCCTACGACACGCTGAAATCCCTGCTCTACCGCGGCATCCTTGAAGCCTACTACCACCCGACTCTCATCCGCGAACTTGAAGAACTCATTGTGACCAATCGGGGAAAGGTTGACCATCCTGACTATGGTAGCCGCTACGCCTCGGCGGAAGGCGGGGTCATCAGGGCCAGTAAGGATGTGGCGGATGCGGTGGCCGGCTGCATCAAGACCTGCATCGACAAGGGCAAGAACAACTTCCAGTTCTGGTCAGCAGGTGATGGAGATCCCCTCAAAGACCGACCAGACCTCATGCGGAAGATGCGGGATATGTACCGCTTCGAGAGTGAAGAATTGGTCCGCCACGGCGAAAAACCCCCGAGCTGGTACAAGCGATTTCCCTGGTGAATCAGGAGAACAAGGCGATGACCCTGTGTGTCTTGGGCGGCAACGAGCACTGCTGGGAGCGGAACGGGACGGCCGGCTACAACGAGCCGGATGGGACCGTGGTAGAAACTGAAACCGAACGGTGCCGTCATTGTCCCGCCACCAGAGAACGAAAGACCGTGATGAAGATTACCTACCAGACCCTGCAGGACAGCGGCTGGAAAGAGGCAAAGTGATGGACGGGCAGGCATTGACCTTATTGGGCCTGACCCTGTTCCTGGGTGGGTTCGTCTGCGGGACGAGCGTGATAGGGCTGTGGTGGGTATGGCAGCTCACGAGGATGACCAGGCAGCAAAACCCGTTCAGGGTGGGCCAGCATCGGATTGAGGACATCTTCCGTGATCTCAGGAACTGACTACGTGGGCAGCGTAAAACGCAGGACACAACCAAAGAGGAGAAACATCGATGTGGACACTCGTACTGATTGCAGTGGTAGTGACAGTCGCCGTTGTGGTGTACCGGAAGTACAAGAAATAAGGCGTTCTGACCGAGTGGCAAGGCGATGATGGAATTCAACCCCCGCATTGAACGATTCAGTGGGTGCATCTGGAGTCGCTGCCACGTGTGTCATTGGCCTGGCGCGTTGATTAACGGAGCTTGTCTTGGGAATCCATATAAACGGGTCTGCGTGGATTTGATACAGACAGACAGCCTGTTTGCGTGGGAAACAGCGAAGCCAGACCACTGGTGGGTGCTTGACGTACCGCACCTTGAGAAAATCGAGCGCGGCTAAGCACAAAAACTGGGCGCGACACGTCTCATCCACGCCTGACCGCACATGACCGCACAAGACCGCACACGGAACCGCACATGGGAAACGACGACGGGCGCGGGTTGACCGCACATGACCGCACAAAACGGTTTTCCGAGCTGCCACATGATAAGCAGTCAGGCAGTCATCGGCACCCTGGCTCGCCAATACCTATTGAGCAGCAAGCGGTTACAGGAACCTTCCGCATAAGAACAATCTCCCCTGCTAAGCCCCCGCTAAGGAAACAAGCAGGAGAACGAGGCAGGCGGGGTGCCGTCCAGAAAAATCCGAAAAGGTGTTTGGGGGCCCACCACCGGCAGGGTGGAACGGGTGGGGGGACCCTAGAAAGGAAACGGGACTCCACCGCATGAGACCGAAGGGAGTGGCGACGATGATCAAACACTACAACCCAGACATCGTCTACGTCTGCGATTACTGCGTCAGGGAGATGCCCGGCCTGGCCATCATCGTCTTCTATCCCTACGGCCACTGCAACGACTCGGCGGATGGCGCCAGCCACTTCTGTTCGGATGAGTGCCTGATCGCCTTCCAGCGCAAAGTCACCATAAGGTACGGCAGGTGGAAGACCAGCCCAAAGCCCGCAAGGGACACTGGAAGATTCATCGGTCACGCACCCCATGACGCACGAGGGTCTGGAAAAACTCCGCAATGTCCTCGGACAACTCCAGCGAAGCGGCATGACCAAAAGCGACCTGACCAATCTTCTTCAGACCCTTCGCTACAGTCCACCTGTCAAACCAGATGAGCCAGAGAGGGTGGTCAGGGAGGCGGAGGTCAGCCCAACGATCACCGGACTGCACAGGCCCAACCGACGACAGGAGCACCGCATGTCAGGAGACACGTCCGGGCAGGGGCTGCCCTTTGGGAGTTGGACGATCGGGGATGGAGCGGGAGGGAGATAACCAGGATGTACTACCGACCCAGCAAAGAACAGGACGAGAAACTTACCAAGATGCTCGAGTCGAAGCCGTCCTTATTTCGGCCGCGCCTCTTGGTCCGTGCTGACGTAGCCAAAATCGTCAGGGACGGCCTGAAGAAACTCATTGGCAAGACCAATGGACAAAACAACACTTGACGAGCTTCGACATCTGGCCGGTATCGCCTCCAGGTCTCTGGCTGAGATGATCCGCAAAGCGCATGACCTTCAGAAGCACGGGGATCACGACCAGAGCACGCATGGCAACCGTGGCGGGATGTCGCGGGCCGAAGGAGACCCAGGACGGGTTGACCGGACAAGCGGGGCGGGTGGATTCCTGACACCTCCTGGACATCCTGAACGCACGATGCACGTGCAAACCGACCTGACCCGCAAGCCGGAGAACCGGGGCTTTGTTTCCCTCTCGCATGCGGCCAACGAAGCCACTTGGCTCCATCCGACTGTCCGCGACGAGGCAAAGCGGATTCTGCAAGAGTGGGAGAAAGACAAGAAGCCCCTGACTGACCCCGAGGTGAAGGACTGGACGCACCAGGTGCTCGGCTATTTCCGTAACATGCGGATTCCTGAGAGCGGCTCACGCAACGTCTCCGACCTGGTGGTTGATCCGTCGGTGGACTCCACAGAAAGCGCTGACCGCCATGCCGGAGTGGCCTACATCCGT
>JACPSX010000160.1 GCA_016193065.1 Candidatus Tectimicrobiota bacterium | reverse complement strand
ATCCTCCTGTACAGCATGCTTCACTTGACCGGTTACGACCTCTCTCTGGACGAGCTTAAGAAGTTTCGCCAGTGGGGCAGCAAGACCCCGGGCCATCCGGAGTTCGCGCACACCCCGGGCGTCGAGACGACCACGGGTCCGCTGGGCCAGGGATTCGGCAACGGGGTCGGGATGGCCCTTGCCCAGGAGATTCTGGCCAGCCGCTTTAATCAGCCGGATTATCCGATCCTCGACCATACCGTTTACGGGATCGTCAGCGACGGCGACTTGATGGAGGGGGTGGCCTCGGAAGCCGCTTCCCTGGCGGGTCACCTGGGCCTGGGCAAGCTCGTTTATTTTTACGATGACAATCGGATCACGATCGAGGGGAGCACCCGCCTGGCCTTCACAGAGGACGTGGCCCGGCGCTTTGAGGCCTACGGCTGGCACGTTCAAAAGGTCTCCGATGGAAACGATCTGAAAGCTATCGAGGAGGCCGTTGAAGCGGCCCGTGCCGAGGCCGCCAAACCATCTCTGATCCTTCTCACCACCCATATTGCCTATGGGAGTCCCAACAAGCAGGACAGCGCCGACGCCCATGGCTCTCCGCTGGGAGCGGAGGAGGTGAAGCTGACCAAGCAGAACCTGGGCTGGCCCGTGGAGCCTGCCTTCCTGGTACCGGAAGAAGCCCTGGCCGTGTTTCGCCGTTGCGTCGAGCGGGGGGAGAAGCTGGAAGCGCAGTGGAAATCCGGCCTTGCAAACTATGCGCGGGAGCACTCCGATCTGGCCGATGAATGGGCCCGGATTCAAAACGGAAATCTCCCCGAAGGGTGGGAAAAATCCCTCCCGGTCTTTACTCCGGAGCAGGGTGCCATGGCGACGCGTCAGGCCTCGGGAAAGGTCATCAATGCCCTGGCGCCGGTTATCTCCACGCTGATCGGCGGGTCTGCCGATCTGGCCCCCTCCACGGAGACCCTCATCAAAGGGGGGGGAGACGTGAGCGCGAGGAATTTTGGGGCTCGAAACCTGCGCTTCGGGGTTCGAGAGCACGGTATGGGAGCCATCTTGAACGGCATGGCGCTTTACGGAGGGCTGATCCCTTACGGGGGTACCTTCCTGATCTTTTCCGACTACATGCGCCCGTCCATCCGCCTGGCGGCCATGATGGGACTGCGCGTCATCTATGTGTTTACCCATGACAGCATCGGCCTGGGAGAGGACGGACCCACCCATCAGCCTGTAGAGCATCTTGCCGCTCTGCGCGCAATTCCGAATTTGAATGTCATCCGGCCGGCGGATGCCGGCGAGGTCCCCGCAGCCTGGAAAGAAGCCTTGACCCGCAAATCGGGTCCTACTGCTCTGATCTTGACACGGCAGAAGCTTCCGGTCGTCGACCGCACCCGGTTTGGTACCGCGGAAAAGCTCTCCCGGGGAGCCTACGTGCTGGCAAAAGAGAAAAGCCCCGAGCCCGAGCTGATCCTCATTGCAACCGGCTCGGAGGTTTCTGTGGCTCTGGAGGCCTGGGAGGCTCTCAGTCAGGAAGGAATCACGGTCCGTCTGGTGAACGTACCCTGCTGGGAGCTTTTTGAGAAGCAGCCGGAAAGCTATCGGGAGGAGGTGCTCCCCCAAGCGGTCAAGGCCCGCCTCGTCGTGGAGGCAGCTTCTCCTCTGGGGTGGGAGCGTTACGCCGGGGATCAGGGAGGGATCCTGGGGGTCGATCGCTTCGGCGCCTCGGCGCCTTACGAGGTCCTCATGAAAGAGTACGGCTTTACCGCGGCCAACGTCATCCGCCGGGCCAAGGCTCTGCTGGGGCGCTGACGAAAAGAACCTTTACCCTCTCCACCTTGTAGGGGGGAGAGGGGAGGGTAAGGGGGAAGCACTTGATCGCCTGGATCGGACATTCCAGCATCAAGAAGGATCTCTGTATCCGCACACACGTCCGACACGTCCCCGCGCTGCCTCCTCCCATTCCGGCAGATAGGCATTCATCAGGCTCTTGAACAATTTCCCGTGGTTGGGCACACGAAGGTGAAGAAGCTCGTGAACGATGACCGCCTCTTGAAATGCAGTGTCTTCCTGGAGGAGATCTTTGCTAAGACAGATCCGACCCGCGGGCGAGCAGGAAGCCCATTTCGTCGTCATGTGCTGGATCTGAACGCGCCTGGGCCTCACGCCGATCTTTGCCGCCCAGTTCTGCACATTACTTCTTAGAGTCTCGGCTTTTTGGGAAGTCTCCCGCTTTGAAGTTTTCATTTTCGCGGCAGCCGGAGGAGATTTTCCGCCAGATCCACCATGCGTTCCTTTCCGACTGCGCGTAACAGCACCTTGTATAGCTCGGCCTTGAGATGGCGCTGCTCCGAAGTGTTGTACCCGTAGTTTGGGAATCGTTGAAAGGCGGAGTTGACCAAAGGCGCGACTTTCTCTGGCTGAGACGCGCCGAACTGTCTTAGCACCAGATAAACTGCGAACGTGTTGTCGTCGAATCCGGACTTTTCTCGCTCCTTATGTGCCTGAAGGTATTGCTCCATTAATGCCCGGATCCGCTCAAATGCTTCCTGCGTAGTCATCTGCCGGTCGTCGTAAGAATCAAGGATCGCTTCAGCGCGCTCGCCGATCGGTATCAGATAGGGGGCCCGCTCGGCTTCCTCAAAAACTTTCTTGGCCAGGCTTTTCCCCAGGTTGATCACCTTCGCAGGGTCTGATGGACCCGACTTCCTCAAGGCGTCAATGGTTTTCTCATCGATCTCCACGATCGGCATGGCCGTTTTAAGCCCATAGGCTTCAGCTTGTTCACGGATTAACCCCTCGGTTTTTTTCGCTATATCCTTGGAGAGGGCAACGCGCTTGGCAAAGTTATTTCGGACGATCTCGTACAGGACTGAGAGCTTTCCATAGTTGTCTAGATGTTCCCGGAGGAATATATCCGGCGAGATGATCTCGTAGAGCATCTCGATTTCTCTGAAGAACTTATAGAACCTGTTGCGCTTCTCCTGATCGGCAAAGGTTTCGATGGCGCGCTCAACAGCCTTGTCATCAATACGGCCCTGGGAGAGGGCGAGATACTCTGGCGCCTGGTCCGTCATGAGCATGGAGAAGCGGTGCTTGAGGACGTCCAGATCCTGGATGACGCTTCCGACAAAATCCGAATCGAAGGCCAGTGCCTTCTCAAGCTTGGCAAAGATCCCAACGAAATCGAGAACGAACCCCGCCGGCTTCTTGATTTCTCCCTCTTCCTCGTAGGGACGGTTGACCCGAGCGATTGCCTGGAGCAGTGTGTGATCCCGCATCGGCTTGTCCAGGTACATGCAGTAAAGAATCGGAGCATCAAAGCCCGTCAGCAGCTTTTCAGTAACGATGAGGATTTTTGGGAGCGCATCCCTCTTGAGAAACGCTTTGCGGATCTTCTTTTCGCCTTCTTCACTAAGACGGTATTGGGCCAGCAGCTCGCTGTCGTTATGGGCAGAGGTATAAACGACGGTTGAGTAATCCGCCGGCAGTTGCCGGTCCAGAGCGTTCTTGTAGAGAGCACAGACTTCCCGATCGACCCCCACGAGAAAAGCCTTGTAGCCCAGAGGTTGGATGTTCTCGCGGAAGTGGCGAGCGACATAGTGAGCCACCTTTTCGACCCGGTCGGAGGCCTTGAGGAAGGCCTTCAGATTCACTGCCTTGTCAAGAATCTTGTTCAGCTCCTCGATATCACTGATCCCTTCGGCCTCCACCAGATCGAAGAACTCTCTCTCCAGTTGATCGGGAGGCACGCGGATGTCGTTCGGTGCCAGCGTGTAATGGAGCGGCAGTGTCGTTCCATCCTCGATAGACTCGGAAATGGAGTACTTGTCCAGGTAGCCTTTCGGGTCGTCCTTGCCGAATACTTTAAAGGTTCCTTTGCCGTAGGCGATCTTGTCGATCGGCGTGCCGGTAAAGCCGATCATCGTGGCGTTGGGCAGGGCGGCCACGAGGTAGTTACCCAGGTCTCCGCTCATGCTCCGGTGGGCCTCATCCACCAGAATAAAGACGTTTTCTCGTGTGCAAAGGTCTGCGTCTGCACGGTCGAATTTGTGAATCATCGAGACGATGAGGCCGCGGTAGTCCGAACGCAAAAGTTCGCGCAGACGTTGCTTGCTGTAGGCGGGCTCTGCCTTACCCGCACCCAGTACACTCGCAATCCAACCGGAAAGCTGGCCTTCCAGCTCATTTCGGTCTACCAGCATGATGACTGTGGGCTTCTCGAAGGCCGAATGCTGGAGGATTTGTTCGGCTGCCTTGATCATCGTGAAGGTTTTTCCGGACCCCTGTGTGTGCCACACCAAGCCCCTTTTCTTCTCCGGGTCGAGAGTGCGCTCGACGACCTTTTCCACCGCCCGTGTCTGGTGCTGCCGCAAGACGATCTTTCGCAGTTCGTCATCTCTCTTGAAGAATACGATCCATTCTCCAACCAGCTTGAGAAAACGCTCCCGGCTGAAGAATCTTTTTACCTTCTTCTCGAAGTGGCCTTTCTCCTCGTCTTTCCAGTTGAAGAGGTCCTTACGATCCAGGTTCCAGGTGACTCCGTAATAGAAGTCGATGAGGTGAGTGACATCAAACACCTGCGTTGCGGTCATGAGTTCCGGCGTCTCCCGGTGGTAGCGCCGGATCTGAGTGACCCCCTCATCGATCCCGTCCTGTTTCGTTGCGCCCTTGGTCTCGACCAGTGCCAGGGGGACGCCGTTGATGAGAAACATTACATCGGCTCGGTTTGTGTGCCGTCCGTTTGTGTATTCCCACTCGTCGGAGACGTGGAAGACGTTGTGGGCGGGGTGTTCAAAGTCGATAAGCGTAACGTTCCTCTGGCGCTTCTCGCTCTCCACGTAGACCGAGCGTTCACCTCGTAGCCATGCCAGCACCTCGGCATTCCCCTCGATGTTGTTGCGGACGTTCTCGATTCTCGAAATGACCTGATCGACGGTTTCCATGGTCACAACGCCCGGATTGAGAGCGATAAGTTTATCGCGAAGGACCTGGTACAGAAGCGTGCCGCTTTCCCCTCGCCGGAGGCTCAGGGCTTGCTCTGGTGACAGGTAGGCCCACCCGATCTCAACGGCGTAGCTGATCAGTGGGTCTTGGACCGTAGCTCTTTCCGAGGCGAGGCTAGTTGCCATGGCTCTTTATCGCTGTTTTCCTGAGATAATTCTTCCTGCCCACTTAACGACTTGCTCGGCTATCCTAACTGCTGCTCGATACTCCTTCTGTGTTACTGGTTCCGCCGGTCCTGGATAGCGGGTCTCAACCGCATAATCGGTTAGATCAACTGCTTCCCATATCTCCTGAGGGATTGAGTGACCCTCACCCTTCGCACGCCGCAGCCATTCCTTTGGTTGTCCAGTGGGATCAGTCTTAGGCGGCATAGAGGACCTTTCCCTCCCTCAAGGCAGGACGATAGAGGAGACCTATCGCGTCTTTGTAGCGTTCGATGTCCTCCGGTTTCGCAACGATGATGTCTATGGGCACGCCAATACCGAACAGGGCACGTCGAATTCTGCGGGCCGTATTCCGCCGGTGACTGCATGCCTTGATTACCAGGAAATCCAGATCACTGTCCGGCCCCAGCTCACCCCGTGCCGCCGAGCCAAAAAGAATGATCTTCTCCGGCTTGGCAACTTCAACAATCCGCCGGACGGTTTCCTGAAGGACCCCTTCGCTTAAGACCTTCTTTCTCGCTTTCATATCGCCCTCTCTTGGTTTCTTAAGCTGCCATTCTTTTTCCAAGGACAAAGATAGGCCCACCCGATCTCAACGGCGTAACCGATCAGTGGGTCTTGGACTGTGGCCCGTTCGGAACCGAGATTGAGGGGCATGACGCCACCTCCGATTTCGCTCAATTACACGGCCAAATCATGAGAACATAATGAGATGAATGGGTTACAGCAAATAATTGCGCTGCAATTCCTTGAAAGGAGCCAATTTTCGAAGTCTCTTGACGCTGGTCTCTGATTTGGGTATAGTACGCTTGTGAAAAAGGAAATCCGGAATCTCGAACCAACAGGTCTGGAATCTGAAATGATTACTTCAGTCACTGAGGAAGATCTCCTAAAGAACTTTGAACAGTATCAGAAGCTGGTTGACAAATTAGGCTCTCTCTATTTAGACCTACCTGCTGAGTTGCCTGGGGAATCTGAAGTGCCAAATTATGTCGCCGAAGCGAATTTTTCATATCAGGTCCATGCTTCTATCTAAACGGACAGTCTCTGCATACGCACACTGACATTAATCCCACCGGAACGACAAACCAGGTACTTCGCGAGACTCCGCGACTGGACGTAGTTTTCACAGCGGGTCTGTAGTTCCCACAGTGCTTCATCAAGTGGGGTTCCCTTCGGGATCACTTTTACGTTTAACCCGTACTCCTTGGCTTTAGCGTGCCGGATGATTCGCCCATGGGAAAGCAACTCACCTTCTTTCATAAAACATTCGACGGTTCGTTCGATTTCTTTCTTGTCTTTTCCATTAAGCATGTACTGCTCTAAGAATTCTCCAGCGATAGTTCGCGCGAGTTCCCGAGCCTTGAGACAAACTTGAATCCATGTGGGATCCATCCTCCGCAGGAGTTCAATGTAGGGATGTGGGGGATCTCCTTTCCGAATCGCTTCCTGTGATTTATTGATTAAATCCATATAGGCGTCCACAAACGCTGCAGCCGGTCGTAACGTCTGCTCTTTGCCACTTGATATGATCATTTGTGGATCAATTGGACCCAACTCTGAAGTTTCGGTCATGAGGATTGATTCTGCGCCCATAGCGATAAGTGTCCCAGCACTCATGGCAGTCTGAGGAACGATCACCTGGAAGGACTTAGCGTAGGATCTGCAGGTCTTTACAATGCGCTCTGCAGCGGTTGGATCCCCACCCGGAGTATGCAGTAGGAGGTCAAGAGTATCTGGATACTCTTGGAGGTTCACTGACCGAAGCAAGTGTTCGATAAACTGGCTATCTTCCTGAATGATGGTACTTGCTGGATGTCTGAGAAATGCCGTATAGCAGATCAGATTCCGCTTGGTGATTGACTCAACCCTTCGCACTGCCTCATGGTGGATCGAGCCCTCGTTTTGAATCCGATCCATCAAGGAGAGACCGAAACCTTTACTTGGTGCCTCTTGTCTCTTCTGCTTAGCCATCTTGTTCCTCGCTAAGTTTTAAATGATTCACCCGCACTTCCCCGGTCATGAGCAGGTGCAGCATTGAGGAAAAGAGAGATTTGATCCGGTCGCGTCTTTTCAATGCCGTCTCTTCTCGCTGTTCAACTGCTCGGATAGCTCTGGCGATCTCCCGCTGCTCATCCTTTTCCGGCCGTGGGATTGGGAGTGCTTCCAACGACGAAGTGCCCATGCGTCGAGTACCATGCGCGGAGGTGCCGATTTCGCGAGTTAATGCATCTTTACAAGAAACAATTGCATAAAGGAGATACTCGGGGTCAATTGAGTCTGCCGGTATGACGGCCTTCATATCTTGGTTGAATGCCATTGGGACTTCAGTCATTGCGACCGGAAGGTCCTTGGCAAGGATCATTCCGCGAATGACGACAAAAAGCGTTCTAGCAGGAACTAGGCGAGACCCATCTTCGAGGGCCTCTTGAGAAATGTGGTCTTGGGTATCCCACAATCGAGGCTGCTTCATGTCCTTCGGGCTTGCCCAGGGAATCGGTCCTCGCCACCACTCAGGGCGGCTCTTAGAAGGTGTTCCGCCGCTTAATAGTTCGGCGACGGTGCCAAGCCGGACAACGTCCCAGGTCTGCGGGATCTCGCCGATTTCGGTTTGCTTGAGGGGCTCGCCACGCAGGCCCTCCCGGAAGAGCTTAGCCATGGTTGCGGCTTTTAGCTCTTTCAGCGTGGCGACGACCTTTTCCTGAACCTCCACAGCCGACTGAATCTTCGACAGCACCGCCGCAATGGCGCACTGCTCGGAAAGAGGAGGGACAAGTATCTCCTGCCTTAGAACGTCGCCGTCAGTCACAGCAGGATAGCTGGCCCCTCGTTGCACGTTCCCGATACGATCAAGGAATTCGTCAGTCAAGAGCGAGTAGTAAATGAAAAGAGCATCCGCCTGTGTGGGGTTGACTCGGATGACGCAAAAAGCGGTGGAAACCACCTGACCATCCAGGTGATCTGGAACCATAGCAACCCGCCGCAGCGTTGGTCGCACCGTCGCGAAAATGACATCATTGGCTTTCACGAGCTTGCGTGCACGACTCGGTGCCGTTGAACCCGTATGTTCCGTTGAGCTTATGATCTTCCAAAGTCCATTCGAAACGGCTGAGACATCGATGTATCGAAAAGACTTATGTGGACTCTTCGTTGGGTCGGCCAACTCAGTTTTTAGGCACAACGACCGAAGAGGAACGTTCCTCCATCCTTGCGGCATCTCAGCATGACCGTTATCGGTGGTCATTATGCCCTTCCAGATTCGGGTATCACAGCATGCTCGCGAATGAAGTCGAACACCACGGACGATGGAGCGAACCATTCTCCATGTAGGCGGAATGCGCCCAGTCGGAGATGGCACCGATCCTCAGCATCACCCTTCATCACGCCCAAGAGCTTCAGCGGCACGGGAGACATCGCGCATAGAGTACGTAGACGGACCAGCAGGTTTCTGGTCGAGCCAATCTTGATGGGACCCCGGTCGCCAGCCTGTACGAAGTACGTGTACGGCTCACTTGTGGTGTATATTTCGTCTTCAGGTTGGAGCAGTATCGCATCGCGAATCGCGGCGAACAGGTTGCGGGCACCGCTGTTCTCGGGTAACGGCTCTGGTTCTTCTTCCTGGCGGAGTCGTGCGAAAGCGCGCAGAACCTCGATAGAAATTTTAGTAGCTGCTGGGCTGCGCAAGACACTCGCCAGCATGCCAGCCCCCGGTTCAGTGAAAGCGCAGGGCAGCACAGACGAGAACTTCAGACATTGAAGGTGGGGACTCTTCGCGACTACCTTGGCTTTCTCGTCGGCAGTCAATTGAAAGATAAAATCCTCGGGAAAACGGTCCCTATTGCGATTCACAGCCTGGTTGAGCACCTTGGTTGTGACCCCGTAAAGCTCAGCCAAATCCGCATCAAGCATGACTTTCTGGCCTCGGATCAAAAGGATTGCGTGGTCAATACGTTCCGTTGGTACGAGTGTGGTCATCACTTTCCTCCCCATTGATATCCAAGCCCACGAAAGATCTCTTTGATCTCCTGATCCAATCGTGATGCATCGCCCTCAAGCCCTGCCAGTTCATCCAGAATGGTTTGGACGTCTCGGTGCTCTGTAGCGGCGGCGGTTTCGATGTAGCGGGATGGAGAGAGGTTGTAGTCGTTCTTGGCAATTTCTTCGACCGGTACCGCCTTGACGAACCGTTCGAGGTCCTTGCCTAAATGAAAGGCTTCGGCGATCTTTTGAATCGACTCGTCGGGAATAAAGTTCTTGGGCCGGCCTTTCTGGAATTCGTTGCTCGCGTTGACGAGAACGACTTTGCCTTGCCGGTCTTTAGGCTTCTTGCAATTAAGGAGGATGATGATTCCGGCAGCGGTGGTGTTGTAGAAAAGGTTATCCGGGAGCAGGATCACACCTTCGATCACGTCGTTGTCCACGAACCACCGGCGGATCGTCTTCTCTTTGTTTTCCCCCTGATTTCCACTGCCGCGGCCTGCGGCACCCGTGTCAATGACCATGGCCGCGCGACCGTGGTCATTGAGAGAAGCAAGGACATGCTGGAGCCAGGCCCAGTCGGCGCTCGAGGCGGGCGCGAATCCTCCGCGTTCCGTGAAGCGCTCGAACGGATCGTTTTCGTAGGAGGCGGGATCGAAGTTATTCTGGTTCCACATGGGATTCGTCACCACGATATCGAACTTCTTGAGGCTCGATCCGTCGAGAAACTTCGGATTGGTCATCGTGTTGCCACGGACTATCTCTCCCTCCATATCGTGAAGGACCATGTTCATCCGGGCAATGGCGAAGGAGGAACCGGTTAATTCCTGGCCGCAAAGCTGAAGAGGCCGGGCGATTTCCTTTTCCTGCTCTTTCAGAGCGAGCTGACACTTGATGAGCAATCCACCGGAACCGCAGCATGGGTCATAGACCTCTTCGCCTTGCTTGGCCTTCATGAGATAGGCGATCAGCCAACCCACTTCTTTAGGCGTAAAAAACTCACCCGCGCTTTGTCCCTGACCCTCGGCGAACTTGCGAAGCAAATATTCGTAAGCACGCCCGAGGAAGTCAGGCTCCACGTCGTTTAACCCCAAGCGGTAGCGCGGATCGCTTAAGAGCTCGATCAGACGCGAAAGAGCTTCGTCGCTGATCTCCCGTTCTCCGTTACGGGTCTCGTTGTAGTCGGCGATATCGATGACGCCCTGGAGCGAGGGGTTGGCTCGGGCGATGGCGCGGATGGTGTTGGTGAGCTGTTCGCCCAGGGTCTTTGGTTTCTTGTCTTCAGGCCAATCGAATTTCCGGCGGCCGCTCACAACCGTCCAAGTGGCTTCTTGTGGGATATAGAAGCGAACCAGGCTATGATCTGTTTCCAACACCGTGCGAGCGGTCTCCTCGTCCTCGTATGTCGCTGTGAGGCGCGCGATTTCGTCTTCGAAAACGTCAGAGAGCCGTTTGATGAAGACCAGCGGCAGGATGTAGGCCTTGAATTTCGGCGCGTCCTTTTCGCCCCGGATGGAACAGGCCGCCTTCCAGAGGAGTCCTTCCATTGACTTGGTGTCGAGGACAGAGCCGTTGCCTCCGTTGGGCTCTGTGCTGCCTGGGCCATTTTGGGTTGTCTTGCGCTTGTGACGTCCGCGTCTCGGAGTTTCAGAGACCTCTACCGGTGGAGCAGTTCCAGTTTCATTAGGAAAGTAGCGCTTGCAGAGGTCCTGGTACTCCGCGCCGAGCTGTTGAATGAACACCTCGACGGCGTGCAGCGCCAATAAGTCGGGTTTCGTTTTCCCTTTTTCCCAGCGGTTGATTGTTGGAAGGGACACCCGGAGCCGGGCCGCCAGTTTTTCCTGGCTGAGCCCGAGGCGCTGGCGAAGCTGCGTAATCAGGGTTGAGATGTCGGTGTTGTTGGCCAAGTTCTGGCCTCCCCGAATTTCAAGGGATCATATGATTTATCAGATGATATGTCAATTTATTTTTTTGAGGACAGCTACTGAAGGTTCAATTTAAATGGATGATAAATTAAAATAGATACTTACACTTCTATATCATGCTCTAAGGACGGATTTTCGCATCTGATTCTTGCGATCTGTATGGCTTGGACGTTACCCAATATATTCTCCGTAAATCCGCAAGGCGATGTACAGTCCGACTGCGGCGCCAATTGTACTGATGATGAAGGCAGTCATTATCCCCATGTGAGCGCCCAACCATCAGCCAATCACGTCGCCGATAGTGAGACCAACAAATGAAAGGAGCTGGTTTCATATATTTTCTTCAGTCGGGCTTGAAGAAAGTCGCAATACATCCACTTTCCTTAAAAGTCGAGCCGGGATTCCTCATCGCGGAAGGACGCCTTCTGCACAGGTTCATCTTCCCTCTGCGCCCTCAAACGGGAAATGCTCTTTGACTTTGAGACGGGTATCTCTTAAGATGCATGGAATCTCCTCATGCAATTTGTAATTGGTGGAATGCGACGAAGGAATCCCTTCGTAAGCGTGAACCTTGCTCCTGCGGAAGGACATGGGGTGACAGTTTGTGTTTCTCTCTCTCCTCCGCACTGGCCAATTGACACCGGGAGCGTTGAGATCCTTATCCGTCAAGGAGGATTCAGGATGCGTAAGATATTGGTTCTCTTAGGGGTGATTCTTCTCGCGTGGTCTTGGGGAGGAGTACAAGCATTCGGGGCAACTTCCCCGGCCTTGTCCCGGGTTATCGAAGGAGCAAAAAGGGAAGGGCGAGTTGCGGTGATGCTACACGCTAGCCTTTACGGCAAAGGGATCGAGCGTCTCAGGCGAGGTGTGGCGGAAAAGTACGGGGTGGATCTGCAAATCGACTATACACCGGTGAGATCCTACCCCGAACATCTTGTTAAGGCCATCACCGAGCACAAGACGGGGGCGGCACCCACGTTTGACCTCATGATTCTCTCCGATGCGACCCTTGCCAGGGCCGTCGCTGCCGGGATCACGGAGAAGGTGGATTGGAAACCGCTCCTCGCCGAGGGGACTCCACCTCAGGTAATCCAGTTTGATGGGAATGCCCTTTCCGAGCACACAAACCACTACGGGTTCGTTTACAATCCCAATGTCATCTCCGCTCAGGAGGCTCCCAAGTCTCTAAAGGATCTGGCCAATCCGAAGTGGCGAGGGAAGATTGCCATTCATCCCTATACAACCATTTACCTTAATTTTGCCTATGTCCTGGGCATCGATAAGACCCTGTCCACGTTGCGGGAGATTATGAAAAACGATCCCGTGGTGGACACTTACGCGACCGGCTTAACCCGCTATATGGCTGGCGAGTATCCGATTCTTCTTACTGCCAGCAGCTTTTATTGGGAGGCAAAAAAGAAGGGAGTGCCTGCTCAGTGGGTCTCTCCCGATATTTCCTTGTCTACAGTTCATGCTGTTTATGTTGCGAAAGGGGCTCGGCGCCCGAACGCCGCAAAGCTCTTAGCCGTCTTCCTGGCGAGCCCGGAAGGAGATAAATATATGATCGAGGAAGCCGGCGCGGGCAGCGTGTTTTATCCAGGCAACTTTGAGCACGATATTGACCAAGCGGACCGCAAGCTTGGGCTCAAGGTTTATGCCGTACAGCAGGTGCCGGGTTTGCTGGATTTCATGCTTTCCGAAAAGGGCGCCCAGACGGAGCGGGAGATTGGGCAAATCCTGAAAGGTCAATGAAGAAGAGCTGAGTGCTTAGTGCCTAGAGCCCAGAGCCGGAGACTCCTTCGCTCTTCGCTTTTTCTGGCCCTTAGCACTTAGCTCTCAGCCCTTTGGCCCGGCACTAGTTCGGCCGGTGAAAGATCTCCTTGATGAAGCCGGAGTCTTCCAGGCTCTTCACGATGCTCATGTCCACGAACTGGGAGACCTCCGCCTTGGCTGCCTCCGGACGTTTGCGGGCCACCTCGGCAAGAATGAGCTTCATGCCGTCGATGGAAGGGTAGGGGACTTCCGGAAGATACTGTTTCTGCCAGAGGTAGGCAGCTTCCAGGGCCTCCATGTTGTCAGTCCGGGTATACTTTTTGATGATCGAAATGGTCTCGGGTTTCCGGGTCTTGAAAAAGTAAATGGACTCCACGATGCCCCGGGCGAATCGCATCGCTGTCTCTCTCTTTTCCTTGAGAAATTTTGAGCTGGAGGCGACAGCGGTGTGCTGGAAGGGAATTCCTTTTTGAGCGAAGTCGACGAGCACCTTGAATCCAGCCTTCTCGCTTGCCACTTTGTCCCCCTCTGAAACGAGGGTGAACTGGGCAATCCCTTGCCTGAGGGCTGCCATCCGCAGGTTGGTGCCGCCGACGGACCTCAGGATCACGTCCTTGTCGGGGTCAAGTCCCAGACTTCGCAATCCCATGCGCGTGGCAAGGTCGGCGGAAGTGGCCGGAATGTGATTCGCACCCACTTTCCCTTTGAGGTCTTGGACCTTCTGAACATCGGGGCTGGTGACCAGATAGTAGGGCAGGACCACGCTGAGCCCCATGAAGAGGACCACGTCGCCTCCGCTCAGCTTGGCGTTCGCCTCGGCGACTCCCGTGGTGTGGATGATCTGCAGTTCCCCAGCCAGCAGGGCCTGAATACTTCTGGGGGAGCCGTCGATGAAGATCAGGTTCACATCCAGGCCGTGCTTCTTGTAGAGACCCGCTTCCTTGCCGATCCAGAAAGCCGCGTTGGCCTCCGCGGCCGGGGAAATATAGGCCAGGTTGATCTTTTCCTGGGCGGCAGCCGGCGCTGCGAGGAGCAACACCAGGATGAAGCTCTGCAACCAGATCGACTTTTTCATTTTCCTCTCCTCTAAGTCCGGCATCCTTCGGGACGCCCGACCTGTGCGGTCTTGAAGATATGCGGGTCCGCTTACCTCTGAAAGTCACATGGCATCGCCGATGGCTTGGAGATGGATCAAAACCTAGCAGATCCCCAGGCCCCTGTCAAAAGTTACCTGCACTTTGAGGACCGCCGGGCGGGTACAGGATGCGACCTTCCTGGACGACGGCAAAAGGAGTCATCGCGTGCGTCTCGACCTTGGTCTTGGAGAAGATGTGGCGCACCACGATGCCGTGAATCAGCAGAGTGTCCGCGATCAATGAGCGGTGGCAGCGCCACGGCACGGCCTCGGCGCACATGATGGCTACGCGCTGGTCGCAGGCCAGCGCTTCCAGCTCGGCGATCCCATCCCAGAAGTGGTCCTCTTGCATGTAGTCGGCAAAGCCGCGGAAGCTCTCGTTGCGCCAGCCCAGGTTTGGCGAGTCCTTCCGGGGTTTGCGAAGCCCTCCCAGCAAGGCCAGATGGCGGTACGCGACACCATGCATCGGAAGGACCTTCTCGAGGGAATCCCGATTAAACTGGGGAACGTGGCGCGACCGGGGGACCGTGCGCACGTCGACCACGAGCTCAATTCCGTGGGCCTCCATCAGCTCCAGGAATTCACCCATTTCCCGGGTGGAGTGCCCTACCGTGAAGATCTCCACACTCTTATTGACCGCGCGCCTGGCGGACGAACGAGAAGTCCACGACCTGGGAGAGAGGCACTTCCTTCTCCATTTTTTGTTCTTGCCTTACCTCCTCGATCAGTTTGCGCACGAGGTGCTCCGGGGCTTCCCCATCGGGGCTGAAGGTCTTGATCATCTGGTCCAGGCTGCTCTCGGCTACTTTGCGGTTTAATTTGTACAGCTTCATGATGAGAGGTACGGTGTTTTCCCGATCCTGGCGCGCCAGTGCGAGGCTCTTCACGAACGCACGGGTCATTCTCACAACCTTGTCCCGCTCTTCTTTGATCACCTTGTCCGAAGTGGCCAACCCGGACTGCAGGCCCTCCACATAGTCCCAGGCGGCGGCAAGCTTCTTGAGGCCCATCTCTTCGCCGAGGGTGTCCCCCGGCAAGGTAATGATGGCGGCGTCCGCGGCGCCGCTCTTGACGGCCGCGAGCTTGTTCGCGTCGCTGCCCAGGGCGATGGAGGTGATGTCCTTGTCCGGGTTCAGGCCGAAATGGCGCGCCACGTCCCGGGCCACAAAGTCCACGGTGGCGCGCAGGGAGGTCACGGCGATCGTTCCTCCTTTGAGATCCGCCACGGAATTGATCCCCGGCCTGGACATGAGCACCAGGGCGGGCCGGATCGCGATGAAGCCCAGAGCCTTCAGGGGCAGTCCGGAAACGGCCCGGCGGATTGTGGTCTCGGCCGTCGTGGTGAAGTCGATCTGGCTGCCGGTGAGGGCGGGAATGGCCAAAGCCGCTCTCATCTCGATGATCTCCACGTCCAGCCCTTCGCCCTGAAAGGTCTTCTTGTCCCTGGCGACGAAGATGGGGAGCTGGCTCAAGCCGGTTACGGGAATGGCCAGGCGGGTCTTGATGAGCGAGCTCTGGGCGGAAGCGGGGTCTGGTGACGCCAGCAGTGATCCGCTTAGAAACAGAAGCAAGGTCAGAGTTGAAATGCCGCGCATAATGCCCTCTCCTTCAGGTGTCCGTTTCCCTCGGCTAATTGCCGCCGCCTCGTCCCAGCCGGAAGTAGCGGGCGGGAGTCGCCTCGTTCAGGTCGCTGGTTGCGATCACCTCCACGACGCTCGGACGGCCCTCCCGGGTTTCCTTCAGTCCCCAGACAAGGGCCTCCTTGATCTGTCCGGGGTGCTCCACCCGCCTGCCGGAAATCCCATAGGCCCGGGCGATGGTGACGAAGTCGGGGTTCTTGAGGTAGTTTCCGGAGACGGTCGGAACGTGGAGCGCGGTTTGGAGAAAGGCCGAGTTGTTCCACACCATCGTGAAAAGCGGAATCCGGTCGTGGACCAGCGTGCTCAGCGTCCCCTCCACCATGGTGAACGCCCCGTCTCCGCACAGGCATACCACCGTGCGCTCCGGGAGGGCGAGCTTTGCGCCGGCGGCGGCCGGGAGGCCGAAGCCCGTGGCCCCTCCCACGGAGTACAGGAGGGTTCCCGGCGTCCCGAAATCATAACAGCGGTTGAGCCAATGTCCCAGTGTGGCGGCATTGGAAGCAATCAGGGCATCGCCGGGTAAGACTTCCTGCAGATCACGGAGAAATCGCCAGGGGGTGATCGGCCCGGAGTCCCAGCCCTCCTTGGGCCAGCGCCGGCGCTGGAAATCCTCGTGACGCATTCGTACCTGATTCCGGCGTTCCTCGATGCGTTGGCTCGCCGCGGCCTGGAGGCGGGCAGCGGAGACGGCTTCCAGGAGATCCGTCAAGGCGGCTTTCGCGTCGGCGATGATTCCCACTTCCGCCGTGTATACTTTATCGATCTGGAAGGGATCGATGTCGATGTGGATCAAGCGCGCGTTGCCGGGCAGCAGGGTCCAGCCGAAAGTTCCTAATTCGGAAAACCGGCAACCGACGGCCAGGACCACGTCCGCTTCCTTGACCACCTGGCGATCGTTGACGAAGAGAGGGTGGTGGGTGGGGAAAACGTCCGGTTCGCTGCTGGGCACGACGGCCAGGCCCAGGCGCTCGGCCAGGGTCACCGCTTCGGATGCCGCTCCGGAAATGTTCACGCCACCCCCCAGGAGCATGACCGGAAAGCGCGCCTCCAAGAGAAGGTCCAGCGCCCGGGTAATCGGGCCGGGATCCGGTCGCAGCCGCGGCGGGATCGAGAGAGGAACGGGTGAAATGGATGCTTCGACTTCCTCCTGGAAGAGGTCGGAAGGGACGCTCAAGAAAGTTGGCCCCGGCCGGCCACTGGATGCCTCCCAAAACGCCCGGCGCAACACTTCAGGGAATGTAGAGGCCCTTTGGGCTTGGAAAGCGTGTTTGGTGACGGGACGGAACATGGCGACCAGGTCAAACTCTTCAAAAGCTTCCCGACCGAGCCACCGGGTTGGAGTCTGGCCTGCAATGACCACCACCGGAGAGCAGGCGGGATACGCGCAGGTTAGCCCTACCAGCGTATTGGCGGCCCCGGGACCGCGGGAAGCCAGGACGACGCCCGGTTTTCCACTGGTCCGCGCGTATCCATCCGCCATGTGAGATGCGAGTTGCTCGTGCCGGACCGTGATGCAGCGGATCTCCGGGGCATGCTCCAGGGCTTCCAGCAGAATCATGATCCCCGTTCCGGGGAGACTGAAGACGTGAGTCACGCCGAGGGCTTTGAGACATTCGACAAACAGTTGTGCGCCGGAGGGCATCGACCCACACCTCCTTCTCCAGGTACTTTGCCTTTTCGGATTGTCGGGAGACGGTACCACAGGGCCGATTCCCAAGTCAAGGCAAGCGAGGACTTGCCCACCAGTTTTTGCGGCTCCGTGGAAAAGGGGACTGCCTCCCGCCCCTCGCTTCACGCCCCCCGCAGCGACCCTTCTCGGGGCGCCCAGGGTGGGACCCCTCCGCTACCGCCACGGTAATGATTCGGCTATCTGCAAGCGAGGTTAGGCTGCGCGGTTTCCCATCCCTGGCCGCTCCCGGTGGGTCCCCGCTGCTCCCGGCAGTTTCGCTCAGGGCGAGAAGGTCAGTCCCCTTTGTGCTCTGTCTCCGAGGGAGTTGCCCCGCAGGCGAACGGCTTGCGGCGAGACGTTTCCGCGGGGAATCGAGGGAGATGAGCGCAACTCGCCAGGAAGATCCAAGTGCGCAGATTTTTGCTGACAGGGAGTTTCTGGGGAGCCTAGAATAGCACCGAGACCTTACAAGACAAGGCTGAGTCCCCATGCCGTGTTCCTCTAAAACCGTGCTGCCTGTCAGTGGAGGACAACTGATGCTGTTGATCAACAATGAGGAAGTCGAAAAGCTCCTGGATATGAGGACCTGCCTTGAGGCGCTGGAAATCGGCTATCAGGATCT
>JACPSX010000047.1 GCA_016193065.1 Candidatus Tectimicrobiota bacterium | reverse complement strand
TTCTGGGCGTATCCTCGCAGCCCGATTCCTTCCTTCAGGTAATCCATGCTCAGGAGGTGATCCTTCCAGAGGTTGTCGAGCACCTCCAGCATGAACCGCCTCTCCAGGTAACACATCAGTTCCGGTCCATACTCTTCTCCCCGCGCCTCGTGATGGGATAAAATGGCTGCCCACAGGAAGTCGCGGATCTCCTCCGGCGTGAACTCCGCCAGGGGCTTGGAAGAGCGGCCGGCAAGCATCAGATTTTCGGAACCTTCCAGTCTAGCCTCTAGGGAAAACTGTCTCTGCAGGGCTTCGGCCAGCCCCTCCAGGTCCCAGTCCTGGGGATGGCGGTCCCGGCCTAGAAACTGCTCTATGACCCCATCCAGAACGTCGCCGACCATATCGAGAAACATCTCCTTGGTTTCTCTCCCTTCCAGAATCTGCCGGCGCTGGGCGTAAATGACCTCCCTCTGCTTGTTCAGGACGTCGTCATATTCCAGAAGTTGCTTGCGAATCTCGAAGTTATGGGCCTCGACGCGCCCCTGGGCGTTCTCGATTGCCCTGGTGACCAGGCGGTTCTCGATGGGCTGGCCGTCTTCCATCCCGAGCTTCTCCATAATCCCGGAAATCCGGTCCGACCCGAAGATTCGCAACAGATCATCTTCCAGCGACAGATAGAAGCGGGAGGATCCTGGATCTCCCTGGCGGCCGGCGCGGCCCCGGAGCTGGTTATCGATTCGCCGGCTCTCGTGTCGTTCGGTGCCCAGGATGTGCAAACCTGCCAGGGCGGCGACCTCCCCTCCGAGAATAATATCGGTACCGCGGCCCGCCATGTTCGTCGCTATGGTTACAGCCCCTCTCTGGCCCGCCTGGGCGATTATCTCGGCCTCCTTTTCGTGGTGCTTGGCATTCAGGACATGGTGATCGATGCCGCGTTTGCGCAGCATGCTGCTCAGATGCTCCGACTTCTCGATGGAGATCGTCCCCACCAGCACGGGACGTCCCATTTCGTGCAGTTCCACGATCTCCTCAACGGCCGCCCGGAATTTCTCTTCCTCGGTCCTGTACACCACGTCGGGGTAAGTTGTCCGGATCAGAGGCTTGTTGGTGGGAATCACCACGACGTCGAGGGCGTAGATCTTGTGGAACTCAGCGGCCTCCGTATCCGCCGTTCCCGTCATCCCGGCCAGCTTTTCGTACATGCGGAAGTAGTTCTGAAAGGTAATGGTGGCCAGGGTCTGGTTTTCATTGGCCACACTGACCTTTTCCTTGGCTTCCAGAGCCTGGTGTAGCCCGTCGCTGTAGCGCCGACCCGGCATCAGACGCCCGGTAAATTCATCGACGATGATGACCTCCCCGTCCTTAACCACATAGTCCACATCCCGCTTGAACAGGGTGTGGGCCTTGAGGGCTTGATTGATGTGGTGAAGGGTGTCAATGTTGGAAAGGTCATACAGGTTCTCAATTCCGAGCAGACCTTCAGATTTTGTCACCCCTTCCTCGGTAAGCGTGACCGCGCGGTACTTCTCATCCACCTGATAGTCCCGTCCCGCCCGCAACCTTGGGATCGTGCGATCGATCTTGTCGTACTTATCCGTCGATTCTTCGGCAGGACCCGAAATGATGAGAGGGGTTCTGGCCTCATCGACGAGAATGCTGTCCACCTCATCAACGATGGCGTAATGGAGCTCTCTCTGGACGCAGTGGTCCAGGGCAAACTTCATGTTATCCCTCAGGTAATCGAAGCCGAATTCATTGTTGGTCCCATAAGTGACATCGCACCGGTAAGCTTGCTGTCTCTCCAGATCCCCCATCTGGTGTTGAATCACGCCGACCGCCAGGCCCAAGTAGCGGTAAACAGGTCCCATCCATTCGCTATCCCGGCGGGCCAGGTAATCATTCACAGTAACGACGTGAACCCCTTTCCCCAACAGGCTATTCAAATAGACGGCCAAGGTGGCAACCAGAGTCTTCCCCTCGCCGGTTTTCATCTCGGCGATCTTCCCTTCGTGGAGGACGACGCCGCCGACGATTTGGACGTCGAAGTGGCGCATGTTGATCGTACGCCGGGCCGCCTCGCGAGCCAGGACGAAAGCTTCCGGAAGTATACTGTCGAGGGATTCCCCCCGCTGGAGACGTTCCCGGAATTCCCCAGTCTTGGCCACCATTTGTTCGGCTGTGAGAGCCTGCACCCGGGGTTCGAGTTGGTTCACGCGATCGACGAGAGGCTGAATCCGGCGCAGCTCCCGGTCGTTCTTGCTGCCGATAACCTTTTTGACGATTCCTGTCAGCATAATGGAAAAAACCCGCCTTCAAACCACAGTCAATTTGTTTACCCTTCTGCAGATTATAATAGCACAAATATCCACTGCGGACGGCGGCACCGATTCTCACAAAAAAGCCCTGGCTCGTCGCCAGGGCTCTTCCGGAATCCAACCTTCAGCCAGCCGCATATCCCTAGCCGGGGCCGGGCTCCTCGACGATATAGTTTCGGGGATTCACCGGAGTCCCGTTGACGCGAATCTCGTAGTGGAGGTGAGGGCCGGTGCTTTTCCCGGTGTTTCCTACCGTGGCGATGGGATCGCCTCTCTTGATCTTCTGACCCGCCTTGACCAGGACACGGGAATTGTGGGCATAGCGGGTCGTAATTCCGTTGCCGTGATCGATCTCGATAAACTTCCCGAGGGTCACATCCCGATCGTCTCGGACCACAACCCCATCCGCCGTGGCGAGGATCTGAGTTCCTTCCAGGTTGGAAATATCAAGTCCTTCGTGCATCTGCCGGGTCCCGGTAAAAGGAGAAGTCCGGTAGCCGAAACCAGAACTAATCAATCCCCGGGTCGGCCAGATGGAAGGGGTAGAAGCCAACAGATGCTTTTGTCCCTTGAGGAATTCATCGATCTGAAGAAAGCTCAACTCCTGACGAACAGCGAACCGCTGCAGATCCAGCAGCCCAGCTTGGACCCTCTTTAAGATCTCACTTTGGTTTTTGTCCAGATCCCCCAGAAGGCCCTCTACCTCTTTCCCCTCCGGACCTCCAACTCCGAGGGCTGAATTGTTGTTTCCCTTCTCGGGGGTACCGAGAGCGGTCATCAGCCGCAGCTTCTTGTCAAGGCGCTCCAGGCGGGCCATCTGGGCTTCCAGGGCTTGAAGGCTTTTGACAAAGGTGCGAATCTGGGCCCTCTGTTCGCGGGCCTCTCTGCGCAAGCTGCTCAACTCGACAACCTTTACCCCCATCTGGACGTAGCTGTAGATAAGGAAAATTACCAACAAGAAAACAGCAGCTGAGATTCCAATGATGCCGCGCACCCAGTTCGATGGGATAGAAATGCGCCGTAGTTTACTGCTGACGTCAGGGATCACAAGTATCGTGTAAAACCGCCTCGCCATAATTTCGCTCTCCTCCCTGGCTGTCCCGACCTGCTTCCGATGATCCGCTTCCTTGCCCGACCTTCAAGAATTCAGCTACTACTTCGCGAGTCTCGGTTTTCCGAGAGGTTCCCGTCCAATCTCACACTTGTTTTATCGGCTGCTTTACACAAAAACTTACTGTCGATTCTCCTCCTTCCTGAGGGAAAAGAGCCTATTTTGCCGGTTTTGGGGTTAAGCTAAGGGTCAAACTCTGCTTGCCATCTTTGACCCGAAACAGGGTAAGCTGCAGTTTCCCTGCCTTTAAGATCTCTCCCTGGAGACCCAATAACTCCTTGAGGTTCAATATCTTTTTTAAGTTCACCTCAAGGATTATATCGCCCAAATGAACCCCTGCTGTGTCCGCCGGGCTCCTAGGGACGATTTCAGAGACCAGGACCCCCTCGGCGCGGGGAATGCCGAAAACCCGGGCCAGATCCGGGGTCAACTCCTGGACGCCAATTCCAAATTGCTCCCGCAAAGAAGCGGAAAATCCCGGTTCGGCAGAACCATAAGCGCGTGCCTCCTCAAGCACCTTCTGGGTTGCAAATATGGGAGCCCGAACCCGCAGAGCCAATGCAATAGCATCACTGGGTCGGGAATCAATCGAGATTTCCGGCCCTCCTCCTTGAGGATGGAGCGCAATGGAAGCATAGAAAATCCCATCTCGCAGATCCGTGATGGTGACGCGCGCCACTTTTGCCCTGAGACCTGCGAGGATATTTCGCAGTAAATCATGGGTCATGGGACGTTCGGTAGGAACGTGCTCCATTTCCATAGCAATGGCCTGCGCTTCCGTATACCCGATCCAAATTGGAAAGGTCTTTCCACCTTTGACTGCCTCTACAATGACGACGGGCGAATTACTCTGACGGTCGACATTGACTCCTTTCACTCTCAGCTCTTGCAGATCCTGAGCACCCACCACAACCGCTACGTACCCGGCCAGAATAATGCCTGTCCCTACCACGGTAGCCATCCACAGCCGCTTGAATCCGCCTTTCCCGGGTGTGAGCAGCTGCCTTTTCATGACTGATTTTCCTTCAATTAACGAGATCCCCCCTCGCTAAGACTCAACGAGCATTTTTTTGATTCCATAACCTATTGTTACCTCCCATGTCAAGAGAAATCACGGCCCCTGAATGATCCCCCATAACACAACAAAGATCATTCTTTTCAATTGGATACAGTCTTAAATCCTTTTCTCAGAGGGCAGAAAAGAGGGTTTTCCCCACTTCCTTCTGTGTTTTGAATCAATAAGATGTTAAAATATATACAAATTCTATGCGTTGATAGCCTGGGCACGGGTTAAAGGAGGCTAAATATGAAAAACCCTGCAAGTACAAAAACACTTGCATCCCACCTCGGATGTGGCATGAAAAGTGCCGTCAAGTTCCTGAGGATGCTAGGAGTCGAGTGCAAGCGAAAGCCCGGAGGTCTCCTGGTTTATTCCAAGGAGGAACTTGGAAAGGCCTTTTTACGTTTCCTGGCCTCCAGCCGCAAGTTGAGAGAAACACCGAAGTCCTCCACAGCCAAGGTCAAGGGTTCGACAGGCAGGAAACTGACCGTTCGCTCGAAATCCATGCCGACGAAGAGAAAGGTCCCTGCCAAGACGGCGGCAAAAGGGGTCAAGCGGCCGCGAACGGAAACAGCGTATCCTGAGCATCCCGCTGTTTTAGGACAGAAACCCTCGGCGGTACAGGCCGAATCTCACGTGCCTCTGTCTCCCCCAAGCCCGGCGTTGCAACTCCGCCATCCCCTTATAAAGATCCGACGAATCGTGCAATAAGGCCCTCCTTCCCGATTGACAGCCCGGCACCAAGTTTCCAGAGTGCCGGTTTCTCATCTCCACACACGCACCCCTTTCCGTTCACAAAGATGGGACAAAGGACAGAGGCTGCAAAGCGGAGAAACAGGACGGCAAATGTTCTGTCCAAGGGATACGAGCAAGTGATTGAACGGGATCCAATACAGTCGGGGAAGCCGCTGTCGCAGGGCCATCTCGGTCTGCAGCGGATTTTTTGTAGAGATATAACCTCAGCGATTGCAGATGCGGCGGACATGGGTGTCCACGCAGATCCCCGGCTTCCCGTATCCCATGGTGACGACTAAGTTCGCCGTTTTCCGCCCCACCCCCTTCAATTTCAAGAGTTCGTCCAGGTCATCGGGAACCCTCGAATTATATTTCCGTACGAGAACCCTGCAGATCTCAAGGAGGGTGGCCGCCTTGACCCTGTAAAACCCCACCGGATAAATGGCGCGCTCAATCCTGGCCCGGCCCAACTTCAGAATCTCCCTGGGTGTGGAGGCCAGAGCGAAAAGGCGCTCCGAGGCTGGTCCTGTGGTATCATCCTTGGTCCTGAGACTCAGCACGGTGCTCAGGAAGATCTTGAAAGGGTCTTTCCCCTTGGCGGTAACCTGAGATACGGCGGGTGACGTCCAGTGCCGGGATAGATTTCGCAAGATGCGGATTGCCTCGTGGATCTGTTCGGGTTTCAAGGATCGCTGCCTCCGGGACGCGATTCTGCCGACCGGCAGAGGACTATAATGCAGATCCCCGCCAGGGGACAAGAGAGCTTTCCGGTTTGGCATGAGAAGACGGGGCGACTCGGCAAATTGGGGCCTTCCCCTGCAGCGGGATTTTTATGAGCGGGATACTCCGACCGTAGCCCGGGATCTGGTGGGGAAAATCCTCCTCCATCGAACCCGCGCAGGAGCGGCAGGCGGACGCATCGTGGAGGTAGAAGCTTATCTCGGCAGCACGGACTCCGCTTCCCACGCTTACCGGGGCCTCACCCCCCGCAATCGCCCCATGTTCGGAACACCAGGCACAGTCTATGTCTACTTCACCTATGGAATGCACTACTGCATGAACGTCGTTACGGAACCTGAGGGGGTCCCGGGAGCCATTCTGATCCGGGCTCTGGAACCCCTGTTTGGTGTCCCTCTCATGCAGCGCCGGCGGGGAGTGAAGCAGATCCTCGACCTGGCCCGGGGACCTGCCCGACTTACCCAGGCTCTCGGCATCAACCTCACGCAAAATGAAGCGGATCTGACTTCCGAGATCCTCTTTATTACCGACAACGGGGAAAAATCCCCTCCTCTTGGGGTAAGCGGCCGGATCGGAATTCGCACGGCCCGCGAGCTACCGCTGCGGTTTTATCTCCTCGGCAGTCCGTTTGTTTCCCGGCCGGAACGGTAGCCTTGATTTCCCTCGCTCTCTCCGGGCTTCAACTGCCTCCCAGAGGCTCCTTGCAGCTTGCCGTTCCTTTTTCTATAATAAATTTGTTTTTCACAATAGGAACGAGATCTTTCTTACAAATGCAGGAAAGGAGAAGGCGTGCAGGTCCGGCTCAAGCTCTTCGCCATTTTGCGGGAAAAACTGGGGGAGGGCGAGATTTCCATGGAAATGCAACCGGGCAGCAAGGTAGAAGATTTGCTGGCCACTTTGGCTTCCCGCCAACCCGAAATTGCACCTCTTCTGCCCAATTGCCTGATCGCCGTAAACCGGCAGTATGTCCCGAGAAGCCAAGTGCTCACGGCTGGCGATGAGATCGCTGTGATCCCCCCTGTAAGTGGAGGCAAGTAGGATGTTTCGGGTTACCCGGGACAAGATTTCCCCGGCGGATGTTGAAGCGTGGGTGAAAGAGCCCGGCGCGGGAGCCGTCGTCTACTTTGATGGGATTGTAAGAGATCACTCGGAAGGGAAAAAGGTGAAGTTTCTCGAATACGAAGCCTACGAGGCAATGGCGGAGGAAAAACTCCGGGACATCGGCGAGGAAATCCATCGGCGTTGGCCGGTCTCCAAAGTGGCGATCCTCCACCGGGTGGGCCACTTGGAAGTGGGGGAGAGCAGCGTGATCATTGCGGTATCATCCCCTCACCGGGATCACGCGTTTGCTGCCTGCCGCTTTGCCATAGAGCAGATCAAAATCCTGGTTCCCATATGGAAAAGAGAGCATTGGGAAGAAGGGGGACGGCACTGGGTCAATATAGAGAAGACTACCCCCTCAGCTTCGAGTCCAACCGCCGAGGGAGGAAATCAGATTTACTGATTCCTCTTGATCTGAAGGTAACAGTCTCGGCAGTAAACTGGCTTTCCCGGGATGGGCCGGAAGGGAACGCGGGTGGTCTTCTGGCAAGTAGAGCACACCACCTCAAAGGATTGACTTGCGGGGTTCTCGCTCCGTTTTCGGTTCCCCGACTGCTTCTCGCGGTCGCGGCACGGCTTACACTTCTTGGGTTCATGCAGGAACCCCCGCTGGCGATAAAACTCCTGTTCCCCTACAGTAAAGAGGAAGGGCTGGCCGCACAGGGTACAAACCAGTTGTTTGTCACCACCACTTCCCAGGGAAGTTCCTTCCATAGCGAGCGCCTCCTCTTGTGGGAACTTGGCTGCGAATGCGCTTTCAATCCACCTCGGATCTTTCCCTTCTATATTTGTTGCAGGCGGGAACAGGGCGCGCCCAAAGGGCACCCGCTCGAAAACCAGCTCCTCAATCCGGGCTCAAGCCGGAAAAAGTCTTCACCCACGAGGATCCTGGACTGGTTGGGAGAAGGCAAGGACTGATCTGAAACAAACGAAACTACCGACTGTTTAATTTTCTCCAGCCTCACTGACTGACGAACCTACCCTCCGTTTTCCCTCGAGAATAATTTGAGGCTAATCGATATCTTCCGAGAAGTCAAGTGAGGAAAATGCTTGCCTGCGCCTGGTTTCCTGGCGGGGAACTGGCGGGCGATCGAGGCCCTCGGGGTGTCTCTCTGGGGCTCCTGCAGAGCCGTACGGCCTGAGGTTTCAGAGTACCGTGGTGAGGTCAGCGCCGGACAGGAGACTTTAAGGAGGCTGTCCATTCCCTCCCTAAGCGCACTGCCCGCAGCAGCGGCACCCGCAAGGATCGCTATGCGTGGCCGCTGGGCTACCGGAAATCATCAGCGCCTCTTGGGCTGCAATCGCGCCAACTGAATGCCCGCAGAGAATCCACGACCGATCCCTCGCATCCTAAGGGAATGGCTCACACGGCCACCTTCCTCAAAAGCTCGATTTCATCCAGTACCTTGCCCGAACCCAGAGCAATCGCCGCCAGGGCATCCTCAGCCCGGAACACCGGGCCACCTCCCGTCAGGACAATTCCGCGCTCCATGATATCGGCGGCCAGTTCCGGGGGGGTATGCTCGAGAGCCACCTTGACCGTGTCGAGGATCGTCGCCACGGGCTCCGAGAGCGCTTCCCGAATCTCATCGTCATTCAATATGATGACCTTTGGCACGCCCGTAAGCAGGTCCCGTCCCTTGACCTCGCGAGTTATCCTCTGGGGGAGGGGGAAGGCGGACCCCAGTTCGATCTTCATCTCTTCCGCGCTGCGCTCTCCGATCAGGACGTTATATTTCCGCTTAATGTAATGGATGATTTTCTCGTCCATTGCGTCCCCGGCACAGCGCACGGACTTCTTGAAGACGATCCCGGACAGGGAGATCACGGCCACATCCGTGGTGCCGCCTCCGATATCGACCACCATGTTTCCTGAAGCCTCCTGAATCGGCAGTCCGGCGCCAATGGCAGCCGCCATAGGCTCCTCGATTAAATAAACCTCCCGGGCGCCAGCTGACCGGGCCGAGTCCATCACCGCTCGCTTCTCAACATCCGTGATCCCCGAAGGGATACAGATGACCACCCGGGGATGGACGAAGCGCTTTCGGTTGTGGACCTTTGTGATGAAGTAGCGAAGCATGGCCTCCGTGGCGTCAAAGTCGGCGATGACCCCGTCCTTCAAGGGACGTGTAGCCACAATGCTCCCCGGAGTACGACCGAGCATACGCTTTGCATCCTTCCCTACGGCCAGAATCTGGCGGGTCTCGGCATGCACAGCCACCACCGAAGGCTCATTGAGAACAATCCCTTTCCCTCGCACATAGACGAGGGTATTGGCCGTCCCTAGATCCACGGCCAGGTCAGTGGAGAACATCCGGGATAGCCTATCCAAGATCATACCCATCCTCCTCGAGATCCGATTCTTAGGTTCCGGTCGCGGGTCATTGGCCCCTATCTCCTATCGGAGCACTGGCACTCAGACGTTAGCCGCGATCCGACATTATCCAGCCCCATAAATCATTGCTGATAAGCGTTAGATTACGGGGAAGAGCTGTTCCTACGATGAATCGACAACTCACCTTTCGTGTGTTTACAGACCTACGATCAATATGTCGGCAACCCTGGCAACACGCAGTCCAGGATCGCATAGGGCTTGATTATTTTTGTCGGATCGGGGTTAGCAGCAATTTCCATGCCAATGCCCGCCATGCACCCGGCTGACCAACATCCAACTCTCCGCTGTCCTTCGGCCTCCAGATGCGGGTATAATTCGCCATATTCCACCGGGATGGGAGATGAAACAGGGAAGCTCTTTTGGAAGGGAATGGGTACGACCGGGGCGGAGGCGAGGTCCGAAGCTGCCTCCACTCATGATCCTGGTTCCTTCCCCGCAGGATCTGCAGGCCATTCAGGATTCAGGCCAGCTTGATAATCCAAGCCCCGTGCTGTCGGCCAGTTGGTACAGGTCTCGGGATCACCAGGGGATCCTGGGGGTAGCGGGACCTGCCGTCGGAGCTCCGGCTGCCGTAATGGTCGCCGAAAGCCTGTTCGCCAACGGTTGCGTGAGCCTTCTGATCATGGGCAGTTGCGGCTCCCTGGTCTCCAATTTGCCCGTGGGGTCCCTTCTCATCCCCTCGCAGGCCCTGAGCGACGAGGGGACTTCACACCACTACTTACCAGGGACCCAGGTATTTGCAGCAGACACCGGGATGCGAGAGATTCTGGAGGGGAGCTGCCGGAGCCTCGAGGTTCCCTTTCACGGCGGGCGAATATGCACCACCGACGCGCCCTACCGGGAGACCCAGGAGGTCATCGCCCGCTACCGGAGCCAAGGCGGGGTAGCTGTAGACATGGAGACCTCGGCCCTCTTCGCCCTGGGAAAGTTCCGCGGGGTACCGGTTGCCGCACTTCACGCCGTTTCCGATGAGCTAAAAGAGAAGCGCTGGATCCAAGGGTTCAGGAAGCCCAGCTACCGGCAAGCCAGAGAATTGTCCATCCGGATCCTTTTCGGAGCCGCCAAGACCCTTCTCCGCACTGCGGGCCTCCCTACAGTTTCCCGGGATCTGCGTCCTTCTTAATGCCCCAGCGGGCGGAAAGATGGAAGTGAAGCTGACCCGACTGCCCCTAACCCATAAACTCGGGGGTTGGAATCACGCTGATTTCCAGGAGATCCTGGACGGCAACGACGCCTTCCACTCGCCGGACCACGCCCAGGATTTCTTCCTTAGCTGCCTCCG
>JACPSX010000104.1:33575-35267 GCA_016193065.1 Candidatus Tectimicrobiota bacterium | reverse complement strand
TCGGTGGTGCCGCCGCCGATGTCCACCAGGCAGACCCCCAGCTCCTTCTCATCGGGGGTGAGGACCGCCTCGCTGCTGGCCAACTGCTCCAGGGCAATGTCCTGAACCTCCAGGCCTGCCCGGTTCACGCTCTTCACCACGTTTTGAGCCGACGTAACCGCGGCCGTGACGATGTGCACCTTGCCCTCCAGACGCACCCCGGACATCCCCAGAGGGTCCCGGATGCCGTCCTGGTCATCAACGACGTATTCCTGCGGGAGTACGTGGATCACTTCCCGATCCAGGGGGATGGCGATCGCCTTGGCCGCATCCACCACCCGGTCGATGTCCGCGGGGGTCACCTCCTTGTTCTTGATGGCGATGATCCCGTGGCTGTTAAAGCCCCGGATGTGCCCGCCGGCAATCCCCACGTAGGCCGAGTGAATCTTGATCCCGGCCATGAGCTCCGCCTCCTCCACGGCCCGGCGCACCGAGTCCACCGTACTCTCGATATTGACCACGACCCCTTTGCGGAGCCCTCGCGAGGGGTGGGATCCGATCCCCACGATGTTGATTTGGCCGTCATCCCCGTACTCCCCGACAATGGCGGCGATTTTGGTCGTGCCAATGTCGAGTCCAACCACATTCTCCCTTTTCCGACCCATCCGTTTCACCTCCCTTCTCATCTTCATTTGATCACCACCATGTTGGCAAATGTCAGGTCGATGTACTCCCGGCCCGGTTCCTCACGCCAGATGCCAGGCAGAGACTGCAACCGGTTCAACTGTTCCATGATCGCCGGTGGCTGGAGCCTGATCTCAGGTTTCCCCTCGACTTTCAGCAGGACCCGGCCCCGTGGCGCCAGGGTCACGACAAAGGGCTCTTCCACAAGCTTTGCCCTGTGGATTTCCCCCAGGATGCTCATCCCCAGAAGGAGCCTTTCTCCCTCCAGCTTTCCCTCCGGGGTCTTGCGGAGCCCACCGACTCCCGCCAGCACGGGGAGCCGGTACAACTCTCTGAGAACCCCCTCCTCGAGAACGATTCCTTCCCGGTCCACGAGAAACCGCGACTGGGCTTCCACCAGGGCAAACGGGCTCCGTTCCTGCACGTTCACACGCAGGGTGTCCGGAAGCTGGCGGTGCAGGGCCACCTCACGGATCCAGCGGATCCGGCGGATTCTTTCCCCGGCCTTGTGAAGATCGACGCTGAACAGGTTGATCCCCGCTGACAGGTTCATCATCCGCACAATTTCCGCTCCGGGCACCTGCCGGTTGCCGCTGACCAGCACCTGGCGTACCGTAAACATCTGCGCAGTAAACAGGAACCTCTGCACCTGGCGCACCCCGAGAATCCCTAGAGTAATCACGGCCAGAGCCGCAACGGGAGCCAGCAGGACACGAAACCAACTCCGCCGCCGCCTCAGGATCCGCACGCGGTTGCCGCTACGTTGATGCCACACCCTCATGGCTACACCCTCTGCTCCGCCAAAAGGCGGATCTCCGGCTCCAAAACAATTCCGCTGTGAAGGCGGACCCTCTCCACGATCTCCGTCATCAAGACCATGACGTCAGCCGCCGTGGCCCCTCCCCGGTTCACGATGAAATTGGCGTGGCGGGTGGAAACCTCCGCCCCTCCCCGCCGCACTCCTTTCAGCCCCGCCTGGTCAATGAGAGCCCCGGCGGAGGCGCCCTCAGGATTCTTAAAGATCGAGCC
>JACPSX010000104.1:4581-33545 GCA_016193065.1 Candidatus Tectimicrobiota bacterium | reverse complement strand
GGCGCCGGTACTGCTGGTACTCCGCCATCCGGCGCCGGATTTCCGCGAGATCGCCGGAGCGCAGTGCGAAGACCGCCTCCAGGACCACACTGCCGGAGGGGAGATGGCTCGACCGGTAGGAGAACGGGATCTCTGCTCTTTTCCAGATCCGAACCTCCCCGTCCCCTCCCAGGACTTGCGCGGAATCGATGACCCCGGCAATCTCCCCCCATCGGGTCCCGGCATTCATGGCTACCGCCCCACCCACCGAGCCCGGGATCCCGTCAGCAAACTCCAGGCCCTCCAGGCCCCGCTCCACAGAAAACCGCACCAGTTTCTGCAACTTGACGCCGGCCCCGGCCTGCAGGTGCCAGTGCTCCGCCTCTCTCCCGGATGAAGCTCGATCTGATCGAAGCCCCGGCGCAGCGAGATCACAATGCCCCGGATCCCCTCGTCGGGTGCGAGCACGTTGCTCCCCTGTCCCAGGAGAAAGACGGGCAGCCCGGCCCGGCGGGCACGGACCAGCAACTCCCTCAGGGCCTCCACCGTGCGTGGCAAGACCAGGATCTCCGCCGGACCTCCAATCCGAAGGGAGGTGTACTTCTCCAGAGCCACTTCCCGCTTCACCTCCACATCAAGCCCCCCAAACAGATGGGCGGGGGTTTCCAGAGTCTTTGGAGAGGAACCCTTCGCTCCTCTGGCCACGATCAATTCCCCTTCCCCCGCTGGCGAGGCTTTTTGCTCTTGAGAAGATTTTCGCCACATTTCCAGACGTCGCCGGCCCCCAGGGTGAACAGGACATCTCCCGGCCGTGCGAACCCCGGCAGTGCATCCTGGATCTCCTGACGTGGGAGATAAGCTACCTCGGGCTGGCCGTGCCGGCGCACGCCTTCCACCAGGAGCAGTGAATCAACTCCCGCAATGGGGGGTTCTCCGGCCGGGTAAATATCCGTGATGGCGAGTGCATCGGCGTCGTAAAAGGCCGTGAAGAACTCGGAGAGCAGGGCCTTCGTGCGCGTGTAGCGGTGCGGCTGGAAAAGGACCACCAGCCGGCGATCGGGCCACACCTGCCGGGCCGCCCGCAACGTGGCCCGGATCTCGGTGGGATGGTGGCCATAGTCGTCCACGACCACGATGCCGCCAGCTTCCCCCTTGATCTGAAAACGGCGGGCGATGCCGCCGAACTCCCCCAGGGCTCGGGCGATGACCTTGAACGGGACGTTCAACTCCAGCCCCACGGCCACCGCGGCGAGGGAGTTATAGACGTTGTGGTCTCCAGGAATCTGCAACGAAACTTCTCCGAGGTTCTCCCCGCGAAACTGCACCTGGAAGGTGGAGCCAAGTCCCTGGTGCTCGATCTTCGTAGCCCAGATGTCCGCTTTGTCCGTGAAGCCATAGGTGAGGTGGCGCTTCTCAACCCGGGGGAGGAGAGACCGGATGTGCTCTTGATCGAGGCACAGGACGGCCAGCCCGTAGAAGGGGACCCTGTTGATGAAGGTGAGAAACGTCTCCTGCAAGTGCTCCATGTCCCGGTAATAGTCCAGGTGTTCGGGATCCAGCGTGGTCACCACAGCAATCGTCGGGGACAGGTTCAGGAAGGACCCATCGCTTTCATCGGCCTCGGCCACCAGAAAATCCCCTTTGCCGACTTTGGCATTGCTGCCCAGGCTGTTCACCTTCCCTCCGATCACCACGGTGGGATCCAGGCTGCCGGCGGCCAGCACGGCGGCAATGAGCGAAGTCGTGGTGGTTTTCCCGTGGGTGCCGCCTACGGCAATTCCATACTTCATCCGCATGAGCTCCGCCAGCATCTCCGCCCGGCGGATGACGGGGATCTGCCGTTCCCGGGCAGCGGCCACCTCCACGTTGTCCGGGTGGACGGCCGAGGAATAAACCACCACGTCGGCCCCGTCCACGTTCCTGGGATGGTGCCCGGAAGAAATCCGGGCCCCGAGCCTTTTCAGCCTGCGGGTCGTCTCAGAACCGGAAAGATCCGAACCGCTGACCTCGTAGCCGAGGTTGAGCAGCACCTCAGCAATGCCGCACATGCCCATGCCTCCAATCCCTACCATGTGAATCCGCCGGGTGCGGGGAAACGGCCGGCTCACGGAACACCCCCCGCCAGATTTAGGCAGAGCCTGGCCACGGCGAGGGCAGCCTGCGGCCTGCCCTGAGACCGGTTCCTCTCGGAGGCAGCCGCCAGGCGGTCGGGGTTTTCCAGAAATTCCGCGACGGCTTGCGCCAAGCTTTCCCCCCTCAGATCCCGGTCCACCAGGACCCGGGCGCCGCCGGCTCTCTCCAGCGCCCTGGCGTTGATCTCCTGGTGATTGTGCGCGGCGTAAGGAAAGGGGATCAGGATCGCCGCTTTGCCGCAGGCTGTAATCTCCGCCAGCGTGGTGGCTCCGGCCCGGCAGATCACCAGATCCGCTTTCCCCAGGGGGGTTGCCATGTCTGCAAAGAAGGGGCGCACGTCGGCGGACCAACCCGCTTTCGCGTAAGCTTCGGAAACCCATGGGTAGTCGTTCTCCCCCGTCTGATGGATCAGGCGGAGCTCACCTTTCATTTTTTCCAGGGCCGGAAGAGCCTCCACGACGGCCTGGTTGATCCGGTGGGCGCCCTGGCTGCCGCCAAAGATGAACAACACGAAGGGAGCACGAAAGCTCTTCTTTTCCTCCAGGGCGATCAGGGAGCGGCGGATCGGATTCCCGGTCAGGACCGCTTTGTGGCGGGCGAGGTAGGCATCCGACTCGGCGAATGAGATGGCCACCTTGCGGGCCAGACGGGAGAGCAGGCGGTTTCCGAGTCCGGGGAGCAGGTTCTGCTCCAGGAGCAGGATGGGAACCCTCAGGATGGCGGCAGCCAGCACGCAGGGGACCGACACGTAGCCGCCGCTGCCGACCACGACCTGCGGGCGCTCCCGGCGGAGCAACCTCAGCGATTGGAGGACCCCTTTGCTCAATTCCAGCGCACCTCTCAAGGCTCGGACCCAGCCGACCCCGGTAACGCCTGCGGCGGAGATGAGGATCAGCTTCCATCCCAAGGCGGGAATCAAGCGGGCTTCCAGGCCGCGGCTCGTTCCCACAAAGGTCACTTCAGCGTAGGGATCCATGGCCTTTAATTGTTCGGCCACCGCAATGGCCGGGAAGAGATGGCCGCCCGTGCCGCCACCCGCCATGACCACTTTCACTCCCTTCTCCTGCCACTCTCACCCCGATTGGGTCCTAGAGAGATTTAAGAGAACGCCGACCATCATCAGGTTGATCACCAGAGAACTTCCCCCCATGCTGACAAAGGGGAGGGTAAGCCCCTTGGTGGGCAACACTCCCAGCACCACCCCCATATTGATCAGGGCCTGCGCGGCGATACCCAGGGTCATCCCAAAAGCCAGATAGCGGCGGAAGGGTTCCCGGCAGCGCTGGGAGATCCGGAACCCCCGCCACACCAGCACGGCAAACAGAACCACGACGGCCGTAGCCCCGATAAACCCAAGCTCTTCCCCGATGACGGAAAAGATGAAGTCCGTGTGGGGTTCGGGGAGGTAGAAGAGTTTCTGGCGCCCTTCTCCCAGACCCAAGCCCCAGAAGCCGCCTTTGCCGAAGGCGAGGAAAGACTGGACAAGCTGAAAGCCGCTGTCCAACGGGTCTCCCCAAGGATCCAGAAAAGCCAGGATGCGGCGCCGCCGATAGGCGGTCCCTTCGATCGCCGCGTAGAGGAAGGGCAAAGACATGAGGCCCGTGGCGGCCAGATGGGAAAGCCGCGCTCCACCCACCAGCAGAAGGCTCAGGACGACGATGGCCAGCACGACGGCAGTCCCCAGATCCGGTTCCAGAAGCAGGAGAACAAAGAAGAGGCTCAAGACCACCAGATTGGGCATATATCCAAAGGTGAAATCCTCGATCCTCTCTCCCCGTTTGTCTAAAGAGTGAGCCGTATAGAGAATCGCCGTGAACTTGGCCAGTTCCGCGGGTTGAAACGAAACGGGACCCAAGCGCAGCCAGCGCCGTGCCCCTCCCACCTCGCGACCGATCCAGGGCACCAGGACCAACACCAGCAAAAGAAACGTGAGGACCAGAAGAGGATAAACCCATTTGCGCCATTGCTGCGGATCGGTTTTCAGAGCCGCGGCCAGAAACAGGGCCCCGACGACGGCAAACAGGAGCTGCCGTTTGAGGTAGTAATAGGGATCCTGAAATTGCTCCAGGGCGATGGCAGCGCTGGCGCTGGTGCCCATGACCAACCCAAAAAACAGGAGCAGGACGGTAGCTGCCAGGAGGATCGGGTCCCCAGTCTTGTCGCCCATCTAGAGATCCTCCCACGGCAGGGCGATGACTGCTTCCTTGAACGCCTTTCCCCTCTCTTCGAAGTTCCGGAACATATCGAAGCTGGCGCAGGCGGGGGAGAGAAGAACGACCTCCCCGGGACGGGACCGGGCAGCCGCCAGCGCCACAGCCTCCTTTAGGTCGCGAGCCCGGCACGTTTCCGTGAGACCTCCCAGCGCCTCAGCCATCGCGTCAGCCGCCTGACCGATCAGAATCAGGGTCTTGACCACTTTCGCCACCAGGGGTCCCAGAGGACGAAAATCGGTCCCCTTCCCTTTGCCACCGGCGATGAGGTGGACGGGGCAGGAAAAGCTCTCCAGGGACTTCACCGTAGCCCCCACGTTGGTCCCCTTCGAATCGTTGATGTAGCGTACCCCGTGGACCTGCCGCACGAACTCCATGCGGTGTTCCAGCCCCTTGGCGCCCGCCACAGCGGCGCGCACCGCCTCTGGGGAGGCGCCGCACAGGAGGGCTGCGGCGCTTGCCGCCAGGACGTTTTCCAGGTTGTGAACACCCTCCAGGGCAACCTCACTGAGCGGCATCAGTGCGCCTCGAAACGTGGGGAGCAAGGCTTCGATCCGCCCCCCCTGAACCCACACTCCCTCCGCCAGGGGGCTGCGGCTGAATCGAAAGACTTTACTGCGGCCTTGCCAGCTACACACCTCGGGATCATCCCCGTTCACGACCAGGAAATCTTCCGCTTCCTGCCGTGCGAAGATCTTCTTTTTGCAGCGGGCGTAGGTTTCCAGATCGGGATGACGATCGAGGTGGTCAGGCGCCAGGTTGGTCACCACGGCGATCCAGGGACGGAAGTCGAAAGTCCTCTCCAACTGGAAGCTGCTCACCTCGGCCACCAGGATCCGGTACGCATCCGGGTCCAGGAGAGCCTGGCTGAGAGGGGTGCCCAGATTGCCGCCCACGAACGGCTTGAGGCTCGATTTCTTCAAGATCTCCCCCACCAGGGTCGTGGTCGTGCTCTTGCCGTTGGTTCCCGTAACCGCCACAATGGGCATTCCCGTCAGGTGATAGACCATCTCGTTCTCGTCGACGACCGGGATCCCCTGAAGGCGAGCTGCCACGAGCAATTCCTGGTCATCGGGAACTCCCGGACTCACCACCAGCAGCCTGGACTCCAGGAAGGTCTCCCGGTGATGACCGCCCAGTTCCAGCCTGACGCCGGCGAGCTGGCGCAAAACCTCCGCGTCCCATTCCAGGTCGGCCATGGAGCGCGCGTCCGTAAGGGTCACCCGGGCTCTCCTGCCGGCCAAAAGCCGGGCCGCCGCAATTCCCGTGCGTGCCGCCCCAACGACGGTGACAGGCTGATCCTTCAGATCTTCAAACGCCTTTGCCAACTCTCCTCCCGCCATTCGGCACAGCATCACCGGCAGCGCCTCACCTCAACTTCAAGGTACTCAAGCTCAACAGAGCCAGCAATATGGCCACTATCCAGAAGCGGATCACGACCTTATTTTCCTCCCACCCCTTCTGCTCAAAATGATGATGAATGGGAGCCATGCGGAAAACCCGCTTCCCGGTGGTCTGGAAGGAGACGACCTGCACGATGACCGAGACGGTCTCAATGACGAAAATGCCGCCAATCACCACCAGCAGAAGTTCGTGCTTGGTAATGACCGCCATGGTCCCCAGGGCCGCTCCCAGGGCCAGGGCTCCCACATCCCCCATGAACATCTGGGCGGGATACGCGTTAAACCACAGGAAGCCCAGACTGGCTCCAATCACGGACCCTGCAAAGACAGCCAGCTCTCCGGCCCCGCCGATGAAGGGCAGGTTCAGATATTCGGCAAATCCGGCGTGTCCGACGGCGTAGGCAATGATGAGATAGGAGACCGTGGCGATGATGACGGGCCCGATGGCCAGGCCGTCCAGGCCGTCGGTCAAGTTCACCGCGTTCGATGCGCCGACGATCACCAGCATGACGAAGGGGATGTAGAACCAGCCCAGATCCGGGAGCACCCGCTTGAAGAAGGGGATGGTCACCCGGGTGGCGATGAAGAAACCGCCGTCCTGAAAGTAGAGGGCTAGGGCAACCAGGAGACCCACCAGGACTTGAGCTCCGAACTTGTACGGGGCTCGAAGCCCCCGGGAGCTGTGCCGGGAAATCTTCAAGTAGTCGTCCAGGAAGCCGATGGCACCAAACCCCAGGGTGGAAAACAGGATGAGCCAAATGTAGCGGTTGGTCAGGTCCGCCCACAACAAAGTGGGCAAGGTGAGGGCAATAAGGATGAGGAGGCCCCCCATGGTGGGAGTTCCCGCTTTGGAGAAGTGGGAGCGGGGGCCTTCCTCACGAATTGTTTGTCCAATCTGACGGCGGCGCAGCTCCGCGATGAGCCAGGGACCCACGATGAAGCTGATCACGAGCGCCGTGATGATCGCATAGGCCGTGCGGAAGGTGATGTAGCGGAAAACGTTAAACGCAGTGATCACGTCCCGGAAGGGGTAAAGGAGAAGGTACAGCATCAGTGTTCCTCCCCGCCGATTCCCATGAACTCGCTAACCTTTTCCATGGCCATCCCCCGGGAGCCTTTGATGAGCACCGTGTCCCCCGGGCGGAGCTGGCCCTGCAAAAGCCGGGCTGCCGCTTCATGATCGCAGTGGTGCACAGCCACCTTCCCCCGGCCCCGCGTCCCGGCTTCTTCCAGAGTCCAACGGATCTGGTCCCCGATCCCCACCAGGACATCGATCCCCAGATCGGCTGCCAGGCGGCCCACCTGGCGGTGATAGGTTTCCGAATCCTCTCCCAGTTCTCTCATGTCCCCGGCCACGAAGTAGAGCTTTCCCCCTTGCCGGCTCGCGGCCAGCGTGCGCAGGGCGGCTTCCATAGAGCGAGGGTTGGCATTGTAGGCATCATTCAGCAGAGTAATTCCTCCAGGCAGCCTTTTCACCTGCATGCGCATGGCGGGGAACCGGACGCTGCCCAGGGCCCGGGCGGCCTCCTCCAGGGGAATCTGAAAGACTTCGCCCGCCGCCACCGCCGCCAGGGCATTGTGGAGGTTGTGAAGCCCCGGAATGTTCAGGCGGGCCGGGCACGCGCCGGCGCGGGTTTTCAGGATGAACTCACTCCCCTCGATTCCCCGATCTTTGACCTGCAGGGCGCTCACGTGCGCCTCGGGATCGAACCCAAAGGTCATCACCCTTCCCTTCACCCGTCCTGCCACCTCCATCACCAGAGGGTCGTCCCGGTTGAGGATGGCCACTCCGTGCGGGCCCAAATGATCGAGGAGCTCGGCTTTGGCCTGCTGCACTCCGCGCAGAGATTTGAGAAATTCCAGGTGGGCGCCGCTGATGTTCGTAAGGATCCCCACATCAGGCAGGGCAATCTCACACAGACGGTGAATCTCTCCCAGAGCGCTGGTTCCCATTTCCACAACCGCGACCTGATGCTCGGCAGACAGATCCAGGAGGGTCAGGGGAAGTCCGATCTGGTTGTTGTAGTTTCCCGAGGTTTTCAGCACCCGGAAGCGGCTCGCCAGCACCGTCGAGGTCATTTCCTTGGTGGTGGTCTTGCCGTTACTCCCCGTGATGGCCAGCACGGGTAATCCAACTCGCTCCCGCCAGGCCCGGGCCAGGGCCTGAAGAGAAACCAGGGTATCCTTGACCAGAAGGACCGCAGGACTGCTGCCTTCGGATTCCATCGCAACGGAAACCTCCCGGCTCACCACAGCCCCGCTGGCTCCTCGCTCGAAAGCCGTGCCAAGAAATTCGTGACCGTCATAGCGCGCCCCGGAAAGGGCCACAAACAAGTTGCCGGCCTTGACCGTGCGCGAATCCGTGGAAACTCCCCGGATCGTACCGGTCAGTTTCCCGCCCAGAAGCCTGGCCTGGAGGAGCTGCTGGACCTCCGCGAGGCTGATCTCAATCATCTCCCTGCTTCCCCTGCCGTTTCAGTCCTGCTCCTGTCCCTAGCCGCCTCCTCAGAAACTCTCGAGCCACCTGCCGGTCATCAAACGGATAGCGCCGGCTGCCCACAATTTGCTCGGTTTCATGCCCCTTCCCGGCAATCACGACCAAGTCTCCCGCCGACGCTTCGGAGATGGCCCGGGCGATGGCCTCCCGCCGATCTGGGATTCTGAGGTAGGGGACCCGAACCGGGGCTCTTTCGACCCCGACCTCAATTTCCCCGAGAATCACTTCGGGATCCTCGCTCCTGGGGTTGTCGGAAGTAAGGACGACGAAATCGGCAAGCCTGGCAGCGACATCTCCCATTAAGGGGCGCTTGCCTTTATCCCGGTCTCCACCACAGCCAAAGAGAACGACAAGCCGGCGCGGGTTGAGTTCCCGGGCGGTGGTCAGCAGGTTCCTGAGAGCATCATCGGTGTGGGCATAGTCCACCATAACGCCGAAGTCTTGACCCTCGTCGACTTTTTCAAACCGCCCCGGCACGCCGTCCAAGTCCGCAATGCCGCGGGCGATGGTCGGCAGATCGAGGCCCAGAAAGTGGCAAGCCCCTGCGGCGGCAAGAATGTTCATCCGGTTATGTTTGCCGAGCAAGCGGGCAGACACAGGATGTTCCCCGCAGGGCGTACAGAGGACCCCCGACAACCCCTCCATGGAGAGGCGTGGATCCCGCACCACCAGATCCCCGGCTTCTTCCGCGCTGTAGGACAGCCGGGGAGCCCGGCACATCCCCAACAACTTCCCTCCCCAAGGATCATCCCGGTTAATCACGGCCCCCCCGATGGGATATTCCGTGAACAGAAGCGCCTTGGCGTCAAAATAACTCTCCATGGTGTGATGAAAGTCGAGATGGTCCTGGCTCAGGTTGGTGAAGATCGCCACCTCAAAGCGGCACCCCCAGACCCGGTCCTGGGCCAGGGCGTGGGAGGAGACTTCCATGACGCAGAACTCCACACCGCCCTTGGCCATCTCGTCGAGGCGGCTTTGAATCTCGACGGCGCCCGGAGTCGTCTGCGGAGCCGGCTGCCAGTTCGAGTCGAAGCCCCAGCGCACGGTTCCAATCATTCCCGTTCTCTTCCCATACGTCTTGAGAATCGACTCCACCAGGAAGGCCGTGGTCGTTTTCCCGTTGGTTCCCGTGATCCCGATCAGTTTAACCCGGCGGCTCGGGTGGTGCCAGAAGGCGTCGGCCACATGCCCGAGAGCCCGGTGGGAGTTGGGCACCAAGATGCGAGTCACCGATCCCGGCAAGACCGGCATACTCCCTTGCTCCTTCTGGTTTTCCAGGACCACCGCCGCCGCTCCCCGGGCCAGCGCCTCCCGCACGTAGGCGCGCCCATCCGCACGGGTCCCCTTGAGAGCCACAAAAAGAGAGCCGGGTATCACCTGCCGGGAATCGTCCGTCACCAGGGGAATCTCGCATTGCAGGCTCCCCTCCACGTGACATCCATCCAGTCCGGCCAGGAGATCAGTCAGTCTCATCCCCCCTGACTCCCCTCCTGGTCCCGTTCCTCATGGGAAACTTGGCCCCCCGGGGAATCATCAACCCGGTGCAGGACCGCCAGGGGAGAGGAGACCCGCAGGTAGCGCAACACCTGGGCCGCGATCTTGCCGAACACGGGGGCGGCCACGCTTCCTCCCCAGTAGTCTCCTTTCGGCTCATCAATGATCACAAGTCCCACCAGAAGAGGCCGCTCGGCAGGGACGAAGCCCACAAACGAGGCGACAAACTGTGAGTGGGAGTAGGACCCCATCTCCGGGTCGAACTTCTGTGCCGTCCCCGTCTTGCCCGCCACTTCAAATCCTTCGACGGCTGCCTGCCTCCCGGTTCCCTCCCGGACCACGTTTCTCAACATGGAAACCATCTGCCGGCTCGTCTTCTCGGAGAGAATCCGCAGCCCGGCCGGGGGCCTCGCCGCAGTTCTCCCTTCCCCATCCCGCTGCATTTCCCGCACGACATACGGGGGCAGGAGGATTCCACCGTTGGCAATTGCCGCCACGGCCCTGACCATCTGCAAGGGGGTCACGGAGATTTCCTGGCCAATCGCTACGGCCCCCAGCGAAACCTCAGACCATTCACTCACCGGGCGGACGAGGCCGGAGGCCTCTCCCGGCAGGTCCACCCCCGTTTTTCTCCCGAAGCCAAAGCGCCGGATGTATTCGTACAACTTGGTCCGGTCGAGCTTCTGGGCCACTTTGATGGCCCCCACGTTGCTGGACTGGGCTACAATCTGCTCCACGCTGAGCCAGCCGTATTTCTCGTGATCCCGGATCGTCTTACCCGCGATGGAGATCTCCCCATTCTCGCCGAAAAAGCGGCTTTGAGGAGTCACCAGACCCTCCTCCAGGGCCGCAGCGATGACGACTACTTTGAAGGTGGAGCCCGGTTCATAGCTATCGGAAATGACCCGGTTTCGCCAGAGCCGACCCGGACCCCGAAATTGGTTCGGGTTGAGAGGAGGCATCTGGGCCATGGCCAGGATTTCCCCTGTGAGGGGATTCATCAGGAGGGCGGCTCCCCCCCGGGCGCCGGTCTCCATCACCTTGGCCCGGAGCTCTTTTTCGGCAATAAATTGGATCACCTCGTCCAGGTTCAAAACCAGGTCGTAGGAAGCTTCGGGGCCCTCGTTCACCGGATCGGCGAGGAGCCTGCCCAACGCGTCCCTCTGCACGAGCTCCTTTTTCGCCTTGCCCCGCAGGAACTGGTCAAACTGGAACTCGACCCCCTCGAGACCGTGCCCATCCACCCCCACAAACCCCAGAACCTGACCCGCCAGTTGCCCCCGCGGGTATAACCGCCTGTCCTCTGGAATAAAACCGAGTCCCGTTGCTCCCAGGGATTGGACCTGCCTGGCTTCATCCGGATCCATCTGCCGCTTGATCCAGACAAAGTTTTTTTCATCCTGGAGTTTTTTTCGAATTTCCGGCTCCGCCAAGCCCAAGACCCGATGCAACCGGGAGGAAACCTGTTTGGAATTTTCCACTTCGCGGGGACGCCCGAAGAGAGAGTAAGAACGTACGCTCACGGCCAGCTCTTTCATCCTGCGATCGTAGATGGAGCCCCGCCGGCTCTGCACTAAAATAAGACGCTGCTGCTGCCGTTCGGCAAGCCTGGCCAACTCCTTGGCGCTGACAATTTGCAAATAGAAGAGGCGACCGAGAAGGAGGGGAAACGCAACCAGAACTCCGGCCATGACGGCGAGGGCCCGCCACTTTCGGCTCTCCCGAAACTCAGTGCCGCGAATTCTGTACACCAGGGTCTTCCCCTCTGCTGGATTCCCGGGGTGAGAGAGGAACCAGGACGAACTGCGAGGGTTCAGGAAGGACCATGCCGAACTGTTCCCGCGCCACCCGGTCGATCCGGCTGAGGGACTGCAAAGTCCCCAGATCGATCTTGAGGCGGCGTTGCTCCTCGCTCAGGGTCTTGTACTGACTCTGCAGAGCCTGGTAGTGGTAGACCTGCTTCACCATCTGGAGACGGGGCCACAAATAGATCAATACGCCCACCAGCAGGAAGGTCAATGCGATGCCGTAGCAGGCGTTGGAGGTGAGACGGAAGCGAACCCTGGCACGTTCCTCCCCCGCCTCCTGCCTCTCGGATCCAAAGGGGACGTCCGGGGCCAGGGAAAAGTCGGCAAGCCGGTAAGGTTGGGATCGGAACCCGTTCATATGTGCAGCCTCCGGGCGGCGCGCAGCTTGGCGCTGCGGCTCCTGGGATTTTCCTGCCTTTCCTGGAGAGAGGGAGTGAGATGCAACCCCTTTCCATCTCACGCAGGGTGTTTTTGACAATGCGGTCCTCCAGGGAGTGGAAGGTGATCGCGGCCAGAACGGCACCAGGAGCCAACAGGGCTGTGGCGTTCCGCAAGCCTTCATCGAGACCCTCCAATTCCTTGTTGACAGCAATCCGTAAAGCCTGAAAGGTCTTGGTGGCCGGATGACGCCGGCTGGATTGAAAGCGGGGGGGAATGGCCCCAGCCACGATGCGCGCCAGATCGAGAGTACGTCGCACGGGTCGCTTTTTCATGATGGCACGGGCAATGGGCCTGGCCCAGCGCTCCTCGCCGTAGGTGCGCAGGAGATGAACCAGATCCCGCTCCGAAACCTCCATGAGGAGATCCGCAGCCGTTTTGGTCTGAGAGAGATCCATCCGCATGTCCAGCGGCCCATCCACTGAGAAACTAAATCCCCGGCTAGGGTTAAAGATCTGCCGGCTTGAGACCCCGAGGTCCAGAAGGATCCCATCCACCCGGAGAATACCCAGGGCGGAGAGAATCCCGGAAAGATCTCGAAAATTTCCGTGCACGAGGTGGATCCGATCCCCAAAGGGGGCCAGTCGTTGCCGGGACACCTCGAGGGCCTCCATATCCCGGTCGATCCCCACCACAATCCCGGCGGGCTCGCTGGCCCGCAGGAGTGCTTCGGCATGACCTCCTTCCCCCACGGTCCCGTCCACGTAGATCCCCGTCGACCCGGGAGCCAGCCACTCCAGCACTTCCCGAAGGAGGACGGGCTGATGGGTCATACCTGCACTCCCCTCCCTGAAAACCGGGGGTTCGGATCTTTCCTCCCGCCAGTGCCGTTCCGACATTTTTCAGTGCACAGCGGTCAGACCCTTTCTCCATGGATCCTCCGCCCCTGTTCGACTCCACTCTCCGCAGCACCTCGGGCCTACTGAGTGGAAACGGCACTAGAAGCCGACCTCCGAGAGCTTGTCGGCCATCTCATCAACCTCTTTTTTGGACTCGATCTCAAACTCGCCCCAGCGCTCCCTACTCCAGATCTCGATTTTATTGTCGCAGCCCACGACCACCACCTGATCCTTGATGTCCGCGTACTCCCTCTGGGTCGGGGACAGGAGCAATCGCCCTTGTTTGTCCAGGGAGCACTCGGTCGCCATGGCGTAAAACCGGCGCAGCACCCGGCGCATGCCTTTCAAGGTGGCCGCGTGCTCCCTGGCCTGCGCGACGATCCCCAACCATTCTTTGCCGGGGTAGAGGACCAGGCAATTATCGAAGCTGGACAGGATCAGATGGTTCTTGTACTCGGTGATGAGAATCTCGCGGAACTTGGCGGGGACACTAACCCGCCCTTTTTCATCGATGCTGAGATAATGGGCGCCGAGAAACACCTTTGTCCCACCTTTTCCCACTTTCCACCACGTAACCAGCTAATAATATAGAAACGGGAAAGCTGTCAAGGGAAAAAAGGCGGGATCGGCCGGAAAACTGAAATTTTTTTAATGTCTTGGGGATAAACCGGGAAACGGGTCCAAAGCAGTCCGTAAGCCGAGTTCTGTTCCCCGGAGGGGTTACCCCCGCCGGGACGATGGCCATTCATCTGGTCCCGGCGTTGCCGCCGGGATCAAGCGACCAACCCGAAAGCACCGGGCGAGCAACCCTTCTCCAGGCCAAGGCCTGGATCGCTTCCCTATTTGGTCTTGCTCCGGGTGGGGTTTACCAAGCCCCCGGTGTCACCACCGGGGCTGGTGAGCTCTTACCTCACCGTTTCACCCTTGCCCCGGCCGCAACCGGGGCGGTCTGCTCTCTGTGGCACTTTCCTTCCCGTCACCGGGACTCCGTGTTACGGAGCACCCTGCTCTGTGGAGCTCGGACTTTCCTCCCCTCCTCTCCGACTCGGGTCGGCGAGGAAGAGCGGCCACCTGTCCTGCTTTGGGCCCGTTCATCGATGCCAAGATTGGCGAGTTGATCAGCCCGCCGGTTCTGCTCCCGGGGAATATGGGTGATTCTTACCCCGGCAAATTTTCCCATTAACTCTACCACCCGGCGGTGCAGGGGGACAAGACCGGGACTCTTCACCTTATATTGTCCCAGGAGCTGCCGGACCAGGAGTTCGGAATCAGAGTAAAGCTCCACGCTGCGGGCCTTGAGCTCCAGGGCCGCGGTGAACCCCAAGATGGCTCCCTGGTACTCGGCCACGTTGTTCTTCGTCACCCCCAGGTAGCGGCTCAGTTCCCCGATTACCTCATCTTTCCCGTCGAGCATCACCACGCCCGCTCCAGCTTCCCCGGGATTTCCCCGCGCCGCTCCATCCGTGTAGATCTTTACTTTTTCCAACTCTCAAACCCCTTTCCCCCCGCCGGGCATTGCCTCCTGCCGCCTCGTCACCGGTTCCTCAGCCCAGTAGAGAAAACGGTTGCAGTGGGAGCAGTTGATGATGGCCATGCGGCTCTTGATCTCCACCACCAACTGAGGACGGACCCGGAGGTGACAGCCTTGGCAGATCCCGTCCTTGACGGCGGCCACTCCCAGCCCCCCCCGCATGGAGACCACGCGCTCGTAGCTCTGGTAGAGTTTCTCATCCACACGCAGGACGAGGCTGTCCCGGTCTCTGCGCCGGTCCGCCAGTTCTTTCCCAAGCTCCTCTGCTTCCTGGAGAAGCCGGGCCTTCTTGCTCGCGAACTCCCTCTTCCGGCTGGCCGCTTCTTCCTCTTTGAGGAGCATTTGGGCCCGCTTCTCTTCGGCCTTCTCCATGAGAGCCAGGACCTCTTCCTCAAAATTGAAGATTTTTCCCTTGAGAAACTCCACCTCGGCCATCATGGCGGCGTATTCTTTGTTGGTCTTCACCTCGGACGATTTCTGCTGAATCTTGCCCAGGGTTGCGCGTACCTCCTCGACATCCAGCTCTCTGCGCCGCCGTTCCTTTTCGATCTGCTCGCTTTGCTGTTTTAAAGATTCAAGGCCCCTGAGACACTCCTGAAGACCGAGTCCTGCCGCCTCGATTTCCCGCGGCACCTGGGCCTTTTTCGCCTCCAAGTTCCGGATCTGCAGGTCCAGATCCTGGAGTTCGATGAGAAGGTCCAGCTGATTGTTCTCCACAACGCCCTCCGTCTTGGGAAAACCTGGCAGTGAGTCTGGTGGGCCCACCTGGCTTCGAACCAGGGACCTACCGGTTATGAGCCGGTGGCTCTACCCGCTGAGCTATGGGCCCCATCCGGCAATACTTATGATACCTCTTCCGGAGACACGGGAAAGCGTTTAGCATTCTACGAAGCTTTTCAGGAGCTTGCTGCGGCTGGGATGACGCAGCTTGCGCAGGGCCTTGGCTTCAATCTGCCGGATGCGCTCCCGGGTCACCTCAAAGTCTTGCCCGACTTCTTCAAGGGTATGTTCGGTTCCGACGCCGATCCCAAACCGCTTGCGGAGCACCCGCTCTTCCCGATGGGTTAGGCTGCTCAGGACCTTCCTGGTTTGCTCCTTCAAGTTCAGCTTGACCACGGCTTCTCCCGGGGAGACGATCTTCTTGTCCTCGATGAAATCGCCCAGGTGGCTATCCTCCTCCTCCCCGATCGGCGTTTCCAGAGAGATGGGTTCCTTGGCGATTTTCAGAACCTTGCGAACCTTTTCCGCCGGAAGCTCCATGCGCTCCGCGATCTCCTCCGGGGTAGGTTCCCTGCCCATTTCCTGGACCAGGACCCGGGAAGTCCGGACCAGTTTGTTGATGGTCTCGATCATGTGCACGGGAATCCGGATCGTCCGGGCCTGATCGGCAATGGCTCTGGTGATCGCCTGGCGAATCCACCAAGTCGCATAGGTGCTGAACTTGTACCCCCGGCGATATTCGAACTTTTCCACGGCCTTCATCAGGCCGATGTTGCCTTCCTGGATAAGATCGAGGAATTGCAGACCCCGGTTCGTGTACTTTTTGGCGATGCTGACCACGAGCCTCAGATTGGCCTCGGCCAACTCCCGCTTGGCCTTCCGATCCTTGTTCCGCCCCTGGTAAATGGCGTTCAGGGACCGCACCAGATCATCCCGGGTGGCATACGCCTCGACCTCGATCCGGCGGACTTTCCGGCGCTCATTCCGGATCCGCCGCTCATACTCTTGGAGCACTTTGGGGGGCAGAGACTTCTTTTTCCCCACGGTTCTGCTGGCCTTGCCGTTGTCCTTCCCTGCCCCGGTTTCCTCCGCTGGAACCTTCCCCAGGATAACCTGACAGCGCCGGACCTCATCCTCGGCTTGCTGGAGGCGGTGCACAAAGCTTTCGATCTTCTGCACCGCCCGGTCCATTTGGGCAGACTGCAGGCGCAGGTCCTTAATCGCCTTGGCGATCTTCTCCTTGATTGCGGCCTCCTCGGCCAGCAATCGCTTTTCCTTCTCCCCACCGGAGGCCGCCTTCGATTTGGCTTTCTCGATCCTTTCCCAGGCTTTGTCCAAAGCGGCGATCTTATCCAGGAGGCTCAAAACCCGCTGGACCTCCCGGCGAAGTTTCTGGGGATTATCCTGGTCATCCTCGATGATGGCCACATCCGTCACGCTGATGAGGCTTTTTTTCAGCTTCTCCCTCAGCGCCACCATCTCCTTACTCGTCACCCGGCTTTCCGTGATGGCTTTGATCGCCTCAATTTGCCCTTCCTCAATCCGCTTGGCGATTTCGATTTCTCCCTCACGGGTCAGCAGGGGGATGGTTCCCATTTCTTTCAAGTACATCCGCACGGGATCATCGACCCGGCCGGAAACTTCATAGGTAAGGTCCCTCTCCTCCTCGACCAGCCGTTCTCCCTTCTCCTCTCCGCGGGCCAGAGAAATCTCTCTTCCCCTCGTGTCGGCATCCGCGAAGGACATGGATCCCTCCCCGAAGAGGGTCACGATATCACTGAGTTGGTCAGGAGAAACGACTTCAGAGAGGGAAGGCCCTTCTCGCCCGTCTGAGGGTTCGTACTCCTTTTCCTGGACTCTTGCAGAAAGGACCTTCACCTTCGTCGATCTTCCATTGCTTCCCATCTCTTTTTTTACCTCCACAAGCAGTGGCTTTTCAGAGACTGGTCCCCCGGCTTGTTGGATCCCGCTTACGGCACCAGATTCTTCTGCTCTTTCAAAACCTGAGATTTTCTCTCTGACAACGCCTTCAAATCCTCCTGCCGGTCCTCCTGCTGGGCTTCCTGAATTCTGCGCTGGATCCGGTAAAGTTCTTCTTCCAGCCTTCTTTCTCTGAGAGTGCGTATGCAGTCTGTGACCAAGGCTTCTGCATCATCGCACTCAAACCGCTCCAATGAGAGTTGACTGGCCAGGTACCGCTGTTCTTCCGTGTGTAAGCTCTCCAGGAGCCCGGCGATTTCTTTTCTCGCGCCGCTTGCTCCCGCTTGAAACAGAGCCTCCGCGATGGCTCCCAGATCCCGGTCCCCGAAGTCATCCACCCCCAGACGCCCCTGCAACTTTTCGATGATCTCGCGGTCGGAAAGCATCACCTGTACAAGCCACCTCTCCGCCAGTTCTTCCTTTTGCGGCAGGTGAGACCGATCTCTCTTATCCCCTCGACCTTGAGCCGGGTCCTTGCCCCGTTCGGTTTCACGGCGACTGCCCCGCCCGGCCCCTTCCTTCTTTTCAGACTTTTCCAGATGCGCCATTACAACTTCCGGACGGAAGCGCAAGGCACCTGCGACGCTGCGCACGTACTCATCACGCTCGGCGCCGTTTGCGACTCGAGTCAGATAGGGAAGAAGCCGTTCCAGGCAATGCCATCGTTCCGCTGCGGAAAGTCTCAAGGAGCCCTGGCTCTCGCGGTCTATGAGGTATTCCAAAAACGGCTTGGCCCGGCCCAACAGACTCTGTAAAGCCTCCGTCCCCTCTTCCCGCACGAAGCTGTCCGGATCCTTACCCGCCGGTAGTTCTGCGACCTTCACCCCCAACCCAGCTTCCAGCAACAACTCGTACCCCCGCTGGGCAGCCGCTTCCCCAGCCAGATCTCCGTCGAAGAGGATGACAACCGTGCGCACGAAACGAGCCAGGAGCCGGCACTGACTTCGCGTCAAGGCGGTCCCCAAGCCGGCCACCACCCCTTCAATCCCCCCCTGCACCATCGTGATGAGATCAAAGTAGCCTTCCACCAGCACGGCTCTTGATTCCCGGCGGAACCAAGGCTTGGCCTGATAAAGACCGTAGAGGTTCTCCCCCTTGCTGTAAACGGGCGTTTCGGGGGAGTTCAGGTATTTGGCCTCCTTCTCTCCATCCAGAATCCGGCCACCAAACCCAATGACCCGCCCTTCCAGGTTGTGAAGCGGGAACATGACGCGGTCGCGGAAGCGATCATAATAGCCAGTGCCCTGCTCCCGTAATTTGACCAGGCCGGCCTGCTCAAGAAAACGGGGGTCATATCCTTTCTGTGCAAACGCCCTGAGCAGCGTATCCCACCCCGGAAGCGCATAGCCAAGGCAAAATCGGCTCACCGCCTCGCTGCCGATTTGCCGTTCGTCCAGATAGTGCCGGGCGCTTTCCCCCTGAGGGGACAGAAGACCTTTCTGGAAAAACTGGCAAACTTCTTCGTTTAACGTGAGCAACCGGTCCCGCAAGCGCTGGCCCGGGTCAGCGGCGGCCGTTTTCTGAGGGATGGCGACCCCGACCCTCTGGGACAAGATCCGGACTGCCTCGGGAAACGAGCAGTTTTCGTGTTTCATGAGAAAATGAAAAGCGTTCCCCCCAAGACCGCAGCCGAAACAATGGAAAATCTGGAGTTCGGGATTCACCATAAAAGAGGGCGTTTTTTCCGAATGAAAGGGGCAAAGCCCCTTCAGATTCTTCCCGCTGCGAGACAGGGGAACGTACTCCGAGATTAGATCGGCAATGTCCACCCGTTCACGAATCTCGTCGATGAGTTGAGCGGGGATATGACCAGTCAATTCCCTTCCCCGTGAGTCCAGAGGGATTTTAGCAACCCCTGCTTCCCAAGAATCCCCTAGACGACTGTCACCTCCGTACCACCCGGTTCTTCGCTCATCCGCCAAGGCTTACGGAGTACCGGTGGGCGGACCCGAGGGAACCCGGCGAAACCGCCCTTTCCCTCCTTGAAGGTCCTGCCAGTTTCCCGATCCGGAAAACGGTCAAAAACCCTGCCCCCCCGGGGTTTTGGATCAGCATTCGTCCATCCATTGCGTTCGCATAATAATGGAGGTTTTCAACGAATCGAGACCTGAAATGGTTCGGAAGAAAAAATGAACCAGTCGCTCCCGCAGGGGCGAGACAGAGAGAAGCCCGCTCGGCACACGATCCAGCCAGTTCCTCACCCCCCTGAAGAACTTAACATTTCAGCCACCCAGCGGTTGAGGGTCCCTCCCTCCAACCGTCCCCGCAGTTCGGGCATAAGGACTTTCATGACCTTTCCCACATCCCTGGGGGAGGTGGCACCTACCTGAACAATCGCCTGGCGGATTTTTTCCCTGGCCTCGTCTTCTGTAAGGGGAGGGGGCAAAAAGTTTTGCAGGATCTGAATCTCTTCGGATTCTTTAGCCGCCAAGTCCGGGCGGTTCCCCTGCTGATAAAACTCTATGGACTCCCGGCGCTGCTTGATGGAGGAAATTAACGTATCGACAAACTCGGCATCGCTAAGGGGGCCACGTTTTTCAATGGCCCGGTTCTGGGCTGCAGCCAATACCATCCGGATTGTCGAGGAAGCTCTCTTGTTTCCCGTTTTAAGAGCCTGTTTGAGCTCTTCCCGCAGCCGGTCACCGAGACCCATCATCCCCCCGGCTATGCTGAACCACGGGCAGCTGCTCTAGCTGCTTTCTTGCGGGCAGCCACCAACTTCCTCTTACGCCGTACACTAGGCTTTTCGTAGTGCTCTCTCTTCCGAACCTCTGACAGAACTCCTGCCTTCTCGCACTGTTTCTTAAAGCGCTTCAGGGCACTCTCAAAGGGTTCGTTTTCCTTGACCCGGATTCCTGGCATTCATCTCTCCCCCCTTCCTCAGTTGGAAGACTTTCCAGTTCGGTTCCCGTATGTTGTGCGCTCCGCTTCAAGGAACAAGGACCTGAGCCTAATACAAACAAACAATATAGGGAATTATAGGTACTTTGTCAATGGACTTATTGAAAGCCGTTGATTCTTTGGACCCAAGAAATTTCCCACAACGAAACCCGAGCTGGGGCCGCCCCGGAGGAGCCATTCTCCCTAATCGGCAGTGGATTCCCTCCGGATTCCACTCTGGCCAAACCTCCGGCCTAGCTCTTCGTAGACTTCCTCCGGGGTAACCCCCAGAGCCGACAGGGCGATCAGGCTATGGAACCATAGGTCGGCCACCTCATAAATAAAAGCCTCCGGGGTCCGGTCCTTTGCTGCCATAAGCACTTCGGCAGCCTCCTCAGCCACCTTCTTCAACACCTGATTCAGACCCCTCCCAAGCAGGCCGGAAACGTATGAATTCGGCCTTGGATTGCGCCGGCGGTCTTCGATGACTTCAAAAATCGCGTCGAGTATCCGGCAGGCGGGGACGGCAGGGAGTTCCTCGAGATTCCTCTCCGAAACTGCCGTCTGCTCCCCCACTATCCGAAAAAAACAGCTTTTCTTACCGGTGTGGCAGGCCGGACCCAGCGGTTTCACCTGGAGAAGGACCGTATCCTCGTCACAATCCACATAGAGAGCTTCCACTTCCTGCCGGTGTCCTGAAGTTTCCCCCTTTTTCCACAAAGAGCCGCGAGACCGACTCCAGAAATGGCTTTCGCCGGTTTGCAGGGTCTTCTGAAAAGCCTCTTCGTTCATATAGGCCAGCATCAGTACTTGGCCGCTGGCGCGATCCTGGACAATGGCCGGAATGAGCCCCCCGTCACCATAGTTTAAACGGATCTTTTCATCCATCAAATCACCCCTTCCCATCCTTAGAGGCGAACTTCAACCCCGTGATCTCTTAAATATGCCTTGGCCTGGCGGATGGTCACCTGGCGGTAATGGAACAGAGAGGCCGCCAGAACTGCATCGGCTTTTCCGTCCCGCAAGGCCGCCAGGAAATCATCCAGGTTCCCAGCCCCACCGGACGCGATGACCGGAATCCCTACCGCTTCGGCCACGGAGCGGGTCAGCAAGATGTCATATCCAGCCCGGGTCCCGTCCTTGTCCATACTCGTCAGCAGGATTTCCCCGGCCCCGAGGTCCTCGACCTGGCGAGCCCAGTCTACGGCATCGAGGCCAGTCTCAATCCTGCCCCCATGGGTATATACCTGCCAATGCGGGGCGCTTTCAGGAGAATCGAGATGCCGTCGGGCATCAATAGCCAGCACGACGCACTGGCTGCCGAATTCCTCGGCGGCTTCCCGCACTAGATCGGGCCTGCGAACCGCAGCCGTGTTGATCGAAACCTTGTCCGCCCCTGCCTTGAGTAGCACCCGGAAATCCTCTACCGAGGTGACTCCCCCCCCGACGGTTAACGGCATGAAGACCTTTTCGGCTGTGCGCCTGACCACCTCCAGCAGAATTGCCCGCTCCTCATAGGAAGCCGTGATATCCAGGAAGACAATCTCGTCGGCTTCCTCTTCGTCGTAGCGTTCGGCAACTTCCACAGGATCCCCGGCATCCCGAAGACCCACGAACTGAACCCCTTTCACCACCCGTCCCCCTTTGACATCGAGGCAAGGGATAATGCGCTTGGCGAGCATCTATTCTCCCGCGGCCAAATCCAGGGCTTTTCTCAGATCAATCGCACCGTCGTACAATGCCTTGCCCACGATGATCCCCCGTACCCTCTGAAGACCGAGTCTGAGAAGAGCTCGGATATGATCCAGATTTCCGATTCCTCCCGAGGCAATGACGGGAAGCTGGGTCTGGCAGGCCAGTGCCTGCAGATCCTCGAGGTTGGGACCCGACAATGTCCCGTCCCGGGAAATGTCCGTGTAGATCAAGCCCCCGATCCCCCAATTCCCCAGCGCACGGGCCATGGAAATTACCTCCACCGCAGTGGTTTCTTTCCACCCCTGGACGGCCACTTTGCCCTGCCGCGCATCCAGAGCGATAAAGATGCGTCCAGGGTACTCTTCCGCCGCGGCCCGCGCTAGGTCAGGAGAGTCCAGGACGGCCGTACCCAGGATCACGCGGTCCACGCCGGATTGGAAACACTCTCTGATTGTCTCCAGGCTCCGCAGTCCTCCTCCAAATTGAATGGGGATCCCTACGGCGCGGGTGATTTCCCGGACGACGTGAAGGTGTTCCGGAGAGCCGCGAAAGGCGCCGTCCAGGTCGATGACGTGGAGCCGGCGAGCTCCGAGGGATTCCCAGTGGCGAGCCATGGCCGGAGGATCGCCGGAATAAACGGTCTCGGCTTCCACCTCCCCTTTGATCAAGCGCACACACTTCCCCCCCCTTAAGTCAATGGCCGGGATAATTTCCACTACAGATCTCCAAAGCGTCGCAAAATTTCCAACCCCACCCTTTGACTCTTTTCCGGGTGAAACTGGGTCCCGAAGATGTGCCCCCGCCAGACACTGGAGGCAAATGGCAGCCCATACCAGGTCCGGGTCGCCACCACCTCGGGATCCTCCGGTACGGGGTAGTAGGAATGAACAAAGTAGACCCGCGCACCGGAGGAGAGCCCGGCTAGAACAGGAGCAGGACGGAGGATCTCGATCTCGTTCCAACCCATGTGGGGAACCTTCAGGCGATCTCCTGCTGAGGATTCGAAGGAAGGAAACCGGACGACCTTGCCTGGAAAAATTCCCAGTCCTGCGCAGAGGCCGAACTCCTCGCACTGGCTGAAAAGAAGCTGCATGCCGACACAAACTCCCAAGAAGGGGCGTCCTGTTCCCAGAAAACAGAGGAGAGGGTCCACCATTTCATAGCGGCGCAGGCCCTCCATGCAGGCCCGGAAAGCCCCCACCCCCGGCAGGACAATTTTTTGAGCCTGCTCGATCTCCTGAGGCTTAGAACTCAGGAGCGCGGGCACCCCCACCCGCTCGAAGGCCTTCTGAACGCTTCTCAAGTTGCCGATGCCGTAGTCAACGATGGTGATCATCTTCCACTACCACACTCTAGAGCTTCCCTTTGGTCGACAACACCCCCTTCACCCTGCGGTCCTTTTGTGTGGCGCTGTCCAGTGCCCGGGCCAGAGCCTTGAAGACCGCCTCGACGGCGTGATGGGAATTGCTGCCGTAATGGAGATTCACGTGGAGATCGATCCCTCCATGGCTGGAGAAGGCCCGCAGGAACTCCTCCACGAGTTCCAGATCGAACCCTCCCACCTTTTCTTTGGCCAGCACGGCATCGAAAACCAGGTGAGCTCGCCTGCTCAGGTCTAGATGTACTGAGGCGAGGGCATCAATCATGGGAACCGTGGCACTGCCGAACCGGCAAATCCCCTCTTTTCCCCCCAGGGCCTGCACGAGCGCTTCTCCCATGCTGATCCCCACATCTTCCACCAAGTGATGGAAATCCACCTCGGTATCCCCATGAGCCTGAACCGTAAGATCAAAGAAGCCATGTTTGGCGAACAGGGAAAGCATGTGGTCGAAGAAGGGGACCGTGGTCTCAATGCGATAGGTCCCAGCTCCCTCCAGCTTGAAATCCACCTCAACCGAAGTTTCCCGGGTGACCCGCTTGACCTGCCCTCTCCCTTTCAAGGCGCGTCCTCCATTGCTGCCGTACCCCCGATCCCAGAGGCACTGGAGTTCCCTCTTTCCCGGATTTCCAGGGCCCGTCCGTGAGCTTCCAATCCTTCGGCCTGAGCCAACTGCCGCACGATCCCGGAAATGGTACCCAGTGCCTCGGCAGAGTAGCGCAGGATGCTCGAACGTTTTAGAAAGTCGTAAACTCCCAGGGGGGAAGCGAAACGAGCCGTCCCACCCGTGGGCAGGACATGATTCGGTCCCGCCGCGTAATCGCCCAGAGCTTCCGGAGTCCAATGTCCCAAGAAGATCGCGCCGGCATTGCGAATCACCCCCAGCAGATCCTCCGCCCGCGTCACGGCCAGCTCCAGATGCTCAGGAGCAATTTCGTTGACCAGTGCCACTGCCTCCTCCCGGGTCGCAGCCACGAGAATTGCCCCTCTGGTTTCCCAGGCCCGGCGGGCCACGGCCTGCCGGGAAAGCCCGGCAAGCTGCCTCTCGACTTCGACCCTCACCTTCTCCCCCAGATCCGGGGAGAGGGTGATGAGTAACGGGAGCGCCATTTCATCGTGCTCCGCCTGGGCCAGAAGATCGGCGGCCACCGCGGCAGGAGAAGCACTCTCGTCGGCTACGACGAGAACCTCGCTGGGGCCGGCGACGGAATCAATTCCCACCTCCCCGTAGACCATTTTCTTGGCCACGGCCACATAGAGATTTCCCGGTCCCACGATTTTGTCTACCCGGGGGATTGTCCGGGTCCCGTAGGCCAGCGCCGCAATGGCCTGGGCCCCGCCCACGCGGAAAATTCGCTTCACCCCCGCGATTCTCGCCGCCGCCAAAACCACTGGCGAGATCTCCCCCCCCGGAGCGGGACAGCAGAGGACAGACTCCGAAACGCCAGCCACCTGAGCGGGGATTGCCGTCATCAGGACAGTGGACGGGTAAGCGGCCTTGCCGCCGGGAACGTAGAGACCCACCTGCTCAAGGGGGGTAACCTTCTGTCCCAGGAACACCCCCTGCTCCTCGCTCACAAACCAGGAATTCTCCAACTGCCTCTGGTGGAAACGGCGGATCCGGTCGGCTGCAACCTGGAGGGCGTTCACTAGTTCGACAGACACCCTCTGGCAAGCCTTTTCTACTTCCTCCATGGGGACCTGCAGTTGTTCCGGCTTGCACTCCCAACCGTCGAACCGCCGGCAATAGTCTACAAGGGCCAGGTCCCCCCTCTGCCGTACAGCTTCGAGGATTGCCCCGACTTCGGTCTCAACCCGGCGCGCGTCGATGTCTCCGCGCCGCTTCAAGGCTTCCAGGAAAGCCTTCCCCTCTTTTTCCCCAGTTCTAAGCAACCTCATGGTGCCTTCCTCTACAGCCTTTCCTGTTCCGCCAGAGCGGCTCTTAGCTTGGCAATGATGGTCTCGACCTGGTCATATTTGGTCTTGTGGCTAGCCCGGTTGACAATGAGCCTGGCGCTGGCGCGGGCGATTTCCTCAACCTCGACCAAGCCGTTTTCAGCCAGCGTACGGCCACTGGAAACCAGATCCACAATCCACTCGGACAGGCCCACGATGGGGGCCAGTTCGATGGAGCCGTAGAGCTTGATGACCTCCACCTGGATCCCCTTGTGGATCATGTATTCCGTGGTAATGCGGGGGAATTTGGTGGCCACCCGGATGTGAGAAAGCCGCGCCGCATCGGAGATCAGAGGGGCATCCTTCGGCTTGGCCAGGATCAAACGGCAGGCCCCGAACTTCAAATCAAGAGGCACATAGACATCTTTTTGCTGTTCCAAAAGAATGTCCTTCCCCACGATCCCCATATCGGCCGCGCCATGCTCCACATAGGTAGGTATATCCAGATCCCTGAGGGTAAGGAAATTCACCTCCAAGTCCCGGTCTTCAAAAACCAGGCGGCGGCTCCCTTCGGGGAAATCCAACGCGGTGGCCCCGATCTTCCGCAGGAGCTTCAGTGAGGCCTGCAAATTGCGTCCCTTAGGGAGGGCCATTGTGAGCCGTCCACTCATTTGAGTCTCCAGATCCTGGCCCCGAGTGCAGCCAGTTTTTTCTCCAGCCCCTCGTAGCCTCTGTCTAAATGATAGACGCGGGAAACCGTAGTTTCCCCCTCGGCTACCAGGCCGGCCAGGACCAGGGAAGCGCTGGCTCTGAGATCCGTCGCCATGACGGGGGCCCCGCTCAGACGTGCCACGCCTTTGACCCTGGCCGTGTTACCCACTACGGAAATGTCAGCTCCCATCCGTTTGAGCTCCGCCACATGCATAAAGCGATTTTCGAAGACCGTTTCGGTGATCACACTCACCCCCTCACTCACGGACATAAGCGCCATGAGCTGGGCCTGCATGTCTGTGGCGAAGCCGGGATGAGGCGCCGTCTTTATATCCACGGCGCGCAGGGGCCGGCTTCCTGTGACCCTCATTTCCCGATCCCCTTCCTCGACCGGGAGACCCGCTTCTCTCAACTTGGCCGTAACGGCCTTTAAGTTCTCGGGAACACACCGCGTCACATGGACTTCCCCACCGGAGATGGCTCCGGCAACCAGAAGCGTTCCTGCCTCGATGCGATCGGGAATCACGGTGAATTCCGAGCCATGCAGCGTGCGAACTCCGGTGATCTCGATCCGATCGGTCCCCGCCCCCTTGATCCCAGCTCCCATGGCATTCAGGGCCGCAGCCAGGGTTTCCACCTCGGGCTCGCAAGCCGCATTGTCAATTACCGTCTCCCCCTCTGCCAGGACAGCCGCCATCATGATGTTCGCAGTACCGGTTACGGTCGGCATATCGAGATATACATGGGTTCCTTTCAGCTTCCGTCCCGAAACGCTGACATCCCCCCCCTTCAGCTCCACCCGAGCTCCCAGGGCCTGCAGACCTTTTAAGTGCTGATCGATGGGTCTGGCACCAATGGCACAGCCCCCGGGCAGAGAGACCCGGGCTTTCCCCAGACGCCCCAGCAAGGGCCCCAGGACGAGAACCGAAGCGCGCATGGTCTTCACCAGTTCGTACGGGGCCTGGAAGCGCTCCACGCCCGTTGTATCCACCTCGACGTCTCCTCCCCCCAGTTCCGTGACCCGGGCTCCGAGGGTCGTCAGGAGCTTGGAGATCGTCTTTACGTCCTGAACGGCGGGCACGTTGTGGATCAAATGCCTCCCGGACGCCAGCAACGTCGCCGCCAGGATGGGCAGAGCGGCATTTTTTGCACCGCTCACTGCGACCTTCCCCCTTAGAGGTAGGCCCCCGTGAATGACAATGCTATCCACCCGCTGGCCCCTCCCTGCGGGCCACGTACACTCTCTCCACCCCGCTCAAGTCCCGGACGAACCGGACTTCCCGGAATTCCAGTATCGGCTCTGTGCGAGTCCTCAGCCATTCGGACTGCCCGGCCCCGATCTCCAGAAGGAGAAATCCCCCTTCTTCGAGAAGCGCAGGCACCACGGTGATGAAGCTGTCCAGGATTCGCGTCCCCCCTTGTCCGCCGTCCAGGGCAACCCTGGGCTCATAGTTTCTCACATCCAACGGCAGAATGTCCAACCCAGCCCTGTCAATATAGGGGAGATTGGCCACGATGAGCGGAAAGCGCACTTCGGGTCTTAGGGCCAAGAGCAGGTCCGAGCAGAGGAGAAACACCCTCTGCGCCACTCCATGATCCCGACAATTCACCGCAGCCACTCGTAGGGCACCGGGACTGCAATCAATCGCCACGATCTTTGCCCGGGGCAATTCCCCGGCCAGAATCACGGCGATGTTGGCCGAGCCCGTCCCCACATCGAGAATGTTCAGATTCCCCTCCCGCCCCAAGAGACGGGCACAACGAAGTGCCTCCTCCACCAGGATCTCCGTCTCGGGACGGGGGATGAGCACCTCCGGGGTCACTTGAAAATCATGGGACCAGAATTCCCGAAACCCCTGGATGTAATGGAGTGGTTCGAAGCGGCCCCGCCGGACTACCCAATCCCGGAATTGGGCTTCCCCGGCCGCCTCTGCGGCGATTTCCCCCGACCAGGGAAGGCGCCAGCGCTCAATCCCTAGAGCCCGTGCCAGGAGAACTTGCGCATCAGCTAGAGATTCCGGGAGACCACGGTCTCTGAGATAGGCATGGGCCCAGGACAGGAGATCTCTCACGGTATTTCTATGGACTTGCGTGCTGGCAGGCATGGTAGAGGTCGGGAGAGCTAATGGAGTACCGACTGGACTTCCATTTGGGCCAAAGCCTCCGTCTGCTCGGCTGCTTCCAGAGCCCCAACGAGAGCATCCAAATCTCCGTCCAGGATCGCTTCCAGCTTGTAAAGGGTCAGGTTAATTCGATGGTCTGTAATCCGTCCCTGGGGGTAGTTGTAAGTCCGAATTCTCTCGCTGCGATCCCCGCTGCCAATCTGCAGACGGCGTTCCTGGGAGATCCTGGCATCCCGCTCCCGCTTGGCCTGATCCAGGAGACGGGCCCGCAGCACCCTCAGGGCCTTGGCCCGGTTCTTGTGTTGAGACTTCTCGTCCTGGCAAGTTACGATGAGCCCCGTGGGAATGTGGCTCACGCGCACAGCAGAATCGGTGGTGTTGACGCTCTGGCCTCCGGGGCCCGAGGACCGGTAAACATCAATGCGGAGATCGCTCGGATTGATATCCACCTCAACCTCCTCTGCTTCCGGGAGAACCGCCACTGTGGCAGCCGAGGTATGAATTCGGCCCGAAGCCTCGGTGACCGGCACCCGCTGAACGCGGTGGGTTCCGCTCTCAAATTTGAGGTGCGCGTACACATCCTTGCCCTCCACGGAGGCAATGATTTCCTTAAAGCCTCCGAGTCCCGTCGGGCTTTGGCTGACGACCCCGATCTTCCAGCCCTGACGCTCCGCGTATTTTGCATACATGCGGAACAGATCAGCAACGAACAGCGAAGCCTCCTCACCGCCCGTCCCCGCCCGGATCTCCAGGAAGATATTCTTGGAATCATTGGGGTCTTTGGGCAGGAGGAGGAGCCTCAAATTCCTCTCGTATTCGGCCTTCTGCCCTTCCAGAGCCGCCAGTTCCTGCCGGGCCAGCTCCCTTAACTCACCGTCGGATTCGGTAAGAAGTCGCCGGCTCTCCTCGATCTCCTTGAGCACCTTCTTGTACTCGCGGTATGCTCGAATCGTAGGGGCCAAGTCGGAATACTCCTTGGCGTGCTTCTGGTATTCCGAGGGGTTTGCCACCACTTCGGGACGAGACATGGTGATCCCCAGCTCCTCGAACCGTTTCTCCAGAAGGTCCAGCTTGTCAAACATTCCTTATGCTCCGCTGCCCCTGCCTGGGGGTGGGTCGGGCTCCAAGGCACCGATTACTTAGCGCTTTCCACCTTCTTGCGGCCGTACTTCTTCTGGAAGCGCTCCACACGGCCAGCCGTATCGATCAGCTTTTCACGGCCGGTGAAATACGGATGGCACTTTGAGCA
>JACPSX010000104.1:0-4552 GCA_016193065.1 Candidatus Tectimicrobiota bacterium | reverse complement strand
TCTCGACCCGAATGTTCTTCTTGGTGGAGCGGGTGAGAATCACTTCCCCGCAGGCACAGGTAATGGTCGTTTCCACATACTCCGGATGGATCCCTGCCTTCATGATCGCTCTGCCTCCTTGACAAGCTTCTCCAACCACACCAGAAGACCAAGTATAACACCTCTGAAGCTCGTTGCCCTCGGGAAAAATTGTCGAAAAAGGGAAACGGAGAGGGAAAAGGGAACTCCGGGAACCCTAACTGTTCATGGACTGCAGGAACTCCTTGTTGTCCTTGGCGGCCATGATCTTCTCCAAGAGAAGTTCCATGCTCTCGACGCTGCCCAAAGTATTGAGTACCTTCCTCAGAATCCAGACCCGGTTCAGCTCTTCCGGGATGAGGAGGAGTTCTTCCTTGCGGGTCCCCGAGCGGTTGATATCAATGGCCGGGAAGATCCGGCGATCCGCCAATCGCCGGTCCAGAATCAGTTCCATATTACCCGTGCCTTTGAATTCCTCGAAAATGACCTCGTCCATGCGGCTGCCGGTCTCGATGAGGGCCGTGGCAATAATGGTCAGGCTTCCGCCTTCTTCTATGTTGCGGGCCGCTCCGAAAAAGCGCTTGGGCTTCTGCAAGGCATTGGAATCGACGCCGCCCGACAGAACCTTGCCGCTGGGGGGCACAATGGTGTTGTAGGCCCGGGCCAGACGGGTGATGCTGTCTAGGAGAATCACCACATCCTTTTTGTGCTCCACGAGCCGCTTGGCCTTCTCGATCACCATCTCAGCCACCTGGACATGGCGCTGGGCGGGCTCGTCGAAGGTGGAACTGACGACCTCCCCTTTGACGGAGCGCAGCATATCCGTCACTTCTTCCGGTCGCTCGTCGATGAGCAGAACGATGAGAACGATCTCGGGGTGGTTCAAAGTTACGCTGTGGGCGATGGCCTGCAGGAGCATGGTTTTCCCGGTCCTGGGCGGGGCTACGATGAGCCCCCTCTGCCCCATACCCAGAGGGGTCAGGAGATCCATGATCCGGGTCGAATAATCCCCGTTCTTGGTCTCCAGATGGATCCGCTCCATGGGGTAAAGCGGGGTCAGATTATCGAACAGAGTCTTCTCCCGGACTTCCTCCGGATTCTCGAAATTGACGGACTCCACCTTGAGAAGGGCAAAGTAGCGCTCGCCTTCTTTGGGGGGCCGGATCTGCCCGGCCACCGTGTCTCCCGTTCTCAAGTCGAAACGGCGGATCTGAGAGGGGGACACGTAAATATCGTCGGGCCCCGGCAGATAATTGTAGCTTGGGGCTCGTAGGAAGCCGAAACCGTCGGGCAGGACCTCGAGAACTCCCTCTCCAAAGATAAGCCCGCCCTTTTCGGTCTGGGCCTCCAGGATCTTGTAGATCAATTCCTGCTTTTTCAGGCTGCTGATTCCCGAGACGCTCAGCTCGCGTGCTAAAGCACTCAACTCCGAGATGGCCTTGATCTTCAGATCCGCAATATTGAGACTGCTTTCCTTGACTGCTTGTTGACGCGCCATAGCTTGCAATCCTATCGAGGACTCCTCTCTTCCATATTCTCGAACAAACTTAGCGATTGTCTTGAACCGCCGAACGATTCGGCAGCCAATCAACCGACTTTTTCTGGGGAACGCTCAGGAGCAAATTCAAATCGGATCCAAATACCTTATGCGTCAAACTCACGACTGAGAGTCACAGTTAGGTTGGAATTCACGAGATGAATGCAGATTCCCGTGGGTTATGCTCTCCCCCGCGAAGGACTGTCATATTACTAAAGTGCACAGAAGCTGTCAATTATTTTTCCAGCGGCAGCCGCTCCCTGTCTGCGCAGCCCCTCGACGATCTCCCGGACCTGGCGGCGGATGCTTTCGCGGGTGCCTCCCGTATCCACGATATGATCGGCGTAAGCGAGCTTCTCCTTGAGCGGCATTTGGGCCGCCAGGCGGGCCAAAGCTTCCTGCCGGGATAAAGAGTCCCTCTCCATAAGCCGGCGGATTTGGATCTCTTCCTCCACGTACGCGACCAGAACCCGATCAACCCGGCGGTGGGATCCAGCCTCGATGAGCAGGGCCGCATCCAGCACTACAATCCCAGCGGGATCTTTTTCCCGCCATTCCTCAATAAGACGGCCCTCCTCCGCCATCACGTGCGGGTGGACGATCCGGTTCAGAATCCCCCGGGCTTCCTCGTCGTGAAAGACCCGATCGGCCATCTTCTTCCGGTCCAGCGTGCCGTCGGCGTGGAAATACTCGTTTCCAAACCGGTGTTGTATTTCCCGCCAGGCCGGATTTCCCGGCTCCACCACCGCGCGTGCCACCCGATCCGCGTCCAGGATATGGGCTCCTTCCGCGGCAAAGAACCCGGAAACAGTACTCTTGCCGCTGGCGATTCCCCCTGTGAGCCCAAGCACAATCATCGGATCAGGGAGTCCCGGCCAGGGCTTTGCCCGGCTGCGTACCGTCCCAGGAAAACGTCATTTGTCCCAGGAATCCTGTCATCACTAGCCGCAGGGGACCCCGGTAGACCTGAGATGGGGTGCCCCCCGCCGCCGGGGCGGGCCTCAGGAAGCGAACACGGTAGACCTTTTTCCATGGAGACATAAAGGGATAGAAACGCTCTCGCTGGGCCGGGTCGGGATCGTAATGCTCGATCCGGTACGGCTGCAGCCGGGCTCCGGACTCATAGACCAGGTATAAAGACCATATGGAATTGCCCTTTTCCAGATCATTCCATTCCTCTTTCCCTGTGTATACGGCAAGAAGGAAATCCTCAAAGCGCTCGGACTCCTCCCGTTCGAACTTCATCTTTTCCTGCATCTCGGACTCGGCGAGCAACATGACCTGGCCGTATTCTTCCACGAAGGATTCTCTGACAGGCCAGGACAGGTACAACGCATCCATCAAGGCAATGGTTTCCAGCTGGCGGTAAAGTCGGCTGCTTTGGGTCCAGCGGGTCACCATTTGACGGTAAGCGGAGGGATCCTCCAAACCGCCGCCGTACGTGGAAACCAGGGGGCGAACAGCACTGCATCCTGCAAGCGCCCACGCCAAGACGACCACGAGCACTCCGCTTAACGCCTTGCTCATTCCTCGCACGACGACCCTCCCCGCTCTATGGGCCCCACCGGGGGGAACGCGGACTGTCCCGTCAGCTTCCCGTCCACGAACCGGTAGCTCATCCCCTTGGAATAGTACCACCAGACCTCCGTTCCCTTTCCGCTGCCCTCCGGGAACCGTTGCCGCTCATCGGGGAACCCCTGCGCCCGTAAGATCTCAACCACATCGGACCGCCCGCCGTAGGTGCGCAGGATTCCCTCGATTTCCAGCCAGCGCGGGTGGAAACTCAAAGGCACATCCCGAATGACCGGTCCCCCCCGCCGGACCGCCTCACTGAGCTCCAGGAGCGGCCTCCTCGCGCGGGACTACGAAGAATCCGTACTCTCCCTGGGAATTTGTAACCCCAGGAATCCTTCGGGCAAAACCACCGCGCAGGTTTGTGCATTCTCCGGTGTTCAGCCCGCTCTGCAACGGCTTCGGAGAAATCAGCAGGGTCACCGGAACCCCCGGGACAGAGAAACCTGCAGGGTCGATAACGACCCCTCGAAAGAGCAAAGGCGATTGGACCTGCCCTCTCTCAGCCCAGTAGCTACATCCGGTCAGGAGCAGGAGAAACCAGATCGCCATGAGACCCGGAAGCCTGCGGATTGGCCAAAGCCCGGTCCGCCGGCGGCCCATTGGGGCAAACAGCTGCCAGTTCTCCATAAATTTCACCGCGCCTGTCTCTCAGAAAGGGCCATTGATATCGCACCTCGTCAATGACTTCCAGATCCAGGTCAGCGAGAACAACCCCGTCGTGATCTCCACTGGGCGGGGTGAGGAATTCCCCATGGGGATCTACACAGAAACTCCGCCCATAAAAGGAAAGCTCGTCCGTTCCCCCCACCCGGTTCACCCGGAAAATGTAGAGCCCGTTGGTGATGGCGTGGGCCCGCAGGACGGTTTCCCACTTTCCACAGGATTCCAAAAACGCCCCGGCTGTAGGAGCAAAAATCACCTGGGCACCTCCCAGCGCCATAATGCGGGCCCCTTCCGGAAAAAATATATCCCAGGAGATCTGCACCCCCAGGGTGGCAAAGTCCGTTTTGAAGACGGGAAAGCCCAAATTGCCGGGTTTGAAATAAAATCGCTCTTCGTAGAAGGGGAAATAGGGGACGTGGTTCTTCCGATATTTTCCCAGGACTTCCCCATTCTGATCGATGACCACCGCCGTATTGTAAAACTCCCCTTCTCCTTCCCTCTCAAAGATCGGACAGACCAGCACGAGCCCGTGGCGGCGAGCCGCTTCCCGCAGACGCGCCACCGTCTCTCCGTCTAGGGTCTCTGCATGGTCGAAATGACTTGGAGACGAGGTGCGGGGAAACCAGGGGAGGTGAACCAGTTCCTGCAAGCAGACGATGCGGGCTTCCATACCCGCGGCAATCTGGAGCAGATCTAGAGTCCGGAGCAAATTCTTCCGCGGGTCCTCAGAACAGCTCATCTGGATACCGGCAACTCGCA
>JACPSX010000103.1 GCA_016193065.1 Candidatus Tectimicrobiota bacterium | reverse complement strand
CAGGTTCCCTGACTTTTTCCCGGAGCGGACATCCCACTGGCCACTGCTCACAGAAAGGGAGAGGGGTTCCGACGGCAGCAGCGCGGCCATTCCAATATCGGTCAGGGAGGGAAACGCCCCCTGCAAAGCTCCCAAAGAAATCACCGCTTCTGGGAATTCCCGCTTCAGGTTCTCCTCCAGCTCCTTGGCGAGCTCGTACCGCAGGGCGTCCACAAAGAAAACCGCCCGCTTCTTCTTTTTCTTGCTGACGGCCCGGTTCCAGAAATCCGCTTGCGGAGGGATACCTTCCAGAACGGGCCTGCCCTTTCCACGGGTGAGGAGATCGACAAATTTCTCGTTCAACGCCAGGAGATACTCCCGGTAGACGGATCGTACCTGCTCCGAAACCCTTGCGATCCGGTCCACCCCGTCGTGATCCCGGCGATAGCCTCGATAGAAGCGGTCCATCCGCCACCAGTCTTCCCTGTATCGCTGGACGAGATGTTCCGCCGTCCCGGCCTCTTTCAGCTCATGCATGGCCAGGTCAAGCTGCTTGAATATTTTTCCCGCCGTTGAGAGAGCGCGCCAGACGGCAACCTCTCCTTCTTCCGACCAGAAGTGAGATTCCATCCGATCGATGAGAGAACCCTGCTCCTCGATGGATTCCTTGAGATCCTGTACGGATTTCAGCCCGTCGATTTTGGCGATCATCCCTCTCTCATGGATCAACTCGACCTTCAAGGAACTCTCAGCGTCCGTTGGCTCGGACAAGCCCGCCGCCCAACTGCTCAGGTTGTAGGTCTCCTCCGCTTGCCGGGAGAGCCGCTTGAAATCTTCCTTGTAGGAGGCGTTTCTCAGCCAGTCCCGAAGGAAGCCGAGGCAGGTGCCCTCGTGCCGCTCGTCGGCCCAGCGCACATCAAATGCAGGGAACGCCGCGGGTTTTCCGGATCGGGCCCGGACCTCCGTCAAGGTCAGATACCCTGTGAACTGGACCGCCCACTTGGCCGGCTCTGAATCCCGCAGTGACGGCCCTCCAAATTCCTCGGCCACAAAGTCGCAGAAGACCTCGTAGGTGCCCGCCGCCTGAAGTTCCCGCAGTGTGCCAGGTGCCTTACGGCGATGGGCAGAATCTTTTCAAGTTCAGGCTCGTGGGCCCGGTCAAACTCCACGTCCCAGCGGCGCAAAGCCTGAAGAATCGACTCCTCGTACACCTTGCCGCAGAATTCGTATTCCTTGAGGACGTTGAGCCGGACAGCAGACAATCCAGGGAGGTAGAGCACAAAGCGGGGGCGCTCCTTTCTCGCCCAGGCCAGCTCCACCGCAGCCTTTACCTCCAGTTGGCTCCCCTGGTAGGTGACGACCTGGAAATCACCCGTCAGTTGGGGGACAACGCCCCGCCACTGGACCCCCGGATCCAGCCACAGGATCAGTTGGCCTCCCGGCAACTGGAAGTACTCGTTAAATTCCGCCCTCAGTTCCTGCAGAAGCATCAGAACGAAGTATCCTCAGTTTGCTTTCAGCATTTTCTTGATCGTGGCTACGAACTCTTTCCCGTCTTCCAATCTCAACGTCTTTTCCGGCTCCACCGGCTCTTCCTGGATGTCGTAGTCTACAATCTCTCTGATTTTGCGCGCGTTGATCAACATCCGATGGTACTTGGGATCCAATCTGCGGGTTTTGGCAAAATGGAAGCCTAAAGCAGATTCAACAGCAGAGTGCTTTCCCACCTCAATCCCCTCGGATTTCAGAAGGGCCTGAGCCGCGTAGAACATGGCGTAATAGGTCTTGCTCGCTGCATCTGTGAGATATCCCTGCCGATACAGAGCCTCCGCGACTTCCAGGGCATGGTCAGATTTCTCCAGCAATTTCTTGACACTCTTCTTCACAGAGGGACACCTTCGCGCTCAACAGCCTGGTAGAAGGAAAATCCCTCCTTGAGCGCCTGGCGGTAATGGCTCTCCGCGAGCACTTTGATCGAGAGAATCGGGTCAAAGTCATGGTCCCACATTACCTGATAGGCAACATCATCGATCCGGCCTTCCACCCAGGGAGTCTTTTCATCCACAAGGATTACAAGATCAAGATCCGATTCCTTGCTCCCTTCGCCACGGGCCCGCGAGCCGAAGGCGATCACCTTGCGGACGTGGGCCAACACATCCCCCGGCAGACGATTCCTGAACTCCACTATCAGGTTTCGATCCCTCTCATCCATGGCAAGTCCCCTTCAGATTTCCCACACGGTCTCTTGCAGTTGATCCTCCTTGCGCCAGACGTTGCGGTCCCGAACTGCCCGGTCTATCTCCTTAGTCGTCAGGACAGGAGAGGCCAGGACCCCTGCCTTCTGCAACGAGGCGATGTTCACCCGGACGCCGTCATCCAGGAGCGGGTCATAGGGCAGCGCAATCACCCGGTCCAGAGCTGCCTCGAACTCCTCAAGTTCCTGCACGATGTCGGATAACTCTCCGGCCGTGCGGTCCGTCCCCGAGCCGCCTTTTCGGGCCCGGTCCAAAAGGGTTTCATAGT
>JACPSX010000159.1 GCA_016193065.1 Candidatus Tectimicrobiota bacterium | reverse complement strand
CCATGATTTTCCTCCTGAAGACAATATAGGCTCAAGCCGTTTGTGTGTCATGTATATTGTTACCAAACTTTAAGTCGCCCTGTGGGGCACACCCGGTCCCAATAGGCAGGGGGCTGCCCTTCCCGCCCTGAGCGGAACTGCCGGGAGCAGCGCAACACCCGCGAAGCGCGGGTACCCCCGCCGAGGCCCGCGCCGGATGAAAGCCGGAACTGACCGCAGGGAATTCCGGAAGGTTCGTCCGAGCGCGGGCCCGGTAGGGTCGCTGCGTGAGGCGGGGAGCGAAGGGTGGCAGGGCAGCCTCACCATTATCCTCTCGCAAAAGTGGGGGTGGGCAAGGCGAGCCGCCCCGTTGACAAAGGGGGCTGGGGTCTCTACACTGTTTGTGCTGACAAGGACTTGAATTCCTTGAGGGAGCTTTCCGATGTCCGGTCGCATCTCGTTATATACGCTGGGCTGCCGCCTGAATCAGGCCGAGACAGCCCTCATTGGCCGCAGCTTTCAGGAAAAGGGGTTTACCCTGGTCCCCTTTGAAGAGGCGGCCGACCTGTGCGTGATTAACACCTGCTCGGTCACCGAGTCAGCCGAGGCCAAGTGCCGCAATTTGGTCCGCAGCCTTCTGCGCCGCTCCCCCCGGACCTTTGTGGCCTTGACGGGCTGCTATGCGCAAATCGGGGTGGAGAAGCTCAAGCAGATCCCCGGCCTGGACCTCATTGCCGGCAACGAGTTCAAGATGAAGATCGCCGATTATATTTCCTCAACGGAGAAACTTCTCGAGCCGGTCATTCTGCACACCCGGAAGATGAGTACCGGGGAGTTTACCCTGGATTCCATCGGGGACTTCACGGAGCGCACTCGGGCGAACATCAAGATTCAAGACGGCTGCAACTTCTTTTGCTCCTTCTGCATCATCCCGTACACGAGAGGCCGGGAACGGAGCCGGAAGTTTGAGGATATCCTTCGCGAGGCTCAACACCTGGCGGACAGCGGTTACAAGGAAGTCGTGCTGACCGGTGTGAACATGGGGCGCTACGAGAGCGCAGGGAAGCGCCTTGTGGACGTGGTTGGGGCGCTGGAAAAGGTCGAGGGGATTGCCCGGATTCGCCTGGCTTCCGTGGAGCCCACGACCATCGGAGATGAGCTCATCCGGGCCATGGGGGGCTCCGAGAAAATCTGCCGCCACCTGCACCTGCCGATTCAGAGCGGAGACGACCGGATCTTGGAGGGGATGCGCCGGCGCTACTCGGTGGCCGAGTATAGCCGGTTTGTGGAGAAGATCGCCCGGGAGGTCCCCGGTGTAGGCATCGGGACGGACGTCATCACGGGGTTTCCCGGAGAAGGGGAAGAGGAGTTCTCTTCGACGCGCCAGACCGTTGTTTCTCTCCCCTTCTCATACCTCCATGTGTTCAGCTATTCCCCCCGCCCCGGCACCCGGGCGGTGACTTTGACCCAGAAAGTTCACCCGAACCGGATCAAGGAGCGCACCACGGCGATGCGGGAAATCTCGGTCCGCATGAAAGAGCAATTCGCCCGCCGCCATGTGGGGAAGGTCGTCTCCGTTCTCTTTGAGCAGCGCGAGGAGGACGGCTGGTTCAGCGGGCTGGCGGACAATTACATGAAAGTCGGGGTCATGACCCGGCAAGATCTCTCCAATCAACTTCTCCCTGTGGAGATCACCGACACGCTGGGGGTGATAGCGGTCGGGCGCCTGGTCTCCCGGCCGGCGGCTTGAGGAAAAGGGGATGAGCGAGAAGGTTTACATCGAGACCTACGGCTGTCAGATGAACGAATATGACACCGACATTGTGCGCTCCTTCCTCAAGCAGGGAGATTTCGCTCTGGCCGCTTCCCCGCAGGAAGCCCGGGTGATTCTCTTGAATACCTGCGCCGTCCGGGAAAATGCCCACCAGCGCATTTACGGGCGGCTGGACCAGTTCCGCCGGCTCAAGGAGAAACAACCGGAGCTGGTGATCGGGATTTTGGGCTGCATGGCTCAGAACCTGAAGGAGGATCTCCTGGAGCGGGGCCGGATTGTCGACCTGGTGGCCGGACCGGACAGTTACCGCCGGTTGCCGGAGATGATTCGCCAGGTCCGGCAGACCCTCAAGCCGGTCCTCCACGTGGATCTTTCGGAGTACGAGACCTACAGTGATATTTGCCCGGAGCAGGTGGACGGGGTCAATGCCTGGGTGGCGGTCATGAGAGGGTGCGACAATTTTTGTACCTTCTGTGTGGTCCCTTACACGCGCGGGCGCGAACGAAGCCGGGACCCCGACAGCGTGGTGCAGGAGGTTGAGGTTCTGGCCATGCGAGGATACAAGCAAATCACTCTTCTGGGACAAAACGTGAATTCCTACCGCGCCGGGAGCTGTGACTTTGCGGGCTTGATGGAGCGAGTCTCAGAGGTGGAAGGAATTCAGCGGGTGCGGTTTACCTCGCCTCATCCCAAGGATTTTCCGGACTCCCTCCTCCGGGTGATCGCCGAGAATCCCAAAATCTGCAAGCACATCCACCTCCCCTTGCAGGCCGGCAGCGACCGGATCCTGCACCGCATGAACCGCACCTACAGCCGAGAGGAATTCCTCCTCCTGGTGCGCAAGATCCGGGAATTGTGCCCGGAGATGGGGCTCACCACGGATATCATCGTGGGCTTTCCCACAGAGACCGAAGAGGAATTCCTGGACACCTGCCGGGTCATGGAAGAGGTGGAGTTTGACTCGGCTTTCCTGTTCCAGTATTCCGAGCGCAAAGGGACGACCGCGGCCCGCAAGTGGCCCGACGATGTCCCCGACGAAGTGAAGGGAGAGCGGCTGGGTCGTCTCGTTGAACTCCAGCGCCGGATCTCGCTGCGGAAAAACCAGCAGAAGATCGGCCGGGAAGTTCTGGCCCTCGTGGAGAAGGAGAGCAAGAAATCCGCTCAGGAATTCATGGGGCGCGGCGACGATAACCGCACCGTGGTGTTCCCCCGCAACGGCACTGCTCCCGGCGAGCTGGTCCGCGTGCGAATTACCGGGGCCACCAGCGCCACCCTTCTTGGAGAAGTTGCGTCCGCGGAGAGGTGACGGTGCCTTTGCCCGCAGGCTGGCGGTTCAAGTATTGTGTTTTTGACGTCGAGGGAGTTCTCCTGAACGCCCGCATCCTGGCCAAGAAGACCTTCGGTCGCTTCCTGGAGCGTGAATACGGGATTCCTGCCGCCGCCGCACTGATTTTCTACACGCAGGCTCAAGATCTGACCCTGAGAGAGAAGTTTCGCCGCTTGTTGGATGACCACGGCCAGCCCTCGCCGGATCTGGACGCGGTTGTGGCTCGCTTCGATGAGGCCCTGGAGTCCGAGCGGCCCGTGGTCTATGAGGGGGCTCGGGAAGTCCTGGATGCCCTGCTGGAGAAAGGAGCCCAACTCTTTGCGGTGGGTTCCTCCCCGGTGGAACAAATCAAGGCCCGCCTTGACCGGGTGGATTTGCTTCCCAAGTTTCGAGAGGTGGTGGGCCAGGAAGCAGGCTCCAAGGGCTATTCGCAAAGCCCGGGACGGAATTTATTTCAGCGCCAGCCCCGGAGAGGTCGAGGAGGTAAGCCGCGGGGGCATGGCTGTGGCCGGGGTTGCCCATCTGGTTTCCGCCCAGACTCTGCACGAGAGCGGAGCCCCCGTGGTCTTAAAGTACATCGGCCAGCTCATCTTTGCTTGAGTTTCCTGCGAAGTTCTTGACCATTCATGTCGCGCTCGTGCTCCATCTGCTTGGCCTCTTTTTCGATCAGACGGATTCAACCGCTGTCGTGGTCTTGGCGGCCCTGGAGTCTCCAGAGGGGGAAGCCGCAAATTTGGGCATGGTACGGACCGTGCAATTATTGGAAGAAAAGATCTAGGAACCGGAGGGTAAAAATCAAAAGGACCTTAATATTTATCGGGTTAGCGGATTTTCGGGAAAAACGGCTGCACAATTTCTTGTGCAAAGTGCACAGTTTTATGTGCAGCAGAGTAGAGGAGATAGGCTGAATTTCAGTGGATGCTCTGTTTGTTCGGTGCGCCCGATGATGGCGGGGCTGGGCGGTAATTATACCCTGATCCCCTCCGGGGGCCGAATACCCTTCCCTGGTTGTGGCGGGCCGATCGGGCTCTGATTCTTTGGGAGGTGGTGGCAATTTCTTCGGTGAGGATGGGTGTCATGTGGAAAACGGGAGACGTGAACCCGGAATTCGGGATTTACCGCTCCATCTGCTGTGAGGCTCTGATCTCCCTAATCAAAAGCGAGCCATTTCCACCTTGTCGGAGATGTGGGAAGGACTGCACCTGGACAAAGATGAAAGGAGAGGGGGAGACTCCCCCTGCGGCTTAGGTCTGATCGCTCGGTGGGCCTTGCCGCAGCGGGCCATCGTCAGCAGGCGTTGTGCTGCGTTGACCGCATCTCCAATGATGGCTGCATCCCGGCTCGTTTTGAAGAAGGATTCCATTAGATGAATCCAAAGAGTCGCCAGTAAAGTAGATTCAGAGGAGTCAGGACGAAGATCCCCACAGCGCCCACGAACAGCATCATGCGCAGGAGCTCCCGATGCTCCACATAGCCGAAACTCAGGAGCACCACCAGGGGCGGGGATTGATAGGGAATGTAAGGGTAGTTGTAGCTGACGACCATGCTCAATGCGCTGCTTACCAGGTTGATGCCCCGCTCCTGAGCGTAGCTGAGAATGATTGGAGTCGTGACGCTGGCCTGTGTGAGGGTGTTCATGGGCAGGTTCAGAAGGGCAGTGATGAGTGTGATTGTGAAGTAGGTGCCAAACCAGCCGAAAGTCTCCAGATGAACGCTGCCCAGAATTGCCGCCGAGATCCAGCGGGTAAATCCGGTGCTCTGCAGCGCCTCCCCAATCCCGAACAGTGCTCCCACGAAAAATAGGATCGGAAAGTGCACGGAGCTCAAATCTTCGAATTTGCAGCCTCCAATTCCAGGCAGAAACAAGGCGACCCCGATCCCCAAGGCGACAAACGTCGGGTGGATGTGGTGCAGGGAATCGGTAGCCCACAGGATAATCCCCAGGGCCAGGAGGACGAGGACCCGCTTCTCTTCTGCCCCCATGGGTCCCAGGGCCTCCAGGTCCCGGCGGATCTCCCCTGTATCTTTCACCTCGGCGTCGTGGACCGCCATCCTCAGATAGAGATAGATGGCCACCAGGCCTCCCAAACTCATGACCGGGAACATCCGCACGGCCCACTCCCCCCAGTAAATCGTGATCTTTAACTTTTCGAGAATTCCCAGGACCACGATGCTGGGGATTTGAGCGGTCAGGATCCCGGTTCCCGGGAAATACGTGGCGGCTCCAAAGGCCAGGAAGATTCCCGTGGCAGCCGGGGTTCCCGGCTTGTAGCCCAGAGCCTTGCAGAGCTCCTGGGCCACGGAGGCTAGAAGGAGAATGCGGACCAGGGCCGAGGGAACTACGAAGGTGAAGAGGAACCCGGAAGCCATGAGACCCAGCAAGATCGTCCAGTAGGAACGTCCGAAGAGAAGCAAGGCCCGAAAGGCCACCCGCCTGCCGAGTCGAGTGTGGGTGACCCCCAGCCCCATGAGAAGTCCGGCAATGACGAGCCACAGGGACTTGGAGCCGAAGGGGGAAAAAGCGATCTCGAAGGGGACCGTGCGACTCAGAGCCAGGGCAACGAGCGCAATGAGCCCTGTGAGCTCCACTCGGATCGGCTCTGTGAGCCAGTAAATGGTGGCAAACAGTGTGATCGCGAAGGCGTGCCGGGCCTGGGGAGGCATGTCGGTCAGAGGCAGGAAGTAAACGGCCAGCGCGACGGCGGGGCCGAGGATCGCCCCCAGCGATTTGCGCGCAGGGATCTGCGCTGGGCTCGTCATCGGAGCCTGACCTATAGTCCGATCAGATTGCGGCCGTTTTCGCTAAAAATCCCCCGGATGGTTTCTTCCGGCAGCGGGAGGCTCCGGGCCCCCTGCACGAAGTCCCGGACCTTGCTCCCCTCCCGAATTTCCTGGGGGTAGTCGGTGCCGAAAACGATCTGGCTCGACGGGATTTCCAATAGGGCTGCCTTAATGGCGTTTAAGCTCCCGAAAAACCCGCCCGTATCGAAGTAAAGTCGTTGGAGATAATACGAGTAGGGGTGCTTTGGCGTCTTGCCATGCCGGGGGTTGTCCGCGACTCCCCAAAATTCTTTGTCCTGGTAGTTGTGAATCCGCCCCATGAGAGCCGCAATGCCGCCGCCAAGATGGGAGATCACGAAGCGCAACCCGGGGAATTCGTCCAGCACGCCTCCGCTGATCAGGCGAATGACCCCCATGACCAGGTCAAATTCGCGTCCCACCATGCGGAAGAGATCGTAGTCCTGGTAGAGAGGAGCACTCACGCCGGGAGCTCCCAGGGCGGGGTGAACGAAAATGTAAAGGCCCAACTCCTGGACCGTGCGGTAAAAGGGGAAAAGATCCGGGGAGTCCAGGCCCACCTCGCCGAAGCTGGAAGAGATGGCTACTCCCTTAAATCCCAGTTCCTGAGCGGCGCGCTTGAGTTCGTCCAGTGCCCCCTGTCCGCTCAGGGGAGGGACATGGGCGAGTCCCAGGATGCGGCCGGGGAAGCGCTTTTCTTCCTGGCGCAGGAGGTCGTTGAGGCGCTTGCAGACCTCCAGCGTTCCTCCCAGGCCGGCTCCGCTGGAAAGCACTGCCACGTCCACTCCGGCCATGTCCATGGCCGCCAGGTGTCCCTCCAGGTGATAGAGACCCGGGTGGTCGATGTAGATGGGAATGCCTTGGACATAGGTCACCTTGGTCTTGACACCGGGAGGGAGTTTTTCCTTGATGAGTTCCTCGGGGGTATAGTGGATGTGAAAGTCGATGATCATTTTTTCTCTCCTACGCTAACAAGAGTTGCGATGGGGCCTGCTACCCGGCAGCGGGCAGGCTGGCATAGTGGCCACGGAAGTACAGAAGAGGGGAGCCTCCTTCGATGCGGGCGGATTCAACCTCCGCAAGAAAGATCGTGTGGTCTCCTCCCGGGTACTCTGCAACCACCCGGCACTCTGCGCAGGCCATGGTTCCGTCTAAGAGGGGCATTCCCAGATCTCCCATCCGGTAAGAAAGATCTTTGAACTTCTCAACCCCTTTGGCGGCGAACAGCCTGGAGATCTCCTCCTGGTCGGCTTTCAGAAAGTTCACGGCAAAGGCCTTGCCCTGCTGGACCGCGTTGAAGGTGTCGGATTGATGGTCAATGCAGATCAGCAGGAGGGTAGGATTGAGGGATACGGAGCACAGCGCGCTCACGGTGAGCCCGCGGAGCTGGCCGTCGGGTTCCACGGCAGTGACCACGGTGACCCCGGTGGCGAAGCACCCCATGAGCTGGCGAAACTGATCGTTCTGGAGGGACATCTCGCCTCTCCTCAACCCGAATTTTTAGAGTCGGGGACCGGAACCTTGGTTTCCGCGGGCCGGCTCTTCCCCTTGATGGTGTGATAGAGGATCTCTCGAAGTTCCATGAATCGGGGGGAGGAGCGGGTTTCAATCTGATCCCGGGGCCGCGGCAGCCCCACGAGGAGTTCAGCAATCGTCCTGGCCGGTGATGCGCTCAGTACCAGGATGCGGTCGGAAAGGTAGGTGGCTTCCTCAATATCGTGGGTGACGAAGAGAATCGTGATAGAGAATTTTTCCCACAAGGACAGCAGCAGATCCTCCAGGTCCGCTCGGGTCTGGGCGTCGACGGAGGCAAAAGGCTCGTCCATCAGGAGAATTTCAGGCTGAAAGGCCAAAGCCCTGGCCAGCGCAACCCGCTGCTGCATCCCGCCCGAGAGTTCCCAAGGGTAGTGATGGCTAAACCCCTTGAGCCCGACCGCATCGAGCATCCTCTCGGCCAGGCTCAACCGGCTCTCCTGGTCCATTTCCTGCTTCTTGGCCAGAGCGAAAAGCACGTTCTTAAGGACCGAGAGCCAGGGGTAAAGAGAGCGGCTGTAATCCTGGAAGACCAGAACCATCTCGGGCGGGGGCTTGTATACGGGGCGCCCGTTGAGCAGGACTTTGCCGCCGCTCAGCGGCAGAAGCCCGCAGACACATTTGAGCAGGGTGGTTTTCCCGGCTCCGGAAGGGCCCACGATGGACAGGAACTCCCCGCGCTCGGCGCTGAAGGTGAGGTCCGCAATGGCCAGTGTGTCCCGGCTCTCGTAGCGCTTCTCCAGCCTGCTCACTTCAAGCATCTTGGTGGCTTTCATAGCCTCTTGGCCGCGTACCCCCGGTGCCAGTTGAGAACGAACCCCTCCAGCCGCAGGAACAGGGCGTTGAGAGCATATCCGAACAGTCCCAGGAGAAAAATTCCGCTGTAGACGGCCGGGACGTTAAAGGTGCGCTGGGCGTGCAGGATAAAGTACCCCAAACCGTTGCTGCTCGCAATCATTTCGGAGACGACGATCATGATCAGCGCTACGGAAACACTGGTGCGCATCCCCGCAAACACCTGGGGAAGGGC
>JACPSX010000078.1 GCA_016193065.1 Candidatus Tectimicrobiota bacterium | reverse complement strand
ACGCCGAGCGTATCCTTCTGCAAAGCGTGGCCGCCTCGACGATGTCGGCCCATCTGGCCGCGGCGGCCCTGGGGTACGCGGTGTGGTGGGTGACAGCCATCGGTCAGGAGGAAATGCAAAACCAGATTAAGCCCCTGTTGGGCGTGCCGGACGAATTGTCCCTGGTGGACATCATGTGTTTCGGGCCACCGCACAGGCCTTCCTACAAGCGCTGGAAGAAAACCCTCGACCAAATCATGAACTGGGATCGATTCAATCCCGATAACTTCATGAGCGACGACCAGGTCGACCTGTGGATCAAGAACACCCGCTACAAGGTCATGTTTAAGGACGAATCCAAGATCGACTAATGTAGGAACTTCCCGGACCCTTGTTCCCGCGAATGCGAAAGCATCCTGATCCGCACGGAAGTTTCCCATCATCCAGGATTTCTGGTTCTCCCAGGGAAGGAAGGCGTTGAGTGCACCATGCCCCCGGTGACGTACCGGAACGACGGCTTCAACATCATTTGGATCTTCGTCATTCCCGCAATTTTCCCCGTCATTCCGGCGGAAGCCGGAATCCGTGCGCCTGGAAGCAGGCGCAATCAGAGGGGTGAAAGTCCCCTCCCGGGAGATGCCCGCTCCCGGTAGCCGAAGGGAACTGCGTCGCTGTGAGGCGAGGTGGAGAGCACCCGGAGGCGAACTCGCAGTCTGTAGGAGGACGAACACGATTCGGCCGCACGTAGCGACGAGCCTGCGGATAAATGGCGAAGTCCAGACCTGGAAAGGGCCAGGGTCCCTCAGGGAAGAGGCCCTCAGGGAGCCTGTCACGCTGGGCGGGCAGCATAGAAGCGATGACAGGGCGCGTCAGGTGTTTGGTGACGGAATGCGAGGAAGGTTGCGCCACGTGAACCAGGGAGACCTGCCGGAGACAAGATGGGTGAAGAGCTCTTCCGGCAGGAGTCAGAGCACCCATACGAGCGAGGAAGCGGGGTAATGCCCGCGGAGCAAAGGGGTGCAGGAAGGTGGATGCGCCATGGCCGAACCGGATGAAGCCACACCTGGGGGAGTGCCGAAAGGGGCTAAACAACCAGGAAAAGCCCTTCCTGGGAAATGGGGATGGGTGAAACGTTCGATTTGGACGGAGCGCATGCTGGAGGCCCTCGTCAAGGGGGTGAAAGGAGGAGTATGGTTCAGCCTGATTGATAAAGTCTACCGGCCCGAGACTCTGTATGCGGCCTGGGCAACGGTGAAAAGGAACGGGGGTGGGGCCGGAACGGACCACCAGACCATTAAGGGCTTCGAGCGAGACCTGGCGAGGGAAATCGAGCGTCTTGCGGAAGAACTTCGCACAGGGAACTACCGACCGAGGCCGATCCGGCGCATCTACATTGGCAAGCCGGGAAGGAAAGAAAAGCGGCCTCTGGGGATTCCCTGTGTGCGGGATCGGGTGGTCCAAGCGGCGCTGCGCCTGGTGATCGAGCCTATTGGTCCAAGCGGCGCTGCGCCTGGTGATCGAGCCTATTTTCGAGAAGGACTTTGCGCCCCACAGTTATGGGTTTCGGCCCAAACGGGGGAGCAAGGATGCCCTGCGGGAGGTAGAACGACTCCTGAAGGCCGGATATACCTTTGTGGTAGAGGCCGACTTGAAAGCCTACTTTGACAGTATCCCCCACGAACCTCTGTTGACCGATATCGGTCGTTATATTGCAGACGGTCGAGTGGTGGGACTGATCGAGGGGTTTCTCAAACAAGGCGTCCTGGAAGGAGCAGCTCTCTGGACCCCGGAAAAGGGAAGCCCGCAGGGGGCCGTGATCAGCCCTTTGCTGGCGAATCTGTACCTGCATCCGGTGGACACGGCCATGGCGGCAGCTGGGCATGAGATGATTCGCTATGCGGACGACTTTGTGATCCTGTGCCGCAGCCGGGAAGAAGCCGAGAAGGCCCTGGCTGGAGTGCAAAGGCTGACCCTCGAAAGGGGACTCACTCTGCATCCGGAGAAGACGCGAGTGGTAGACATCGCTTCTTCCGGACCGGGATTTGACTTCCTGGGGTACCACTTTGAGGGGGGGACTCGCCGCCCTCGAAAGAGGAGTCTCAAGAAGCTCAAAGACACCATCCGTTCCAAGACCGGGCGCAGCAATGGCCACAGCCTGGCAGTGATCATCGAAGAGGTCAATCGTACCCTGCGGGGATGGTTCGAATATTTTCAGCATAGCAACAAATGGACCTTTCCTCCGCTTGATAGTTGGGTGCGACGCCGGATTCGAAGTATCCTGCGACAGCGCACAGGGCGTAAGGGCATCAGTCGGGGACATGATCATCAGCGCTGGCCGAACCGATTCTTTCGGGACCATGGGCTTTTCAGCCTTGTCGAGGCCCATGCAACTTTACTCCAGTCCTCGCGGAGGTAAAACCACCGACCGGAGAGCCGGATGCGGGAGATCCGCCAGTCCGGTTCGGAGGGAGGGGCGGCGCAACCCAATGCACCGCTCCTACCCCTATAGTGTTTAGCACTTTCTTATAACATTTGGCACTGTTTCCGTATCCTCCAACATTGCCGAAGGGTCTTCCCGGTCTTCCGATACTGACTTGGCGCGTTTCATCGAAATTGCCTACGGTTCACTCCTGGAATCTATATCAGAGCTGGAGATTGCCAAACGGCAGCAATTTCTCAAGGCCGAGGCGTTTCAGACAGCCTATAGCAAAGCAGAGGAACTGGCAAAAATGCTGAGTGGCTTTCGCCGCACTCTGAAAGGCTCTTAGCCTTAAGCTCTCAGCTCTAAGCCCTTAGCCCTTTAGCTTTTGCTATACTTAGCCTGTACAATAAAGGAGGAGGCAGGCTCATGGCAGTTCAGACGGAGTATCCGCATATAGTCCTTGACGAAAGGGGAGCACCCGCGATCGCGGGGACGACCGTGAAGGTCATTGAGTTGGTTGTCGAAAGGCTGGCCTACGGCTGGAGTTCGGAGGAATTACACCTCCAACATCCGTACTTGCGCCTAGGCCAGATTCATGCGGCCCTTGCTTACTACTGGGATCATGTTGAGGCATTGGACCGGGAGATCGCGGAGCGGCTAAGGAAGGTGGAGGCCCTTCAGAAATCGGCAAAGGCGAAGTCATCTCCACTGACCGCACGGCTGAGGACTCAAGGGCTGCTCTAGATGGCGATTGCCCTCTACATGGATGCCCATATTCCTCGATCTATTACTCTTGGACTCCGCATGCGCACAGTGGATGTACTTACGGCCCAGGAAGATGGCGCAGAGACATTTCTCGACCCCGGGCTGTTGGAGCGGGCGACTCAACTTGGCCGCGTGCTCTTCACTTTCGACGACGATCTGCTTCGGGAGGCCGTTAAACGGCAAGAGGAAAGCAAGCTGTT
>JACPSX010000077.1:2329-9358 GCA_016193065.1 Candidatus Tectimicrobiota bacterium | reverse complement strand
TGCGCCTCCCGCAGCCGCGGCGTCGCCCCGGTCTCCGGGTACGACGGTCTCGGGTTTCGGTGTGTGGTGGTGCCTCAGAGTTCTCCCCAGAAGTAGTTGTCTGCTGTCTTCTGTTTGCTGATTGCTGATGAAATCTTCTCCGAATCTTTTTCCACTGTCCCGGGGACTCACCCCCTCCCTTCCCCTCCCTGCACCCAAAGGGTACCCGGGGGAAGGGATTCGCAATTTTTCCCCTCCCCTCTTCCACTCCCGCCGCTGCGGGTTGAAGGAAAGAACCGGGGCCACGGCACACTTGACCGATATGGACAAGATTGTTACATTATCCATATGTGACGCATCGCAAAGGAGCCTAGTGTGAAAGCGACAGTGAGAAAGAAGACTTACAACCTGGATGGTAGGATGATTGCGAAAGTCCGCCGGCTGTTAAACGCCAAGACGGACACGGAAGCGATCCACAGGGCCTTGCAGAAAACCGTTGAGGACCAAGAGATTCAAGAATCCCTGGACAGGCTGCTCAGAGAAGGTCGCTTCCGGACAACCTATCGGTGAAATACCTGCTGGACACGAACGTCTATCTGGCAACTGTCCGCTCCGAGGAAAAGAGGGTTCAGTTCTTTCCGCCGTTGTTGCCTACGAGCTGCACGTAAATGCTCAGAACCGCCGCACCCGGAATTTGTTAGAGGAGTTCATCCGACCCATGGAGCGCACCGGTCGCGTGGTTGCCCCGACTTTTGAAGACTGGATCGAGGCATCGGAGGTCGTCGTGGCCATCATGGCAAGAGAGCGGAGCTGGCGGTCCAAATTGCCCTTGCTGCTCAACGACATTCTCATAGCCCTCTGCGCCAGGAGAATTGGCGCAACGCTTTTCACGTACAACCGGGAAGACTTTCGGCTCATTCGCCGTCACAAGGATTTTCCTCTCCACCTCCTGGAAGAATGAGAAGGAGCCGGGTCGCAAACCAGAGAGCGGTAGGCTCAGGACAAGCTTGTCGAACCACGAAAAAGACTTTTTCAGCATCCTGCTAGGCGAGAATGTCGATAACCGACTTCGTTATCTGGTCGGCGGTCTTCACGGTTTTGAGATTGGCCTCTATCCCCCGCTGGGCGATGATCTGATCGACGACCTCGTCCTGAAGCTCCACGTTGGACAGCTCGGTCCCTTTTTCTCCCAGAAACTCGGGCACGGGGGCTCCCGGGGTGTTGTCTTTTTCCACTTCCGCCTTAACTCCTCCGGGTCTTTGCTCCGCCATGGTGACGCGGCTGCGCTTAAAATCGTTGGTATTGAGGTTGGCCACGTTGTTGGCCGATACGTTGAACTTCTTGCCGAAGGCCGAGATGGCCGACAGGGCGGAATAGAATCCCGAGATCTTCATGGCAAACCCTCCTCAATCCACCTATCGTCCGCAGGGGAGAGTACTTGACCCCCCACCCATCCCTCCCCCACAGAGACTGTGTCATAAGTCCGTTCATGGTTCGACAGGCTCACCACGAACGGACAAGGAAACCCCGAAATTCAATCACTTAGCCGTTCGTCCTCACCCGGAAACCGCACCCGCTTCGCGGGTACCCGCGGTCGAAGGGCGAACGGTGGATTGCGACACAGTCTCTCAAGGGGGAGGGAAAAAAGGGGTTTCCTCGCAAGGGGGGAGGGTAAGGAAGGGCTCATCTGGATACGGAAGGACCAGATTGATACCGCAGAGCGGCGGGGTCAGGCGCTCAGGGCACCCCAGCGTCTCTCTTTGCGGTACAGGGTCATCTTGGAGATTCCCAGGAGGCGGGCCGCCTTGGCCTTGTTTCCCCGGGTTTTCTGCAGCATGGCCTGGATGTACTCCCATTCCAGTTCTTCCAGGGTCAGGTTATGCTCCAGTGAGGGCTGGATTAGCGAGGTTTGCTGGGGCAGAACGGGCTCCAGGGAAATGTCCTGAGCGGAGAGGATCTCCCCTTGCCCCATGAGCACCGCTTGCTCCAGGACGTGTCTGAGTTCCCGCACATTTCCGGGCCAGGGGTGATTTTTGAGGAGATCGACGGCTTCGTGGTCTATGGCCCGGAAGCTCTTTTTGAACTTTTTCGTGTATTTGTGCAGGAAATAATTGGTCAACTGGGGAATATCTACTTTGCGCTCCCGCAACGGGGGAAGGTAGATGGAGACGACCCGCAGGCGATAAAAGAGGTCCGCTCGGAACTTCTTCTCTTTCATTTTCTGTACGAGGCTCTCGTTGGAAGACGCGATGACCCGCACATCCACTTGAATCGTCTCATTCCCTCCAACTCGTTCAAACTCTCTTTCCTGGAGGAAGCGCAGAACCTTGCTCTGGTTCAGGAGGCTCATGTCCCCAATTTCATCCAGGAAGATGGTGCCTCCATGGCAAAGCTCGAACTTTCCCGTCTTGCGGGAGATGGCCCCGGTAAACGCCCCCTTCTCGTGTCCAAAGAGCTCGCTTTCCAGAAGTGTCTCCGGAATGGCGGCGCAGTTGACCGTGATCATGGGTCTTGCCTTCCGGTGGCTGTTGCGGTGAATGGTTTTGGCGATGAGTTCCTTTCCCGTACCATTCTCCCCCTGGATGAGGACGGTGGCATCGGACTGGGCCGCTTTCCCTACGATCTTGAAGATCTCAAATATCTCGGGGCTGTTTCCCACCAACTGGTCCATCTCCTCCGGTTCGCCCGGCGGGGGTGGATCGATGGCAATGGCGCTCTGGAACTGCTCGCGGGACCGCAGCAGCTTGGTTACCAGGTATAGCAGTTCTTTTTCTTTAACCGGCTTGGTCAGATAATCGCAGGCTCCTTCCTCCATGGCCTTGATGGTCCAACTGATGGAGAACTGGCCGACGATGAAGACGACGAAGGCGTCGGGGAAGGCCCGCTTGATCTCCGAGAGAAACGGGCGCCCGTCTCCGTGGGTGAGGATCTGGTCTGAAAGGATCAGGTCGAAGCGTGCTCCAGCGAGGGTTTCCAACGACTGGAGACGACCGGGGATGTGGGTGAGCTGGAGCCACTCCTGGCTCTCCAGGGCTGCCTTAATCCCTTGAGCTAAAACGCGATCGTCGCTGGCCAGCAGAATATTCTTGATTTTCACAGACGGAACCTCCCCCGCTCTTATCGTAAGGATCCCCGAGGGGGTTGAGAGGAAATAGGGAGCGTGAAAAACGGCAGGATTTTAAGAAGCTGGATCGGTGTGGGGGCCTTCCCGGAAGACGACGACGCGGTTCTTCCCGAAGGCCTTGGCTGTGTACAAGGCCCGGTCCGCATTGTGGATGAGGGCCGTGAGGTTTTGCGCGTCTTCCGGAAAGGTGGCTAGTCCAAGGCTCATGGTCAGAGGCCGATGGAGCCGCGTGATCCCTTTGAGGAGAAACCCCTTCTCAATTTCCCGGCGAATCCGGTGGGCAATGATGGTGGCCTCTTCCTTGGCCGTCTCCGGCAAGATAACCGAAAACTCCTCGCCTCCGAAGCGGGCCACCACGTCGATGGCTCTGACATTGTTGCGCACGATCTGGGCCGTGGCCCGCAATGCCTGATCTCCGGCGAGGTGGCCGTGGGTGTCGTTGAACTCCTTGAAGTTATCCAAATCGAGCATGATCAGAGAGAGCTTGTGGCGGTGGCGCTTGGCCCGGTCGATCTCCTCTGTGAGGCGTTCCTGAAAGTAGCGCCGATTCAAGAGGCTCGTGAGGGAATCCGTAATCGAGATTTGTCTGAGAGCCTTGGACTTTTCATAGTAGATGGAGCGCTCGATGGCCACGCCGGCCTGGGCACCGTAAGAGCACAGCAAGCGCAGGTCCTCGGCGGTAAAATGGGGGCCCCCCCGCTTGTCGGCCACGTTAATCACGCCCAGGGACCGGTTCCGGAAGCGGATGGGAACGCTCATGAACGAAGGGGTCTTGTAGCGCGGCCTGTTGACGTGATGGAAGCGCTCGTCGGTTTCAATATTCGTCACCAGGACCGGAGTGCCGTTGACGAAGACCTGACCCGCCACCCCTTCCCCGGGTTTTAACCGGAAGCGCTCGATGATTTTTTCGTCGATTCCCCTGACCGCTTTGATCAAGAGCTCCATGGTGTCCTCTTCCAGGAGCATCAGGGAGCCCTGCTCGGCTCCCACAACTTCCATGCAGGTCGCCAGCACCAAGCGCAGGAGTTCCTCCAGCTCGAGTGTATCGCCCGAGGAGGAGGTGAGCTCCTGGAGGCGAGTCAGATCCCGGGTTTTTCCCTGCACTTCCTCGATCAACTCGAGCCGCTCCAGGGAGACGGCAGTCTGCCTGCAAAACGCCGCGATGGCAGAGACCTCCTCGGGGGGGAATTGACAATTAAATATCTGCACAACTCTCGTCGTCTTGCCCCGGACCGGGAGAGGAAAGAGGTAGGCCGTTGTAATTCCCTCGCCGTATCCGGCCTTCAGGAGCCGGTACACCTCGTCGCAGTATACGAAGCTCTCCGATTCCGTGAGCTCCCTGAGAAGAAGCTGGTCGGGATGGCAGGAATAGAGTCGCACAGGATGGCCCGCAGGGCCAAAGGCGGCTGCTGTTGTGAAGAGGTCACCCGTTGGATCCAGGGTAAGAAGACTGGCCAGGGGGATATTGTAAAGAACCCCCAGAGTATGAAGCAGGATTTCTTCGATCTCGCTTGTGGAGGAGATCTCCGCCGTTCTCTTGCCCATTTGCAGTAGTGTGGATAGGGTCGTGATGCTTGTGGTGAGTCGCAGCCTCTCCCCTTCCGCGTTCTTCATGAACTGGGAGGCGTGGGACAGGATCGGAGAGAGCTGGTCCAGGACATGGCGAATCAAGGCCGGGACCTTGGTCTCCTCAAGTTTGTCTCCCATCGCCGTCGTTTGGGCCATGCCGAGTTCGTTAAACTTTTCAACTTCCTCCAGAGCGCAAGCCACGGGAGGAGCTTCCCCGACCACTAAGATCTCTTCGATTTCCTTTTCCGAGGCCACTGGAATCGCGCAATGGTGCAGGCCAATCGGACAGCGATAGATGAAAGGCTGGTTTTTTCTAACCTGCTGGGTCAGTTTCGAGGGGGTGCAATGTTTGCAGGTCTCTACACGCTCAAGGAGATCCTTGGTGACGACCGGAAGGTGGTTCTGGATTTCCTGGCGCTGCCCCCCCCTTACAGGGTAGACCTGAAAGGCCAGGCCCAGTTGGGCCGCCAGTTCATTTTGCCAGGCTTTCCAAAGATCACGAACTTTGCTGGCCTTCACGGCGGATTTCCCCGGAGGATCTCGGCGCTGGAGCGATCCCAGAAAAAAGAAAACCCTTCTGGGCACCCATCATTGAGACCCTCTCCTGTTCACCAACCGTCTCAGTTTGTTCCCCTCGGCAGGAATTTGGGCAACTGAATTAGAACCGCTGAGCTTCTCTGTTCACCTTCCTACCGGCAGGTGCATCCTTTTGGTGGCACCCCCCAGGTCCTGACAGAGTCTCACTTTTCTCTGCCGGCACTGCGGCGGCGTTCCCGATAGGCCCTCGCCCGGGCCAGAAGCAGGCTATAGATCCATCAGATGAGGAGCACAGAAAGGAGAACCCTTACCTATATGCCGACGGTAACGTTACCTATCATTCTCCCCAAACCTTGTCAAGGGAAATTCCCCCCCGCGCCGTGCGCCCGTCCGGGGAGGAATAAATGTGCTCGTAGTTCAGGAGATTTCGCACCACGTTCTTTACGTAGTTGCGGGTCTCGGAGTACGGGATGCTCTCTATAAATGTGTCCATCTCCGTCTGGTCTGGCGGGATCCAACGCTTCAGGGCCTGCTCACCCGCATTGTAACTGGCCAGAACGAATGGGATCTTGCCGCTGTAGCTCTGGATCAACTTGGCGAGATACTTGCTGCCCAGCGCGATGTTTGTTCCGGGATCAAAGAGGTCTTGGGGTTGGATGTGGCGACTCTTGCCCAAGAGCTCTTGAGCAGTTCCAGGCAGGAGCTGCATGAGTCCCCGGGCTCCGGCCCGGGAAACCGCCTTCGGTTGAAACGCACTTTCCTGACGGATGATGGCATAAAGAAGGGGTACAGGCAGTCGTTGGCTGGAAGCTTGACGCATGACCAGCTTTCTGTAAGACACCGGATAGAGCTTTTTCCAAAAGTCCAGCGGCAGGTCCTTTCTCTTTTCAACGGCGACTTGCTGGAGATAGCGGCTTAAGTTTTGGAATGTCTGCAGAAAATAACCTCCCCGGGAATACAATTCGCCCAGCCAGTAGCGGGATTCGGAGCCCTCGGGGAGTTCCTTGGACAAAACGTCCAGCTCGCGGCGGGCCTGGGAGAGAAATTCGAGGTGCAGGAACGCGAGGGCCGTCCGCACCCTGGGATTTTGTGACCAGGAATCCAGTGGCGGCGGCAGAAGATCGGGGTCCGTTCTTGGCTTCGGCCAGTGTTGCTCCGTGGTTTCACCCTTTTGCTCCAACTGGTAGCGGGCCAGATGCCCGTAATAACTGAAGGGCGCCCTTTCCAGAAGGTTCCGCAAGAGAGTCAGGGCCTGCCCGTGAGCTCCCATCTTCTCGGAGGTCCGGGCCTGCCAGTAAGTGAAACGTTCCCCATCCCCCGTACCGGATGTTAACGAAGCCCCTTGTTGCCAGGCGCTGTAGGCTTCGGCGAATTGACTGCTTTGATAGAAGCTCCAGCCCAGGCGCCACAGGGCTTCGACGAGCACTTCCTGGGGGGCAGCGATGTCGAGCAACTGATCGTAAATCTGCCGGGCTTTTTCGGCGAATCCTTCCTCCTCATACGTCCTGCCGATGATGAGATGAGCTTCGGGAAAGCGGGCGCTGCCCGGATGGAATGAGAGAATCGGCAGCAAGTACTTGCGGGCCTCTACGGGGCGGTTTTCTCTCCAATAATGGCGTCCCAGCACGTAGAGAGCCTCGGCGGCCAGCGGGTCGGAAGGATATCGCCGCAGAAAATCCTCCAGGATCTGGATCCCTCCGGCGGCCGGCTTGGTGGCAAGCGCGTGCGCCCCCAGCCGGAAAAGAGCTTTCGGGACGATCGGGCTCTCGGGATATTCCTTCAGTAGGCGGTTCAAGTCCCGGCGCGCGGCTTCCGGCCGG
>JACPSX010000077.1:0-2297 GCA_016193065.1 Candidatus Tectimicrobiota bacterium | reverse complement strand
ACCGGGACAGGGCTCTTTGCCAGAGATCCTGAGCCGAGAACCGGGTCCACGGGGGAGGGTCTTCCCGGGCCAGTTCTTCCAGACGCTTCTCTGCCTGGGCTCCTTCTGGGCGGTTGGGGAAGCGAACACTGAGCTGGCGGTAGAAATTGACCGCCTGGGCAGGCCGGTTCTCCTTTTCCAGGAGGACTGCCTGGTGGAAAAACGACTGAGGGAGCAGGGAGGGTTCCGCGCAGCAGCGCTCCATCTGTTCCCAGGTCTTGAGGGCTTCCGGAAAATTGCCGAGTTGCTCCATCTGGTTTGCTTTCAGCGCATAGGTCTCACCGACCAGGATACTGCCAGGGAACCGGTCCAGAAGGCGGTCCAGCCACTGCAGGGCCTGCTCAGGTCTGCCGAGCTGGGCTAGAATCGTGGCTCCATGGAACAGGGCGTAGTCTGCCAGGATTTCCCCTTCTGCCACTTTCTTGAAGTTCGCCACGGCCTCCTCCAGGTGCCCACTGCGCTCTTGAGCGCTGGCCAAGAGGAAATAGATTTCCTGTTTTTCTAGACCTGCCAGGCGGCGGGAGAGAGTTTTCTCCAGCAGTGTTACGGTTCTGGAGTACTCCCCTTTTTCATAGTGCCGGGCCGCCGCCGGCAGCGCGGGGTTCTGCGGAGAGGATTCTCCCCGGCTTTGCGGCGTGCGGGCGGCCAGTACCCAGGGCAGCAGGACGAGGACCAGGCCCGCTCGTGCCAGAGTCCTTGCAGACTTGGGATGACCTGAAACCCGGCATGTGAACTGAGCACTGCTAGCCATGCTGCACCTGGCCGGACCCGTCGGGCGCGCTGGAGAACGATCGACAGGCCCCGGCGTGTCGGGAAAAACAGTTGCGCCCCGCGCTCGCTTTCGTATATGGTAACTGAAAAATAAGCGTTTCACAGATCGACACAGACTCATCGTTCTTCTGAGAGGAGAAGGTTATGAAAAGGCACTGGGCATGGGGGCTGGCCGCGGCTGCCCTCTTGACGGCCATTTCGGGTTGTACCTATTTCCCGGGCGCCGGCACTGAGCCTGTTCCTCAGGTCAGCCCCACCTTCCGGTTTGAAGATGTCCCCGTTCCACCCACGATGGAGCTGGATACCCGCCAGTCTTTTGTCTACGAATCCAATGTAATCCGGGCCGGGGTTCTCATCTACCGGGGAAACGAGAAATACGAGGAGCTTTTGCGTTTCTTCCGCGAAAACCTCAAGCAGTATAACTGGCGGCAGGTGAGCAGCTTTGAACACGAGGGGGCGCTGCTGAATTACGAGAAACCGGGGTGGAGCCTCTCCATCGAGGTCCGCCGCGAGTTGGGCTCGAACTTGCTGGTGATCCGCTACGGCCCCAAGCAAACCTGACAAGCGGCTGGAAAACGACGTCATCCACCCCCGTGGGTGCCTGCTGTGTGTCACCTCTTGCCACCGCGGATCTTCTCTTGACGGCAAGAGGAGGGTTTCCCGGAGTTCAGCGGCTTCAGGCAGCATTTTGGGGAGCCGTTGATCTTTGGGCAGCCCGGGAATAGAACGGGAGGTCCACCGTTTCTGCGGGTAGTCCTCTCACCAGGAAGTTGCCGCCCGGTCGGGCCAGATTCCGCTGGACGTATCCCAGGGCGATGGGGCCAAACAGAGGGGAGAGGACGGCCGTCGTAATCTCCCCGACCTGTTTTCCCTCCTCCAGGATCGGATCCCTCCGGGCGGGCAAGGGTCCCTGCGACAGTTTGAGCCCCACGAGTTTGCGATTGACATGCCCCCTGTGAGCAGCCCGGGCAATGACCTCCTGCCCGATGTAACACCCCTTGTAGAAGTCAATCGCCCTGGCCTCGATGCCGGCTTCCAGGGGGATCGTATCGTGGTCCATGTCCTGGCCAAATCGCGGCACCCCGGCCTCCACCCGCAGCACCTCCAGGGCATCCCAGCCCACCGGCAGGGCGGATATTCCCGATGTTCCTGCCGTGAAGGCCATCCACAGGGACTCCAGGATGTCCGCCGGAGCCAGAAGATCAAACCCTTCCTCTCCCGTATAGTCACTGCGGGCGATCAGGACCGGAGTGCCGTGAAAATTCCGGTTTACGTGATTTAAATTTTCCTGACCAGCCGGGGTTTCGCCGAGGATAGTGCGAACGAGAAGGGCCGACCGGGGACCAAAGATCGAGAGCATTCCGCAGCTCTCCGTATGATTTTCCAGAGTCACGTCGGATATGAAAATGTATTTTCCCAGGGCCTCTTCGATCTCTTGGGTGGCGCAGGGTTCGGTCAAGACCCGGCAAGATTCCTCCTCGATGTAG
>JACPSX010000076.1 GCA_016193065.1 Candidatus Tectimicrobiota bacterium | reverse complement strand
GGTTGCCCCCGTAGGCGATCTAAGCGGTTGCGAGGAAGAGAACTCTCAATCCGGCCGACACAACTCACGTCGCAAGCGCTTCGTGAGCCCAAGGGGGCAACCCGAGGATGCCCAAGAAAAATTGGGATTAGGCAAGGAAAGCGGGAGTTTTCAGAAGTGCCGAGAGGTCAGAGAAGGTCCTGCTGCGGAATGGAAGTCTCGCTGGATTGCAGGTCGGTCTTGTTCAGACGTTGGGTTCTCAGAAGCTCGCGCTGGCGGCGAAAGGTGTAGCGGATCACCTCGTCCCGGTCGTCCTCGTGGATGTCCGTAAACTCCACGGCGACTTCAAAGTGGCGATGGGTGTCGGGGAAGTCCAGGATCTCCCGGACCCGCAGAGCCTTCCCCAGGGCCATGAGGTGCAGTCCCGGAAAGACGGTGAGTTCGAGGGCGGCCTCGATCATGCCTCCAACCCGAACCGGAGATTCGGTCACAAAGTAAAAACCCGCTCCGCTGATGTTGACTCCGGTTCCCTTGAAGAAGCCCGTCTCGCCCTCGGGACGCTCCAGGAGTTCGATGATCTTGTCGAGCTTGCGGTCGAGGCCGATCAGCATCTTGATCAGGACCGATTCAAGTCCGGCTGCCGCCTCCTCTCCCAGGGTTTCCTGCAGTTCCCGGGACCAGTCTGTTGCCAGCAGGGAGCGGGCCTCGCCACGCCTGCTGGCGCGGCTGGCGAATTCGTAGCGTCTGCGCTCGTACTCTTCCGGATCGAGCATGCGGAAGCGCACGCCGAAGGAGTCTTCCACGCGGACGTAGCTTCTCTTCTGGATCAGTTCCGCGGGGCCCTCCGGGCGCAGGGCGAGATAGGGAAATTCAAAGGAAATTGCCCGGCCCCGGATGCTGTAAAGGGCCTGGCCCTTGATGACTTGCAGGGTCAGGTCGCATTCCGGCAGGACGGCAGGGGTCCGGGTGGCTTCCGAGAGAATGGTCAGAAGGAGCCTCTCCGGTTCCAGGTGGGCGACCTGGCAGGGATAACGCTCTTCTCCCTCGCTGTCCGGAGCCAGATCACAGTCCAGATGCTGGCCGACCTTTAATAGTTCCGTGATTTCCATAGATCTCCCTGAAGCTTGGAATCAGAGCTGGCGGCCATCGGGAAGTTCTTAATTACAACCGTGCTTTCGCCCGCCGTGGACACCCGGTTGCGCCCTTCCCGCTTGGACTTATAAAGTGCTTTGTCGGCTTTGGCAATCAACTCATGGCCCGTGGAGACGTCCAGGGTGGGGTAGCTGGAGATGCCCAGGCTGATCGTAATATGAATCTCTCCCCCCTCCAGCCGGAAGGGGAAATTCTCAACCGTGCGCCTCATGCGCTCCCCGAGAATCCTGGCCTCCCCCAGGTTGGTTTCCGGCAGCAGGAGGGCGAACTCATCTCCCCCGTAGCGCGCCAGAACATCGGTCTCCCGGATGCAGCGTTCCAGCAAGGCGGACATTTCCCGCAGCACCTGGTCTCCCGTCGGATGCCCATAGGAGTCGTTGACCATCTTGAGATGATCGATGTCGATCATCCCGATGGCTAGAGGTTTCTTGTAGCGCAGGATGCGCTTGAATTCCCGCTTCAAGATCTCTTGAAACGTGCGGTGGTTTAAAAGGCCGGTCAGGCTGTCCCGATTGGCCATCTCCTGAACCTTGCGGTGTTCTTCGGCGTTCTTCAGGGCCAAGCCTGTCTGGTTGGCAACGGTATGAAGAAGGGCCATCTGGTCGTTGCCGTAGGGTTTCCCCTCGAAATTGATCAGGTTTAAGACCCCGACAGGTTTCTGGGCCAGGGAAAGAACGATCTTGCATTCCATCGCCCGTTCCGAGCCATAGGAATGGGCTCCGTTGTCCTGGAAGGGGTCTCCCCGGAGGGCTTCCACCTGGATTTCCTCCCCCGCCCGGCATAGGTAACCGGTTAGAGTGGCTAGATCCTGCAGCGCCTGGGCCCTGATTTGGCTCCCCAGGGCGGGCGGCAGTGGAAGGCCGGAATCCAGGAACAGGACGGCGCCTTTTTCCAAGGTGCAGGACAGCAGGAACAAATCGTAAGGGATCACCGTTTTAAGCCGCGATGAGACAGCCAGGGCAATTTCCTTGGGATCGAGGGTGGTGCCGATGGCGCTGCTCAGATCTTTGAGAAAATCAAGCTCCCGGATTTTTTCCTCCAGAGTGCGCTTCTCGCGCTCCAGTTCCTCTTTCTGTTCGTTGAGAACCAGGTTGGCGCGCTTGAGATCTTCCGACAGTCCAAGGATTTCCAAGAATGCCTGCCGGTTCTCCAGCCCCTTTTCCAGGGTGGCTTCCAGGGCCATGAAGTTCAGAGGCTTGCGCAGCAGGCTGTAAGCCCCCTTTTGCAGCGTCGCAATGACCACCTCCACCGGGGGTGTTTTAGCCATCAATATGACACAGCTATGGGTGCCGAGGCTCTGCGCCTCTTCCAGGAGCTGGAGGCCACTTGCTCCCGGGAGATCGAGTTCGCTTAAGAGGAGATCGAAAGTATGTTCCCGAAGCAAGTGGAGGGCTCTCGTGCCATTTCGCTCCAGGGTCACGTGGTACCCTTTGGCCTGCAGGTGGGATTCGATCTGTGCCAGTTGACCTGGATCTGGATCAACGACGAGAACCCTTTCGCCTGCCACGGGTTGCCTCCTCTGAAGAAGGGGTTCCACTTACCCCTTCCTGGTGGGAGTGCAATCCCAATGCCAAAAAGGTAGAGGAGCATCTCCATGGAGGGTAAACCGTAACTATTTGTTCCTGAAGGCCTTCTGTTTGAACCTTGGGGGGAACTCCGGAGTTTGAGGGCGACCGGGCAGGAAATGACAACTTTTCTGGTCCATTTGCCAAATAGTTGACAGGGGTAATTCTTGCCGGGTGAGCCCGGTCCGAGGCGATTTCCCCGGAACCCGATCTACCCCTGAAGATCCACGAAACGGGCGGCTGGGGATTTCTTGGGCGCGTAGGAGAGGACTCCGACCCGGGTTTTTCGGATCTGTTTCAATTGAGCTTGAACCGATTCCAGTTGTTCCTCCAGGCCGGACATGCTCTTGGCTTCCAGATCGGAGAGCTGGCGGAGGATGTCCCTGAGCTGTGCCAGCAGCGACCGGATCGGTTTGGACCGAAAGAGATTCAAATGAGTTCCCTGATTTCCCTGCTGGCCGCCAAGCACATCCGCCAGTCGCTTATCGAGAGCATCCACCTCGGTCGTGTATTGCATCCGTTGCTCAACGACCTGTCCGAGACGCTGCCAATTCTTCTGAGCCATTGCTTCCTTTTGCTTCTCCGCCAGCGCCAACATCGCGCCCAGCTTCTCGATCTTTTTCTCCAGGAGCTGGCAAACCCGGGATGGCACTTGAGAATCGTTTGGCGGCATCCCTGTCAGCCTCCCAGACCGGGATTTGCAACGGCAGGGCGCTCTGACCGTTTCCGCCCGACTTTCACTTTCTCCTCGGCCGCTGTCGTGACGCCTGGCCGGTTCACTACCGCCGCCCAGGCTTCCCGGAGCTCGCTTAAGAAGCGGGCGACTTCCTCGGCGGCCTTTGCATCGAGGTTTAAGTTGGCGTGCAGGATCCGCCGGATCATATAGCTATAAAGACTATCGAGAGAGACGGCGACGGGTCCCGCCTCGGGGTTCAGGGAGGCCCATAATTCCTCGATGATTTCCCGGGCTTTGCTGAGGAGCCTGCCCTTCGCCTCGTAATGTTTCGCGCGGATCTCGCCCGCCGCCTGCCGCAGGGCGGTAATCGCGCTATCGTAAAGGAGAAGGATCAGTTCTCCCTGTCCGGCGGTCGTCACCCGGGTCTGTTCGTAGGCTTTGATTGCATTCTGTGACATCTCGACTCCTTGTTCCCTGATCTGCTACCGGAAGAGCTGTGTGAGGCTGCCGGTTTGTTGAGCGAGCCAGTTGCTCAATGTCTTCATCCGGCTCATGACGCTTTCCATGACGATGAACTGGTTGGTTAATCTGTTCTTTTCCAGGGCCAGTTGGGCCTCCATCGCGTCAATCTGCGTTTGCAAGTCGGTCACGGTATCCTGGAGACCGTCAATGCGCGTGGTCACGTAGCCCTCTAGGGGATCGGTGAGGGAATCTAGTTCCCGGTACAACAGTTCCCCGGTTCCTCCTTCGCTGGGCGGCTCGTCTCCCGTGAGGACTTGACCGACTCCCGTGGCGGCTTCCCCGTTGATGGTTCCTGCAACGTTCTGGCCGCTGGAGCTGCCGTTGCTGAGACCCGTATTTTGGGATGCGAAGGTGCCGAAGTTCAGACCGGTCGGCGGGGTCAGGGTCATGGCGAGCTGGCTAGATCCCGTGGTGCTGTCCGTGATCACGATCTTTCCCGAGCCGTCCACCGTGGCGCTTCCTGCTGTCAGGCTGAAGGCGCCCTCGATTGCCGTCAGGAAATCCTGTACGGTCTTGTAGGCGGCTCCGGTATGTACGCTGAAAACCACGGGAGTGATGGTAGTGCCGCTGTGGTCCTTGCCGCTGATCGTGATCGTATCCGACGTGTTGGCTGTATAACCCGTGATGTTGTCAAACGCGGTCAAGCTGGTGAGGACTCCTGGGGGGGCCACTTGGGTGTTCGCTTGGCTGCCGATGAGGATTTCTTTATTGGTGGTTCCCGGGTTGGAGACTTGGGCGATCGTGAAACCGTTCGCGCTGCCGTAGAGATTGTGGGTCAGGACCAACTGGTTGCTGCCGTCCTTGGAGGCGGTGATTTCCAGGGCATAGCGGCCCACCACCCCCCCGCTGTTGGAAGTGGTTACTGTTCCGAAATCAAGAGTCCGGCCCCCCCCTGTGGGCTCGGTGATGGAGATGGAAGTGTTGCTGTCCCCGTCCGCCACGTCGGTGATGACGAGTTTTCCCGAAGCGTTGATGGTGGCGGACACCTCGTTATTAAAGGCGGTTTGTACGGCGGATAGAAAACCTTGCGCCGTATCGGTGGCTGTGTCACTGATCGTGTAGCTCCCGCTCACCGTCTGGCCGGTGCGGTAGGTGCCCGTAAAGGAGATCACGTCACCGTCCTGCAGGCTGGCGTCGATGTCGCTCCACTCCGTATTGCTGGTGATGGGCTGAGCATCGCTGATCTGGACGTTCGCCACGCTCCCGACCAGTTTTTGGGCATACTGGGTCTGGAATTCCGAGTTCACGGCGTTGACGATGTTGTCAATACTGCTGCCGTTTTCTCCCGCGTCTCCGTTCAACGCCACAGTCGCAATGCGGCCGGTGAGCGTATCGGTAATGCGCAGGGTTTCGGTCTGGCCCGCCCCGATACCGCTGAGCAGGCTTTTTACCCCGGTGGTTGCCGCCTGGGTGGCGACCTGGGTGACGTTGACCGCGTAATCGCCCGCCTTGGAGTTTGTCGTGTGGCTCAGATATGTTACTTCCCCGCTGGTCGTGGTGCCTTCGGCCACGAAGATGCGCTTGACCCCGTTAAAATCGCTTTGCAGCGAGCTGAGAAAGTCGCTGGAGTCGATGGAAAGCAGGCCGGTCTTGTCCGAATTGATTCCAATTAAAGAAAACGCATTCAACGTCGTGGGAAGGAGAGAAATCGTGCTGAACTTGACGGAGGACAACGTGGTGTCTCCTCCGAGAATCCCTGAGGACTTGGTGTTCTCGTCATAGGTGAACTGAGTGTTCACGTAACTGATGAAACTATTGTAATCGTCCAACAAGCTTTGAACGCTGGCCTGTATGGCGGCCGTATCCCGGGATACGTTGAGGGTCAACGTGGTCCCAGCCTCGATTTTCAAAAGGTTCAGAGTCAAGCCGTCGATGGCATCCGTGATTGTGTTGCTGCTGCGGGTGAGGGTCACCCCGTTGACCTTGACGTTGGCGTCCTGCCCGGCCGTGACCTGCATGCTGTAGCCCTGCGTAGACGCGGCCACCGTGCCGAAGTTCAGGCTGCCTCCGCCTTCGTTGTTGGCCACCAGACTCACGGTGAGCTGGCTGTCGCCGGCCGTGAGGTCCTTCACCACGATCTGGCCCGCCGTGTTCCCGTCGGTCCCGTCGCTGATGTAGGCGTCCACGGCGGCGCCGCCGCCGAAGGCCGTCTCGATGGTCTCCAGGAACCCGCTGCCCGCGTTCAGCGCCTGGGCTAGGTTCGCAATGGTGAACGTGCTGGAGACGGCGGTGCCGTCGTGTTTGGTCCCGGTGATCGTAATCGTGTCGTTGAGGGCGATGTTGTTGGCGTCTCCCCCGGTATTGATCTGGTTCCACTGGGTGCCATCCGTGACGGCCCCGCCTCCGGCGGCGCTGGTCTTCTGATTGGCCACGCTGCCGGCCTGGAGCTCATTGACTGAGGACTGGCTTCCCGCCAGGACGCCCAAAGCCTCCAGAATGTTGTTGCTGTCGGTGAAAGAGGTTGTATTCTCGATCTTCAACTGATACTTCGTCACCCCATCCTCGGTGGTGCTCACGACGGAGGAGGTATCGGTGTCCAGGTTGATGGTTACATTGTTGCCGCCGATGTTCACGGTGGTCGAGCTGAGAGTGGCATTGAGTCCCAGCAAGCTGCGGATCGTCACGTCGCTGCTGGAGAACTCGTCGGAAAGGGCCCCGTTGCTCGTGGCGTTCTTGATGCTCGTCGTGCTGTTCGTGATCCCCAGGCTTTGCAGGACGTTCCCAGTGCTGGCGTCCAGGATGCTGAACTGGTTCAGGCCCGTCACGTCGCTGGTCAGGACCAGGCGGTTGTCCGTGGACGATACGGTCAGGAGCGTCGCCGTGACCCCGGTGGCGCTGCTGCCGGAGTTGGCCGCGTTGATCTTGCTCTTGATGTCGCTAAGGGTGTCCGTGGAGGCGATGTTAATTGCCTTGCCGTTAATGAGAATGTCTCCCGAGAGGCTCAGCGCAGTGCTGCTCGAGCTATAACTTTTCGAGGAAACCTTCCGGGCCTGGGCCAGGGTGGAAGTAGAGGACATTTCAATGGTGTGCACTCCGGGCGCAGCCTCGGTCGAGGCGGAAACGGAGAGGAGCTTGGCTGGATCTGTGCTGGAAGAGCCGGTCACCGTGTTCTGGAAGACGTTAAAGGTGTCCGCTGTCCTCAAGGTGTCTGCTTTGGTGCGCAGCGACAGGAGCTGGGTGTTTACTTTTTTCCATTCGGAAAGCTTGTTATTGTATTGATTCTGATTCCCGATGACCACGTCGATCCGGCGGTGTTCGACTGCGATGATCTGATCGACGATGTTGGCCCAGTCAATCCCGGAGGCCAGGCCGCTGATAGAACTGGTTGAGGCCATGGGTTGTTCCCCTTAATGGAGCGGGGTTATTTCCTGCGGACCTGCTCTAAAACCTGGCGCAGGCGCGCGGCTAATTTCAGGTTTTCATCGGGTGGAATCTGACGGACGATCTCTCCGCTTTTTTCCCGGATGACCTTTGTGACCACGGTACCTGTTTGCTTCTCCACCCGATAATTGACGTAAGTCGCGCTCTGCTCCGGAGCCGGGGTTTGTGCCGGGGGATCGGCCGTATAGGCGTCTTTCGACTGTGGGGCGCTCTCCCCGGCGGAGGGCTGGCTGTCTCCCGAGGGTGTACCCTGGCGAAGCAGCCGCACCGTATTGTGAAGGTTCAGAGATTCGGTAATTTTCATGTTCAGCCCCCTTTCAAACCCTGGGGGTGGGTTGGGCAGGCAGCTTCAATGCGCCTGCCCAACCCGCATCACTAGGTGGCCTTCCTGGCTGCCGGATTACCGGAACAGACTCAAGACCTGCTGTGGCGCCAGGTTCGCCTGGGCCAGCATGGCCGTACCGGCCTGCAGCAGGATCTGGTTCTTGGTAAAGGAGGTCATTTCCGATGCCATATCGGCGTCCCGGATGACCGATTCAGCGGCCTGGGTGTTCTCCACGTTGCTGGCCAGGTTCGCGTTGGCATAGGAGAGCCGGTTTACAGCCGCACCGATATCACCGCGCCGGGTCGACAGGGTGCTGATGGCCGTATCAATCGTATCCAAGGCCGTCTGGGCTGCACTGGCGCTGGTCAGCATATCCGTGCTGAGGCCCAACCCGCCCGTGCTGGTGGCCGTCGCGTTCCCAACGGAGATCGTGACCCGGTTATTCGAGTTGTTATCGTTCCCCACCTGGAAGTCGGAGTTCCCAGCATCCGTGGCGTAGAAGCTCCAGGTCGTGGAACCGGCCGCCATGTTGCTGTTGAATACCAAGGTGATCCCAAAGGCGGCGAACTTCACCGAGGTGGTGTTGGACCCCGTAGGCGCCGCCACGTTGTCCACCGTCTGGGCGTTTGCCGTAGACCCGGAAAGGGTCAGGGTGACCTTCAGGTTGCTTCCCTGCCCATCCGTGACCACCAACTGATAGTCCGTATCTGCCGCCATACCGGTTGCCGACGCCAGACCTCCAGTCGTCGCGGTGATCGTGGTCTGGCCGCTGATGGTGACTCCGTAAGAGCCGTCAAGCAGGGTGGTTCCGGCGTACTTGGTGGAGTTGGCAATCCGGTCAATTTCGTTCACCAGGGCGTTGGCTTCGGAGTTGATTTTAGTCCGGTCCGTGCTGTTCACGTTTGCCGAGGCCGCTTGCGT
>JACPSX010000075.1 GCA_016193065.1 Candidatus Tectimicrobiota bacterium | reverse complement strand
TGCGGCTGGCAGAATCCCTCCAACGCTCCTTTCAACTACCTGATGATCGCCTGTGAGCTCCTGGTGATCTTCTCAGGAGCCGGGGGCTACCTCTCGCTGGACGCCTGGTTATTTTAGAAATCCTCTCGGACGTTGTTTCCCGAAAAACTCTTGATAGCAAAGCGCCCGCAGCTTAAAAAGAATTCGGTCATCCCATCCCTTGGGAGCCGATTCCCGAATGGTGGTTATCCATGAGAAGGCCGCCTGTGTGCTGGCCGGAAAAGGCTCGCATCGCTATCATCCCCTGCGTTGTGATGGAAACATGGCCGGAAGAGTTGGGGATCCCGTCCTCCCGGCAGTCCGAACTCCGCAAGGGTGCCTTGGGGTGCTGCATCAAGCTGGAAGGGATTACAGCTTCCTGTGCTTCCACTGCCCTTGCCGGAAGAATCTGAGTATGGTGCCTGCCCAGATACCATAGCTCAAAGCAATGGCAATCCAGATCCCCAAGGCCCCCAGGCCGGTGATGCGGGGGAGAAGCAGGGCCCCGGAGAGCTGCAACACGACCAGAGAGATGCAGGCCACCACCATGGGCGTGACCGTGTCACCGGCTCCCGACATAGCGCGATCCGAGACCATGGCTACGGCGATGAATATGTACCCGAAGGTCATGATCCGCAGGTACTGGGAGCCGATCTGAAGCACCTCGGGATCCCGTGTGAAGATTCCCATGACGGCTCCGGGAGCAAAGAAAAAAGCCAGCCCGCACAGGGCCGCAAACGCTAAATACATGGCCATTATCACCCAGACGCTTTTTTCCGCGCGCTCGGGCTTCCCAGCTCCCAGGTTTTGACCCACCAGCGTGATGACCGAGCTGCTGAACCCCCACCCCGGGGTCTTCATGGCCAGGTCAATTCGCAGACCCACCCCGTAAGCGGCCAAGGCGGCGGTGCCGTAGCCGGCTACAATTCTCATGAGAAGCATCCCGGAGATCACTTCCACGCCCCTCTGAAGGCAGCGGGGGACTCCCAGTTGCATGAACCGGTAGATAAGGGCGTAATCTTCTCCGGAGAAGGATCATGAACCAGCCCAGGGCAAACAAGCGGGCCAAAACCACGGCGAGAGCGGCCCCATTGACTCCCAAGGCCGGGATGATTCCCACTCCCCAGATGAGAGCGGGAGCCAGAATGGCATTGAGGATGTTGGAGACAACGAGAATCTTCATGGGGATCTTGGGATCGCCGACCGCCTCGAAGATCGAACGGGCCACCTGCACCTGGAAGCTCACCAGAACCCCAAGGGAGAGGATCTGCAAGTACCCCAGCCCCTGTGTGACGACCTCCCCCTGTGCCCCCATGACGATCAGGGTCTCCCGGGCCAGGAAGAAGCAGGGAATGGCTACAAACAGGCTCAGTACGAATCCGAACAGGAGGGACTGGTAGCTTGAATGAGCGGCTTCCTTCCAGCGCCCTGCGCCGATCTCCCGGGAAATGAAGACCTTGTTGGCGATCACCACGCCCGTCATGATGATCCAGGAAACGTTGTCAACGATCCCTCCCAGAGCCACCGCGGCAATGGCATCGCGGCCCAGCTTCCCCACGAAGAACATATCCACCAGGGTATATGCGGCCGAGGCAAACTGCGCCACCGTCATGGGCCAGGCCTGCCGCCAGGCGGTGCGGATGATCTTTCCTTCCGTCACTTCGGAGGCGGCAAGCTGTGTTTGAATTGCTGCGGCTTCTTCCATGGGACTTTCACGGACTCATTTGAATTCTGCGATTTCCTCTTTTCCCTCTCCCCCGTGGGAGAGGGTAGAGGGTAAGGGGTGCGCCTCTCACTTTACAGGAAGTGGAGTATAGCACACGGACCCCCAAAATCACCTTGACAACGCCCCGAGGCTGGCTGAGAATGAATACGGTTTAAAGACCGGGGAGCGGGCGTAGCTCAGTTGGCAGAGTACAAGCTTCCCAAGCTTGGGGTCGCGGGTTCGAGGCCCGTCGCCCGCTCCATAAAAAACCGCCATTCCACACACGATTGAACCTTACCAATAGCCGTTTCGATCGTTCGCATAAATTGCTCCTGCTCTATTCTCAACCCTCGCCCCCTTTGGGGGAAAGAGTCTGGGTGAGAGGGTGGGGTTACCAAATCCGGGTTGAGAAATAAACGGGGTAGACGGAGCCTACATTGGAGGGGATGTGAGCGAGGAAAATGGAACCTACGGCACTTGCAAACGCGCGAGACGACCAGCGGCCCTTCCACCTTGCGGTAAAGGGCCGCTGGCCTATCCGGGTGCCCTGTGACGTTAAAGGAAACTATGTTCCTTCAACATCCGAACGTTAGGAAGGCAGCCTCGCAGTCTCTTTCGGAGCTGGCCCTACCAGCGCTCGCGATTGCCGCCACCACGGTTTCCGCCGAAGCCGCCGCCACCGGAGCGGGGCTCCTGGGGCTTCGCCTCGTTCACGGTCAACGTCCGGCCGTCCATTTGGGTGCTGTTCAGCTTGCTGATGGCGGCCTTGGCTTCCTCGGCTGTGGACATTTCCACGAAACCGAAGCCCCGTGACTGCCCCGTGAACTTATCCGTGACCACGCGTGCCGACTCGACGGTTCCGTGCGTTGCGAACAGGGCGTTGAGCTGTTGCTCGGTCGCGGAATAGGGCAAGCCACCTACATAAATCTTCGAACCCATGGGGTTCCTCCTTAGAGAGTGATATTGTCTTGGACTCGAGAAAGAAGAAGCGAAAGGAAGGAACGGCCACAGGCACGAAAACTCCGGCGACTTAGGTCTAGCTTCCGATTCGATTCCCGGACAAAACAACATCAGTTGACGGCCTTGCTGATTGCGCTTCACCACCAGGCCGCACATGATGAAGCTGAATGACTCTATCTCATTATGCACCGGAAAGCAAGGTGATTCACTCAACCTGGGAGCGGAAGATCTTGTTGACCATTTGCTTACCTGAATGCCTTTGGACTTCGCACAGACGCAAGGCAACACGTGGCCCTTCCGCTTTGTGTTATGAGCGGAATGGCCTGATCGGGCGCCCTGCTATGTGAAAGGAAAGGATGTTCCTTCAAGTATCCTAGGGTAATGAGGTCAGGCCCGTAATCTCTTGCGAAGCCGGACCCTACCAGCGCTCGCGCTTGCCGCCACGGCCTCCGCCGAAGCCGCCCCCACCGGTGCGGGGCTGCTGGGGCTTCGCCTCGTTCACGGTCAATGTGCGGCCATCCAGTTGGGTGCCGTTCAGCTCCCGGATTGCAGTCTGGGCTTCCTGGGCTGTGGACATCTCCACGAACCCGAAACCGCGTGACTGCCCCGTGAACTTGTCCGTGACCACGCGCGCCGACTCAACAGTTCCGTGTGTCGCGAACAGGTCGTTTAACTGTTGCTCGGTCGCGGAATAGGGCAAGCCACCCACATAAATCTTCGAACCCATGGAGCTCCTCCTCGGATAGTGATATTGTCTTGAACTCGAGAAACAAGAACGAAAGGAAGGAGCGGGCCGAAGACGCGAAGACCGCGGCCGCTTAGGTCTGGCTTCCGATTCGATTCCCGGGCAAAACAACATCGGTTGAGGGCCTTGCTGTTTACGCTTCACCACCAGCCCCCACATGATGAAGCTGGATGGACTCTATCCCACTATGCACCGGAAAGCAAGGTAATTTGCTCGATCATGCTCATGTTCTCCCTCTCCTGCGGGGTTAGAGGGGGAAGGCGGGCGGGACGATGAAGCGGGCGGAAGGG
>JACPSX010000280.1 GCA_016193065.1 Candidatus Tectimicrobiota bacterium | reverse complement strand
TCGATGAGCCACCCGGCGGCGCCGCCCATGGGGTACTTACCCACGCCGGGCCGATCGGGAGGATCCACCTTGCCGCTCCTGCCGGCGAACAAGAGGTTCCCGTTCGGCAGCAGCCTGGCGTGCAGCCCCGGCGGGAAGGGGAGCTTCCACTGATGGACCACGTTTCCGTTCATGTCGAGCAGATACGCGGTTCCGGGGTTGGCGTAGAACTCATCCGTGGGCTTGCCCGCGTCCAGGGGAGCGATCAACGTGTAGCCGTTGAACGCCTTCTCCGGATTGTGGATGGTGGTCCCCGTCGGGTAGACCGAGGGCCACCCAAAAGCCGCAGCGGAGAAGATCAATGGAATTGCCATAGCCACAAGGACTATAAGCAGAAATCGATTTGATCTTTTCATCTCCTTACCTCCGTGTCTAATGCCCCCCAACCCCAGCTTTCATTTTTTCTTCAGGTCACCATACACATCCCTCCTTTCCCTCCTTTCGCTGATGATAAGATTCTGTGGAGATCTGCGCTCTTTTAGGGAGGGCGGATTGTCCATTTCCGTGACCTCACAGTCCACCTTCCCGCGAATCTCGTGGAACAATGACTTCTGGAAGAGGGGCAATAGCCTCCTGGGTTCTTTCGGAACGACAACGAGGTCATAGCCTCTCTTGGCCTCGGCGATGACCGCCGCGGCCGGGTTCTCGGTCTCGACGGGGATGAGACGGATCTGAATCCCCCGGGTTCTCGCTCCCGCCAGGAGTCTGGCCGCCTGGGATTCCCCCTTTTCCAGGACCTCCCGGCGGATGTGGAGCAAGAAGTCGGCCTTGGCGCGACCGCCGGCCAGGAGGTCGTTATGCCCGTAGTGGTAAAGGTCGGAAGTCAAGATCTGCAGCACCATGACGCTGCCGGCGGATTTCCGGGCCCAATCCAGAACGGCCTCCAGAAAGGAATCTTCCAAGTTCAAGTTCACCACGACGAGGATGCGAGAGTTCATTTCAGTAAAAACCCATGAGCTGGAACAGCCACAGAATCAGAGCTGATCCCACTCCTAAGAGGATGGCCACGTAGTCGTCCACGCGGTGCCGCTGGAACTTGGCGATGGCGTCGGCTTCGACGGCTTTCAGGTCCTGGACCGTACCCGTTTCTTGTTCGTTCGTTTCAGCCATCTCTCAACCTCTTCGCAGCATCCCGAGCTTCAGCAGGAGCATGATGGCGGCCAGGGAAAGCAGGATTTTGACCACTCCGGCCAAGTAGCCGATCATGACTCCGTGAAGGCCTGCTTTCCGCAGATCCCCGAGCTTGGTCTGGAGCCCCAGCCCGACGAAGGAGAGGGTGAAGAACCAGGTCATGACGCTGCTCATCGCTTCCACGGCGGGGCGGGGGAACATGCCCAGGCAGCGGGCCAGCCAGAGAGCAAAAAATCCGAAGACGAACACCGGAAACTTCTCCCGGATTACCTGCATCTTGTTGATCTTCGCCTGGGTAACCTGCCGGGAGAGGATCAGGATGCCGATGAACAGGACGGCGGCGGGGATCAGGACGACCCGGGCGATGTTGACGAAACCCGCCACTTTGCCCGCGTCAAAGCTGTACATGAAGCCTGAAGCGATGACCTGGGCGGAGTTTAAAATCCCCACGGCGGACCAGATGCCGTAGGCGAAATCCTCCATCCCCAGGGCTCTGCCGATGTAGGGAAGGGTGAACAGGCACAGGAGACCGAAAGAGAGAATGGTGGCGATGGAGTAGGTCACCTCTTCGCTCCTGGCGCCCACGATGGGCGCGGCGGCTACGGAGGCGGAGACTCCGCAGGAGGAAAATCCGGCCGCCAGGACCCCCGTGAGGGCGTCGTTTACCCTGAAGAGGCGGCCCAGGAAAATCACCAGAGCCGCGGCCCCGAAAACAAAGACGACCATGAGCGCCACCGCCACGGTTCCGATGCGCACCAGATCCCGGAGCAGATACTGGGAGCCCAGCATCACGATGGCGGTGTTCATGAACACGGAGCTGTAGCTCAAGCCGGGCTCCCAGCTCCTGGGAACCCCGATGACGTTTCGAATCACGATCCCCGCGACCAAAGCAATCAGCACATAGTTGAAGTGGAGAAGGTCTACGAAAAGCCCTTTCCCGTAAATCGGAGGCAGGACCTCATCGATGTATTTCAACAGAGCGTGGATGGTGAAGGGCCAGGGAATTCCCGGCAGCTCGCAGAAGAGGGCGATGACGAGCATGGCCAGAAGGCCCGGGCGCGCTTCCCGAAAGCTGGGGAGCGCCCTCCAGATGGATCTTCCCCGGGGCGCGGCCTGTTCCGGAATGGGTTCTTTTTCCACGGCCAGTTCCATAAGGCGAATTCCCCTTCGGCAATGGGTTACTTCAAGCGCCACTTCTCCCTGTAAGACAGGCGCTCCAGCAGGGTTTTCCGGAGAAAGCTCTCCGTCGTCCCATTGACTCCCACCATGACATCCAGGTTGTTGCGGGGGTACTCGGCCAGATTGGGAGTTTTCCTCCCCTCGCTGTCCTCGATGTGCCAGGCATTGATCGCTTCCCCGTCGAAATCATCGACCACGATCTTGAAATATCCTTCGGGCCCCTCGTAGACGGGATTTTCGGCGTCGAGAACGATGGGCTCCGGATTATCGAGGATGAATTCGTTGAGCATGTAGCAGTGGCCGCAGACATCCGGCCGCATGACGAATCGTTTGTCCCCGGGCCAGGGCTTATCGCGCTCGAGCTTCATCACGCCCCCGGTCACATACACGGTCGCTTTGCCGGCCTGGAAATTCACCGGGACCTCGATCTCCAGGTGGATGTTCTGGAACTGGAACATGACCTTCTCCCGGGAAGGGCCGTACTGGGGCAGGGTGGCGTAGACCTCGCCTGTGATGGGGCCCAGAACTTTCGTGTCCAAAAGAACACCGGATGTGTCCAGGACGGCAAAATGGATGGTCTTGCCTCCCGGATCCATCTTGCGTAGATGGAGCTGGAAGTCTGCAAAGGCGAAACTGCCCCCCACGGATACCGTTTTTTTCTCGGCTTCCTGGTAGGATACGAGAATCCAATCCATCCCCGGCGTCCCCATGTCCGCCACTTCCACCATGTTCGGTGTGACCCAGCGCGGAATCAGATAGGTCGCACCCTCGGCGGCAAACGGGGGCATGGAGTAATGGAAGGGCTCGGCCGAGTTCTTCGGCTCGGAGCGGTCGCTGGAGTGGTCCGGATAGCTCTTCAGACCCGGCGCCATCAACAGATTGGCCCCCCAGGTATTCCCCGAGTACTTGGTGACGCGCAACAGAGCCAACGGGCGATCCCAGAGGAATCCCGAGTCCGTGTATCGCAAAGCCTTGGTGCCGTCTCCCAGGGGAAGGTCCTGCCAGAAGAGGAGGTTTCCGTCCCCCATGGGAAACTGATCCCACTTGTCGATCCTGAAATCCTTTCTGACCACGAGATAGCTCTTGTTGTTCAGCAGATAGATTTGCTTCCCCAGGAGGTAAAAGGACTCTCCGGCCAGGGGGCGGACGTTGCGGTTGTTTCGCGAGGAGTAGTACAGCCCGGCGGGAGGGATGATGATCTTCCCTTTCCGATAATCGACGTAGCTGCCGCGGATCACGATGGCCTCGGCGGCCGTCAGCCTCTCCCCCTTCCGGTTCCTTACGAACTTGCGCACCAGACCTTTCATCTTGGGGACAAAGGCGCAGGTGGGGTCCGGCGCGAACCAACGGGCCGTCGGAATGACAGGGGGATAAGAGGCGAACTTCGAGGGGACGACGGGGACCCCGTAGGTTGGATCCGCGAGCCGCATCAGGAAGGTATCCTCCATCACGGAGACGACCAGCTCGCTCTTCCCGATGAAAAAGTCCACGTTTGTGCGGCCTTCGGGCCAGAGAATCAAATTATCGGTGCGGCGAAGCATGGAGTCGCGAAGGTAGTAGTTCTTCACCACATCCTTGTCAATCTTGCCAAGGACCAGGTTGAAGAATCTCCGGTCCCAGATCTCGGAGTATTTCACCGGGCCGGCGTAGGTCGGGTGATCCTTATCCAGGATGATCGCTTCCTGATTCTCCAGGGTGATTCTCTTGAGAAACCCGCTCATCAGGTCGGCTTCCAGGCGGACGAGGTAGCGGGGATCGTTGGGCCAGGGTTGGCCGTCCTCCAGGCGAACCAGGTCATCGTAGATCCGGAAGGATACGGTTCCCTGCTTCCAGTCATAGGGGACACCGGTCACCCATGGAGCATAGTCCGACCCCTTGTACCAGGAAGGATCCACCACGATTTCGATGTGCAGATCGTCCAGGGTGAGGCTCAGATCGTCTTGCTGAAGGACCTTGTATTGCTGGGAAGTGGCGGGTGGGATCATTTTTTGGGCCAGGATTTTTTTCCCGGTCCAGTTGCGCACCTCGACCCGGATTCCTTCCGCTTCTCGGAACGCGTAGATCCTTTTGCCCCAATACCAGCGAAAGGTCCCCTGGCGGACTTTGAGGATCGAGGGGCGGTCCAGGGAGAAGACCGCTTCTTTGATCACCGGATATTCGATCCGGGAGAAGAGAGCCTGCTTCTCGTCGACTTTCTTGGCGGTCAGCGTTGTGGCGCCGTACAGATAGGTATCCGAGAGATAGAAATCTCTGGACTGCGGGGTGATGCCGGCGGGTCTTTTCGTTTCCAGAGCCTTCATGGGCCCCGGAAAGGACGTGGAGATCGGCATTTCCACGGGCCAGCCGCCGGATGGGGAGATGAGGGCGAATTCCCCGTAGGGTTTCCCGTAATGATCGGTGGCGTATTCATACCAGAGGCGATACCCGGAGGGATCCAGGAGGGCCTTTTGACGCACGTCGACCTTGAAATCGGTCTTGACTGCTCTATCAACGGTGAGCTTTACGAGGTAGGCCTCCTCACCAAGGACGAGAAAAGGGTCCCGGACCAGCGGCCGGGCGGTTGCCGGCGAGCTGGAAGCATAGAACAAACCTCCCGGAGGGATGGAGACCTTCCCCTCTTTCACGCTGGACCCCCGCAGCACCACGCATTCCTGCAGATCCCGCTCCTGCCCGAAATGGTTATGCATTTTTTTGTTTTGCAGCCCGCCCAGGTCGGGAATGTAGGTTGCATCCTCGGACGGGGAAAGGCCCCTGACGGTCTCCGCCGCCGCAGACGCCGTGGCCGGGCACACAAGAAAAATCAGAGAGCCTGCCAGAAACGCATTCACTGCAAAGCGCAGGACCCATCGCGAAGGGGAGAGGACTAACCTCAATCCGAAATTCTCTGTCGGGGTCATCCGGCTGAGGCCCGCGGGTGGCGTCGGGGATGCCTCCGCAGAGCCGCGCGAAAGTGGGACCCTCGTCAGGGTGACGTAGCGCGGATCGAGGAGGCGACCCGGCGACAGGTCCTGCGGGCCAACGGCGCGGATCAACCAGGTTGTTTTTTTTCGGATTAGGGCTAGCATGTGCAATCGCCTCCCACGGACTCCAGATTCACGTAAGGTTGAATTTTTCTCAAAAGATCCCGGTTGATGCCTTTGATCTTGAGAAGCTCGGTGAGCGCATGGATGTCCCCCGTCTCGTCGCGGTAATTCACGATGGCCTGAGCCAGTTGTTTGTTGAGGCCCGGGATTTTTGCCAGCTCTTCCACCGTAGCCTTGTTCAAATCCAGCGTCTTGATCTTGCGCTCTTCCGCCGCGGCGGAAGAGAACAGGCTGAACGCGAGAAACACAGCCAGGATTCCAATCGCTGCTACTTTGAGGTTTCCACTCCGTTTCATTGACCTGACCTCCTCATACGGGAACTTCGTGGCTTACATCTGACCGGCCACCACGAGAACCCAGCGCAAAATCAGTCCTCCGATCAGGACTGTGGCGAAAATGGTGACGGCACGGAGAATCGACCAGCGCTTCCTGGAGAGGCAGAGAATCAAGGGCAAAACGATCCCTAAACCGATTCCTCCCCCCCACAGCGCTCCCGTCCACCCTCCTACCAACGCTCCGAAAACGTTTTTCTCCTCCACCTTGCCGGGGACGAGAGCCATGAAGAACACCAAGGTCAGCAATAGAGATGGGAGAATGATCCGGAAGACTTTCCGGATGAATTCCAGCGGGCGGGAAAGATCTTTTGTCCGGATTTTCGCTGGCCAGGGAACGCTCAGAAGAACCCCGCCGGAAAAACCCGTGGCCAGGGCGGAAAAGAAGAAAACGGGCGGCAGCAGATAATTCCGCCACAGGGGTATGGAAGTTACGGACAACAGGACAGCCGTATAAATCGTGACGGCCACGGCAAACGGCACGCCGATGATTCCGAACCTTCCGCGCCACGTCCGGTCGCTCCAGAAAGGCCATTTCCCCACGACAGGAATGCGCCGCCTCCAATCCTCCGGCAGCCAGAAAAGGGCGAACACCACACAAATAACGGCGAAAGCCGCAAGAAGCCAGGTTCCGATGGACATGGGGGAAACCGGGTTGAAGCGCACCAGGAGCTGCCAGAACCGGTGTTTCTGGCCCAGGTCCAGGAGTAGCATGGCCATACCGGCGGCCAGGGCTGCCGGGGCTAGAAGAGAGGATGTCCTGCCGCAGGCCTCCCAGCCTATCTCGTCCTGGTCGGAAGCCAAAGCTGCCAAGAGAAATGACCCCCCACTCAGGCCGGCCAGAAACAGGTCAAAGGCGATTGCCGATCCCCAGGTTGCTTCAGTCATGGCGAACCTCGTCCTGATTCGAATCTGCGGCATTTTTAAATAACCAGAGGGCCACCCCAAAACCGGGGATCAAGCCGATCAGCCACTTCCACAACTGAGTTGCGGCCACCTCATTGCCTGGCACGGGATGCGGTAGCTGGTAATTTTCCGGGTTCCGATCCAGCTTGTAGACCATGTGGAGTTTTTCCGGCGTTCCATAGGCCTGGAGAGGAACGGGAGGCTTCCCATCCGGGTAGTAAACGAGAGCTTTCGTGGCGCACTTGGCCACGCATGCCGGTTCCAGCCCCCGATCGATACGCTGGGTGCAAAAGCTGCATTTGCGCGCGGTATGCTGGGATGGGCTGAATTTCGGCACATGGAAAGGGCAAGTCTGGATGCAGTATCCGCAGCCAATGCATTTGTCCCGAAGATGGACCACCGTGCCGTCGTTGCGCCGGATCAGCGCTCCGGCCGGACATCCGGCGACACAAGAGGGGTCGTCACAGTGGAAACAGGCCGCTGAGATGAAATAGATCCTCGCCCCGGGGAAATACCCCTCTTCAAAGTCCTGCACCCATCGCAGGCGTAGGCCGGGAGGAGCATCGTTCTCCATCTGGCAGGCAATCTCGCAGGAGTGGCAACTGATGCACCGATCGGCGTGGAAAACAATCAGTCGTTCCATTTCACGGGCCATCAGGCCTTCCTAAGACGGCAACCAAAGCCGTTAAACTGGGCAGCCACCTTATCCCAGTAGTTAGGCGTGATCTCGTTGGTGTTTTCCCCCCGGTTTCCGGCAAAGGGACTCTTTGAGCCAAGATGAGAAGGGGTCCAGACAACCCCAGGAAGGATGCCCTCCGTAAGCCGAACCCTGGCCTTGATTTTTCCCACCTGGGTTTCTATGTGAACCCAATCTCCGTTCTGGATGCCATATTCGCGAGCGGTCGCGGGGTTCAACTGCACGACGTTGCCCTCGGAAAACTGGGCCATGTAATCCGACCAGTTGGTCATGTGCTGCCAGTGATGGGCCACCTTTCCCTGGGTGAAGATCAGGGGGAAGTTATTCCTCTGTTTCTGCTCTTCGTTCGGATTTTCCAGCGGGCTTCCTTTCGGTTCGGTCCAGCGGATGGGGCCGAGCACTTTGGAAAGAAGCTCCACCTTGCCGTGGGGAGTGTGAAACCGATTGTCCCGGTACAAGGTTCCCAGAGTTCCAGGGTGATCCTCGGACGGGCATGGCCAGGAAATTCCGGTCGGATTTTTCTTCAGCCTTTCTATGGTTAAACCCTTCCAGGTGGGGGTGTAGCTCCTGTGGAGCTCGTAAATGTCGTCCACCTGCGCGATTTTCGGATAGGATTCACCCAGGAGCCTTTTGCCCAAATCGGTGTAGAAACGCCAATCCGGCACCGTCTCACCGCAACTCTCTACGGCCTGCTCCCTCCACACGATCTGGCGCTGCAGTCCGTACATGGAACCCGCGGACTCGAATCCCATGGTGGATGGGATGATGAGATGGGACAGATCGGCCTCCTCATCCATGAAAAAGCCCCGATAGACCACGAACCTCACCTTTTGAATGGCTTTCTTGACTCGGTTCGAGTCGGGATATCGGCGAAAGCTGGAGCTGAGCAGGAGCAGGTCCACATCACCCTGATTCATGTTATAGACGACCTTGCGGACGTGAAGTCTCTCGGGCAGGTCCGGTGCTCTGAGCTTCTCTTCGAACTCTTTGCTGATCGGGGGCTTTCCTCCTTGAAACGGGATGATCCCTTTCCCCGGACCGGCCAGTTGACCCGTGATGGCTTGCAGGCCTACGATGGCTCGCACAGTTTGCATGGCGTTCGTGTAACGGGAAATTGCCCCCCCGATCCAGATGATGGTTCCTTTGCTTTTGGCCAGCATGCGGGCCATGCCCACGATCGTTTCCGGAGGGACCCAGGTGATTTCCCCGACTTTTTCCGGGGTGTACTCCCGGCACGATCGGGCCAGTTCGTCGAACCCGTTGACATGGTCCTTGACAAATTTTCGGTCGTACAAATTCTCCTGGATCAGCACGCGGATCATGCCAAGGAAAAGGGCGCCATCGGTGCCGGGCCGGAGAATGACCTGTTCGTCGACCTGGTTCGTCGTGGGGGTGGCGCGGAAATCAAAATAGAGAATCCGGGCCCCTTTCTCGCGAGCCCGCCGCAGCCATTGCACATAGATTGGATAGGTGACGGCCACATTGGCGCCCACCAGCACCACGAGTTCCGCATTTTCCAGCTCGTTAATGGTCGTGGGGGCCGTGGGCTCCCCCAGGCACATGTTGAGAGCCGTGGAGAGGTTGCCGATGCAGGCGTCTCCGGGGGAGCAGATGTCGGGGAATCCCGCCATGTGCAGTGTCATCTGAGCCGCCAGCTCCGCCTCATGGCAATCCCAGAGCGGGGCAAACAACGCCAGGCGATGGGAATAGTCTTCCGGATGTTCCTGCTTGATCCTGGTTATCTTCGCGGCCACGGCGTCCAGAGCCTGGGAATAGGAGATTCTCTTCCAGCTTTGGCCGTCGCGAATCAGCGGATGGAGAAGCCGGTGAGGGCTGTACGTGAGCTCCACCATGGCTTGTCCCTTGGGACACACGGAGCCACCCGTCCAGAAATTGTCCTGATTCCCGTACACGTTCACCACTCGGTCGCCCTTCAACTGCACCTTGGTCGTGCAGCGCGTCTGACAGTAAGGGCAGATCCCGTTCACCTCCCGGTCAAAGTGGGGAGGCTCCAACTTCTCCTTAATCGGGATTTCGAATACCCCCTCGGGTCCCGTTGCCAGGGACAGGCTGCCGACTGCCAGGCCTCCGAGCTTCAGAAATTCGCGCCGAGAGGGCTTCATGCCGCCATCACCGGATCTTTCCCTCATACTGCTTCCTTTTTCTTGGCCAGCGGGGAGCTCGGGTCGAATACCTCATACATGATGCGCCCTTCGAAATTCGGCGGCGGCACCAGGCCGTAGATGTGCATGATGGTCGGGAAGACGTTCAACATGTGGCCGTTCTCGGAGACATCGGCGTTCTTCTTCACGCCCGGGCCCGTCATGACGAACGTGGTGAGCGCGTTGCCGTGCCAGGCCGTGAAGTGCCTGCGGGGATGATCCCATATCCTGTCCCGGTACCCGAACCCCGTCCAGTTGATCTGGTAGAGGCCGTCATTGGGCCCCGGCAGCTTGTAGCCGGAGGAGTCCCGGGTGCCGCAGAACTGGATGTCCCCCGCATACCATCCGTAGCTCCCCTTGGGGTAAATGTTCTCCACCCGGTCGGCCTTGTAGATGAACGGGCTGCCATCGGGATGTTTGACCTTTTTGAGTTCTTCGATAATGGTGTCTCTGAGCCCTTCGTACTCGGCGTACCGGACAATTCCGTTCTCTTCGCGCCCCTTCAGGTTGATAAAGATCCCCGGATTGTCCGCGGAAAAGGCCTTCGTCCGGCTCCAGTCGATATCCTCCGGGTAGTAGTAGCGCCGGGTCTTGCCCTCCACCTCCGGCTTCACGTGCAGGAGCCCCAACTCCTTGAGCCAGGAGTTGGGCTGGAACTCGGCCTCCACCGGACCCCAGCCGTGGTCGGAGATGATCACCACGTAGGTGTCCCTGGGAAGGATCTTCATGAGGTCGGCCAGCTCGCTGTCGATGAACCTGGTGAAGTCCTTCATCACCTTCCCGTTGCCGTACTTTCTCTCGTACTCCGGGGACCAGTCCGGATTACCCTTGATCCGAACCATGTTGTGGTTAAGACGGTCGTAGGGCATGTTGGAGAACCAGAAGAAGTCCCATTCCTTGTTCTGCAGGAGCCACTTCACGATCCTGTTCTGCTCTCGCGTTGCGTCATAGGCGTCTTCGAGAAGGGTCTCTTCTTCCTGGACAAACCCGACAAATGAGGAATAGTCATACTCGAAGGGGAGATTGGGTGTCCGGTAATATCCCACGGCGTCGAAGACTTCTCTCTGCAGGGCGGCAGGATAGGTCCACTGGTCCGTAGGCACGCAGGCTCCGTCGAAGAAGGAATTGATCGGGTCGTGGTCCAGCTCCGCGCTGGGGTCCTGCAGAAGCTTGTAGCGGTAAAGCTGAAGCTCTCCGCCGGCGGCATCCAGGCGCTCGGGTTTCCAGCGGATCACACCGCGGCGGCCGTTCGGAAACTTGATGGGCATGTAGCCGGACCACTCGCCTTCCCTCAAGGTCACCTTCTGATCTTCGTAGGCAATGGTCACCGTGTTGGTGAGTGAGTTCAGGGTGAGGTGGAGGAGAACTTCCATGCCGTGATAACGGATGGAGGTATTTACATTGCCATCCACAAATTCAATTTGGGTCTTGAGCGGCTTGGCTGCTGCGTGTTTCTCCTGGGTGTAGTAAATGTGCCCTTTGCAGTCCGGATCGTCGCCCAGCCCGGGAGATCCCTTACCCGACATCATGAAGCCGCCCTGCAAGCGTTCCGGTGGCCAGGTCATGGCGCACCCGCACATTCCCACCTTAACCCCGGCCTCCGCCAGCATGAAGGGGATCGTGGCCACGTGCATTCGATAAAAGCGATTGATCCCCGAAGTCTGGCTGGCCCACTTGTCGTAAACCTTCCAGGGGTGAGCCCCGAAGAAATTGTTCTGGCCGGGCCCGACTCCGGTCAAATATGCGGCCCAGGCATCCACGGACATCCCGCGGAAAATGTTTTCGAAAGTCCCGTAGGCACCTGATTGAATCAGTTTCTGAAAAGTGGGGAGTTCTCCTTCCTTCACCCACTCCAATAGGCGCTCCATGTCGCAGGAGTCCAAACCAAGCACGAGAACCTTGGTTTTTTTGCCTGGGGGGACGCTTTGCGCGCCCGACTGAGCGGCAGCCTGTCCCGCTCTTAAAAGGCTGCCGGCAAAGGGAAGGGCGGCCAAAGAGCCCATGGACCATTTCAGCATGCTTCGTCGGGAGACTCGGTTGCCTTTGCTCATCTGATTCAACTCCTTTTCGTTGTTCGCCTGCGGGTGGGCACCCACTTTGTGGGTACCCGGGATGCCTCCGTAGAGCCGCGCGAAAGTGGGACCCTCGTCAGGGTGACGGAGCGCGGTTCGAGGAGGCGACCCGGTACCCGCCTGGCGGGTGTCAGGACCTGCGGGCCAACGGCACGGATCAACCAGGTTGGTTTTTTTTCGGATTAAGGTTGAGCCCGGGGTTTACGGTAAAGAAATCATCAGCACTTCGATGGCCTCAAGCTGGGCTCTTCCTCTTCTTCCTTTTCCTTCTCCTTTTCTTCCTTGTCTTTTTTCTTTTCCTTTTCCAGGGTTTCCTTCTTCTTTTCTACCTCCCCTGCTTTTTTCTTCGGTGCTTTCTCCGGCTTTTTCTCTTCCTTCTGCGCCTGGCCCAGGAGATTCATGAAGGAGGTCTCTTGGGTCTTCGCGGCCTGCGCCAGACACGGGATGAAAATCAGCCCGGACACAAAAATTCCCGCCAGGCAGATGGAAACCATCTTTTGTTTCATGGAATTCTCTCCATCGGGTTACTGGAAACCGGCAGCAGCATCGCCCGTGCCCCGTTTCATCAAGGCGGATGCTGCGAAAATCATCACTCCTATCCCTTCGGGACATTCCTGCCTTTGTCCCGCCCTTTTTCCCCACAGCAAGGGCCGTACCAGTTGGATGAACCGGGGAAAAGGGTGGAGAAAGAGGGCTCTTACAGCCAAGGGGCGGTCGGGAGGGATCGGGTACAACAGTTACCGATCGGGAACATGGAGGGGACAAGTGTTACCGTACGGTAACGCGCTCCCGAGAGGGGAAATGAGAGAGATCGACTGGGGTTATTCCATGCCGAGCAGCTTCATTTTCTTCCAGAGGGTCTTCCGGCTGATCCCCAGGATCTCCGCGGCCCGCTTCCGCTGGCCTCCGACACTTTGCAGGACCTCTTGGAGGTATCGCCGCTCGGCCTCCCGGACCGTGTCGGTGAGGGGGTGAGCCGGGACGTTTGTCTTGTCGGTGGGAGTCAAACCGACCTCAAAGGAAAGGTCCTCCGCGGTGAGAATCGTGTTTTTCGTCAAAGTGACTGCCCGCTGGACGGTGGCCTCCAGCTCCCGGATATTGCCGGGCCAGTGGTAGGCAAGAAGCTGGCGGCAAGCCTCCGAGCTGAACCCACGGACGTCTTTCCCCAGTGGTCTACTGTACTTCTCCAGGAAATGCGCAGCCAGCGGGAGGATGTCCTCCTTGCGCTCCCGCAGTAGGGGAAGCAGGACGGTGATCACCTTGAGGCGATAGAAAAGGTCTTCGCGCAGCCGGCCCGCCACGACTTCATCTTCCAGCCGCTTGCGGGTGGCGGAGATGAGCCGGACATCGGCCTTGATGGTCTGCGTCCCTCCGACCCGCTCGAACTCTTTTTCCTGGAGCACCCGCAGAAGCTTGGCTTGAACTGCAGGTCCTAAATCGGCGACTTCGTCCAGAAAGAGGCTCCCCCGATGGGCCAGTTCGAAGCGCCCCTTGCGCTCCCGAATGGCTCCCGTGAAGGCGCCCTTCTCATGGCCGAACAGCTCCGTTTCCAGAAGGGTCTCGGGGATGGCAGCGCAAGCCACGGGGATCAGCGGTTGGGCTCGCCGTCCGCTCTGTTGATGGATGGCACGAGCGACCAGCTCCTTACCCGTGCCTGTTTCTCCCTGGATCAGAACGGTGGCATCGCTGCGCGCCACGGTAGCAATGAGGTCGCAGACCCGGGCCATCTTTTCGCTGGCGTAAATGAGATCTCCGAACTGCCGGAGTCCGGGCAGCTTAGTTCTCTCTCCCGACAGAACGGCGTGCTGGGCCAGCAGGCCACGCAGAAGCACGAGGAGCTCGTCCGTGGGGAAAGGCTTCAGGAGGTAGTCCGTGGCCCCTGCTTTCATGGCCGCGATGGCCGACTGGATGGTGCCGTAGGCGGTCATCATGATCGCGAGCCCCTGGGGATTTGCGGCCTTAAAGCTCTGGAGCAAGCTGAGCCCATCTGCCTTCGGTAGCTTTAAGTCCAGGAGAGCCGCATCAAAAGACCGCTCCCGGATCCGGGCAAGCCCCTCTGCGCCGTCTGAGGCGGGTGTGACCTCGTACCCTTCCTCGGAAAGGTCATTGGACAAAGTCACCCGGAGGATGGGCTCATCTTCCACCAGGAGGATGCGGTGGCGCATGGTTGTCTCCTTCCCCTCCCACGGGGAGGGCCACCGTAAACGTGGTCCCTTTCCCTAACTCGCTTTTGACATCAATGGAACCCCCGTGAGCCCTTATGATCCCGTAGCTCACCGAGAGCCCCAGGCCGGTCCCCTTTCCGACTTCCTTGGTCGTGAAAAAGGGGTCGAAGATGCGCGGCAGTTGCTCGGGAGAGATTCCGACTCCCGTGTCCGTGACCCGGATCTCGATGAAGGGACCCGTCGCCCATTCCCGCAGGCCGGTGCTGACCGCGAGGGCTCCACCATCCGGCATTGCCTCTACGGCGTTCATCAGGATGTTCAGGAGAACCTCCTCGATCTGGTGGGGGTCGGCGAGGAGAGCCGGAAGGCCGGAATCCGTGGAAAGAGAGCAGGAAATCTTGCGGGCCGCCAGCTCGTGCTCCAAAAGAGCCAGGGAGCGTCGGAGGAGAGGGGAAAGATCGATCCGGGTGAGCTGGGGTTTGGATTCACGGGCGAAACCCAGGAGTTGCCCCACCGTCCGGCCGATGCGGTCCAAGCCCTCTTTGAGCATTGTGAGGTACTGGATCCTCTGCTCCTTGTCCCTGGTGCCCTTCAGGAGGGTCCTGACGCAGTTTTGCATGCCGGCCAGTGGGTTGTTGATTTCGTGGGCGATCCCGGCCGCCATCTTGCCGAGAGAGGCCAGGTCTTCAGCTCGCCGGATCTCCGCTTCGTGGCGACTCTCCAGTTGCCGCCGGACATCGGCCAGCCGGGCCACCATGGCATTGAAGCTCTTGCCGAGGCGCCCCAGCTCATCCCGCTCGTTCTCCATGACCCTGGCCGTAAGGTCTCCCGTCTCCACCCGGCTCATGGTCTGAGAAATGGCATCAATCCGCCGGCCCAGTACTAACGTGAAATACAAGGCGATCAGCGCGCCAGCCACCACAAGAGCGGCGACGGTCGAGAGAATCATGAGCGTCCACTGCCTGGCCAGCTCCGAATCAATGCTCGGAAAGGTGACACTGACGTTCAGGAATCCGAGAATCCTCTGGTTGATCGAGTGGCATTTGTAACATTCAGGGCCGTTCAGTATAGGACGGAAGATCCCCACCGTCTGCTCTCGATAATCAAAGACGGGACCCATTCCCTCCACGAGTCGTTTTCCCTGTGCCAGGGGTCCTCCTACCTCCTCGGCTCTGCTGGAGCGGGCGATGATTCCCCGGGGGTCCACGATCCGGATCCCGGCCAACTCCGGATCCTCACCGATCCGTTCGAGCGTGGCCTGAACCTCCTTGACCTTTCCTCCTACCATGGCCCGGGAAATCGCCCGTTCCACCAGCGCAGCCATCAATTCCGCCTCACGTCTGGACATGTTCATCAGATGGCCTGCCTGGGTCTTAAAGGCCAGGATCGCATAGACGAAGATCACCAGGAGCAGGATCGAACCGATCCCCAGAATCATTTTGAACCGAATCGACATGCAGATCCCCCGTTACTGGTCAGAACCTCTCAGTTATCATGGACCCGGGTACCCGCAGAGCGGGTGTCCACCCGTGCATCATGCAAATCCCCCCCCACTCAAGAAAATCCCCCCTCCTCCCCCCTTTAAAAAGGGGGGAGGAGGGGGGATTTCCCAAGGAAAATAAAAATGCTTCGATATTGCGATAAGTTGAAATGGAACGCACGGCAACTCCCCCCTTCCTACCTCCCCCACGACGGGGGAGGAGCAGGGAGGGGGTGAACAGGGCATTTTCTCTGTACCGGTCACGTTTGTTCTCCTGCTGCTTCCGGTTGCGGTGTTGAAACTCCCCTTCCCGGAGATTCCAGGTGTTGCTTGATCGCCTGAAGCCAGACCTGGAGTTCCCGCCCCATGGTCTCCCGGAGAGTGTCGGTTCGTTCTTTCAGAATCAAGGCATAGGTTTCCCGCGCCAGAACCGGAAGGACCAGGCCGAGGATCTTGATGGTTTGCCAGGCACGCTCCGCCCGGCGGGGCACCGGTAATCCCTCCAGCATCTCAACCCTGACCTCGCACTCCTCGCGCTGCGTAAGGCGGGTTCCCCCCGGGATCGGCTCCAGTTCGACTCGGACGCGGAACAGTGTGGGGAGTTCGGCCTGGTTCTCCAGCAGGCGGTCAGGTTCCAGCGCGCGGCAGCGCGTGCGGTATTCGAAGATTCTCGTGCCTTTCTGAAGACGCAAGAAGGTTATTCTCCCCTCGCATAGCGGTCCGGGATCCTCCCGCTCGATCCGAATGACCTGGACGAAGGGATTGAGGCGGGCCTTGGCCAGAGGATCGCTCACCAGGGCAAAGACCGCAGAAGGTGGAGCAGCAATTTCCACCGACTCCGCGATCCGGATGATCACCGGCTCCATATCTTGCAGCCCTCCACGTGGACCGTCCACCCGCTATCTCAGTAGCCGGAAGCTCCTTACAGGTCCGCCCCGCTCCAACATACCTTACAATATGGGTTTATCCGCCACTGAAGAAAATAGAGGAACCACACCATAGGTCCGATCAAGCGAGAAAATTTTCGGTCACGCGCATCTTTCCCTCTATGCGGGGAAAGAAACCGTGCGGATTCGCAATTAAGATTTTTCCGTCGTGCTTCGCGAAAAGGTATTGTTGAAAAGCTCACCAAGTCTGTAGCGTTCTTCCACATCCTGAATGCATTGAAAATCAGTCCTCAGCGTCCGTCACACGGTACTCTGTTTCATTTCTCATCATCTCCCCTTCCCGACCTCTCGATTTCTCCGAAGATCGACTTCTAACTCCTTGTAAATGCGCACTTCCATCACAATCCTGTGAACCGGATTTGGCACATCCCCTGCAATCTTTAGGAAGCGGGAGGCAAGGAAAGGGGGTTAAAACAAATGAAGTGTCCGTTTCTCACCGAGATGACCGTGGTGTTCTGCAGGGCGTACCCGATCCGCAAGTTTGTGCCCAAGGCCCGGGTGCAGACTGCGAGCCCTTGCAACCACGAAAAATATGTGGCCTGCCCCCTCTTCCAGGAAATCAGCCGCCGGCTCAAGGAGATCCATGAGGAAAAGGCGGAGTTGGAAGAGGGGGGGAAAGCCCTAAAGGCGGGGGGCGCCTGAGGAGGTGTTGGCAATGATTCTGGCGCTTGTTCTGACCATTATCGGGTTCCTGGCGATTGGCACCATTGGTCTGATCATCTGGGGAGCCATCGAAGCAAAAGGCACCCTTCTCCACCGGATCAGAGGGTTGCAGAAGGTCGATGGCTTCTTGTGGCACCCGGAACTTTTCTATCACGCCGGACATGCCTGGGCAAAGCAGGAAGAGGACGGAGGCATTCGCGTGGGGATTGATGATTTTGCCCAGAGACTGATGGATGGCGCCAGGAAGGTGACCCTGCCCCCTGAGGGCGCCTGGGTCTGGGCCGGCGAGCCTGCCATGGAAGTGGATTGCGGTCTGCGGAAAGCGACGATCGCCTCGCCTGTGGACGGGATTGTGGTGGAGGTCAACGAAAGCTTGCACAGTGACGGGTCTCCGTTGAACCGTGATCCTTTCGGACGCGGCTGGACATTCCTCGTGAAACCGGCCTCCGAGAAATTCCGCAGCCTGCTCTCCGGGGATGCGGCCCGGGAGTGGCTGGAGAGGGAGATCGAGAGGCTCTACCAGTTCTTCTACACGGAGCTGGGAGCCGCAGCCGCGGACGGCGGTGAGTTCGTGAGCCGGCCTGCCGCGAAGCTTCATGACAGGGAGTGGAGAGCCCTGACGCGGGCCTTTTTCCACACGGCCTGAGTCGGGGGGATTCCCCTGATTCTGGAGGAATTGCAGTGAAGATTCTGAAGAGAGCGGTCTCTGGCATCCCCGTTCCAAAGGGGGTCTACATTCAGTCCCAGACCGGGCAGATCCGGATCGTCCCCCGCAACGGCAGGATCCTGGGACCCATTGGGGAACCGGATTACGTTCAGATTCCGATCCCTCGCTGTCTGGTTTCTATCCTGGGACCCATCCTGGGCGGGATTTATTTCCTCGCGATGCCGTTCATCATCGTGGGGATGGTGATTTGCATGGCCGCAGCCGGTCTGTTCCGGCTGGCCCGCAGGGGGACCGTGTCGCTTCTGGTGGGGACCTCCGGCAGGGGGCGTTCCCACTGAGGATCCCGGAGGGGAAGAGAGGAGGTTTTGCGAGCATGGTCGCGATCTTCGTCGTACTGCTGATCCTTTTCTTCCTGCTCATGGATTCCCTGGTGCTGCGCCTCAAGGAAGGAGGTCTGGAGCGGGCGGCCCTCTGGATTGCCGGGGGGAAGGAACAACCGCTTCCGGTCCCGCTTGCCGGCGGATCTGCAGAGGGATTCGAGGGATTTTATCTCCCCCCGGGGCTCTTTCTCTCTTCGCAGCATGCCTGGTTGAACCTGCTCCCTTCGGGCAAGCTCAAGGTAGGGGTCGATGATTTTTCCCGGCGGATCCTGGGCCGGATCGACCAGGTCGAGACCCCGCCGGTTGGAACCGAGGTAGCCGCGGGGGAAGAACTCTTCCGCATCCATCAGGGGACCAAATCGGTGGCTTACGCCTCACCGGCTGCCGGCACCGTGGCGGCTGTCAATCCCTTCGTGTTGAGAGATCCAAGAACCGTTAAACGCGATCCCTACGGTGCGGGATGGATCCTGGCACTGAAGCCCGCCGATCCTTCGGTTCCAGTTCGCGCGTCTCGAGTGGGAGAAGAGGCCCGCAGTTGGCTGCGAAGCGAATTGACCCGGTTCCGGGATTTCCTGATGGCTCAGACGACTCCTGACGAGATCCTGGGCCGCACCCTGGCCGACGGTGGTTTTCTGGTGGATCGCTCCCTGGAGAACATGGGACCTGGAGCCTGGCGGAGGTTTGAAGAAGAGTTTCTCTCCGCCCGCAGGGGAGAAGGTCCGGGAGCGGAAGCAGGGAGGGCGAGCCAGTGAGCACGAAAGGGATGTTAATCGACTTCACCCGCTGCATCGGCTGCAAGGCTTGCGTGGCGGCCTGCAAGGAGAGAAACAACCTGCCTCCCGAGGAAGACGCGGACCTGACCTCCCGGACTCTCACCGTAGTGAACCGCCGCAACGGCCTCTACGTCTCCAGGCTGTGCATGAACTGCCGGGAACCTGCCTGCGCCTCGGCGTGTCCGGTGGGCGCCCTGCAGAAGCGAGCGAACGGACCCGTGGTTTATGACAAAGCACGCTGCATCGGCTGTCGCTATTGCTTGCTGGCTTGCCCCTTCCGGGTTCCCGCGTACGAGTGGGACAAGCCGCTGCCCAAGGTCATGAAGTGCGACTTTTGCGCGGAGCGCCAGGCGGCGGGAAAACTTCCCGCTTGCGTCGAAGTCTGCCCCGTCTCGGCCCGGATCTTCGGAGATCGGGAGGAACTTCTGGCCGAGGCCAAGGCGCGAATCCGGAAGAATCCAGAGCGCTATGTGCGAACCGTATATGGTGAGAAGGAAGTCGGAGGTACGTCGATGCTTTTGCTCAGCAGCGTCCCCTTCGACCATGTGGGTTACGCCACGGCGATTGGCAGCGAACCCCTGCCTTCCTACACCTGGAAGGCCCTCTCGAAGATTCCGAAGGTGGTCCTGGCGGGAGGGGTCTTTCTCTACGGGCTGGTCTGGATCGTGAACCGGCGCAACCGCCTGGCCGGGGGTGGTCCGGAAAGTAAGGAGATGGAGGGGAAGTCTCGTTAGCGGGGCGGGTGAGGAGCAGAGGAGCAAGCGCCATGCAAAAGTTGGAGTTCGGCAAGCTCACCTTCTGGAAAGGGTTTATGGTGGCGAGCCTGGCCCTCGGCATCGGCCTGGCTGTCTTCCGCTTTTCCCGTGGACTGGGCGCGGCGACACACCTCAGCGATTCTTTCCCCTGGGGGCTCTGGATCGGATTCGACGTCCTCACGGGAGTCGCCCTGGCCGCCGGCGGATTCACCATCGCCGCCGCGGTCTACATCTTCCGGATCGAGAGGTTCCGGCCGATCCTGCGCCCCACGATCTTGACGGCGTTCTTGGGATACCTGATGGTCATGCTGGGGTTGGTGTATGACCTGGGGCGCCCCGACCGGGTCTGGCACGCGGTGATCATGTGGAACCCCCGCTCCGTCATGTTCGAGGTGGCCTGGTGCGTCATGCTTTACACCACGGTCCTGGCACTCGAGTTCAGCCCCATGGTGCTGGAAAAGCTCCGTTGGAAGACGCCCCTGCGGGTCGTTCACGGGCTCCTTATCCCCCTGGTCATTGTCGGAGTGCTGCTGTCCACGCTCCACCAGTCTTCCCTGGGTTCCCTGTACCTGATCGTCCCCCACAAGCTCTACGGCCTCTGGTACAGCTCCATGCTCCCCCTGTTCTTCTTCATCTCGGCCGTGGCTGTAGGCCTGGCGATGACGATCTTCGAGTCCTTCTTGAGCGCCCGGGCCTTCAGGCGCCACATCGAGATGGATCTGCTCTCTGACCTGGGCCGTGTTTTGGCTGTCGTTTTGGCCGTCTACTTCGTCTTCAAAGCGGAAGATCTGGTGGAGCGGGGCGTTCTCTCTCTGCTCATCCAGCCCCGGACGGAAACGGCCCTCTTCTACCTGGAAATGATTCTCGGGGTGATCGTTCCCATGGCCCTGCTGGCCAGCGAGCAGGTGCGCCGCAGCCCCCGCGGCCTGTATACCTGCGCTCTGTGCGTGATCCTGGGCGTGGTCCTCAACCGGCTCAACGTGAGCATTACGGGGATGGCGGCGAGTGCCGGCGCCGACTACTTCCCCTCCTGGATCGAGGTGGGGGTGTCGATTGCCATCGTCACCACCGGCTTTACCCTTTTTGCCCTGGCGGTCCGGTATCTGAACGTGTTTCCGTCCGAGGTGGTGCGGCTGCCGGCCTCTAAAGCGGTTGTTGGATCCCCGATCCAGCCGCGTCTGGCGGCCTGAGGAGGAGCGGACCATGAAGATAAGAGCCACCCACGCATCTTGGATCCTCATTGCGAGCTTGCTGACTCTGAGCTTCCTAGTGACAGGGCTTGCCTTTGGCCAGGCTTCCTTGCGGCTACCCAGCGACTTTACCTTTTCTCAAAGCGAGGGAAGTCCCGGAAAGGTCACCTTTCGCCACGGAAGCCATATCGACATGAAGCAGCCCAATTGCACTGCCTGCCATTCACAGCTCTTCCGGATCCTGGAGGCGGGGATGCCGGCCGAGGGAGGCAAGATTTCCCACGAGCGCATGCAGGCCGGCCGCCAGTGCGGCGCCTGCCACAGCGGCAAGTCGGCATTCGACCTTCAGAACTGCCCGGCCTGCCACCGGGCCGAGTAGGGGGGAAGGAGGACTCCGATGATTATCGCTCTGGCCATGGTTCCGGTTGCTCTGATGCTGTACGCTGTCCTGTACTGGACCGAAAGCCTGCACGGCGGCTGCCTGCTCCTGGCGCGCCATTAGATGATGCGGCGTTCTCTGCCCGGGCTTGAGCGGCTGCGGGCCCGGGGACGGAGGTCCTCCTCCGGGCCTGTAGAACCTTCGAGCTGGCAGGGCGCTGAAAAAAGTCCTTTTCGTGGTTCGACAGGCCCACCACGCGAAATTGGGGGCGTAGGTTCTAAAGCACATTGACGGAGCAAGGCGAGGAGGTACCCGTGTGGTGGACATGCTGAGCGGCGAACAGTTCCCCCGGATTTGCTAGCCCGACTCTGCCTCCTTCCCCATGTCGGCGGCCAGGCGGGACGTCCGGTCCACGGGAACCGGTTACCTCGGCCTGCGAGAGGTGTGCCCCCGTGGCTCCCCACCTGCTGGCATAGAAGCCGTTCTCCAGAGTAAAAAACCCTTGTGCTCCCGGATGATGCGGGGCTAGAATTGCCCCACCGACAAGCAGCAGATTCCTTTTCGATACCGGGCCTGACTGCAAGAGGGCCGAGTATGGATCGCAGTGTCCTCTCTCGTGAGTGGCAACGAAATGCTCCCGCCGAGCATGCCCACGCTCCACGTGCAACCTCGCCAAAACCCAAGCTTCCTCCTGGAAGGCAGATACGAC
>JACPSX010000279.1 GCA_016193065.1 Candidatus Tectimicrobiota bacterium | reverse complement strand
GTCGCGGCCAAATCCGAATGCCTTGCTGGAAAACGAGGGGACGAGTAACGGTGTCTCTAACGAAGCACCGGAGGCCGGGTGAATCAGCTTGGACGTTCTACAGAGCACTGAGGGCCTCCCGATCCTTGCAGGAGAGGCATCTGCCGCACGGCCGGACGCCGCCCTTCTCGCAGCTGTATGTCGAGTCGACAGGTACTCCGACCTTCTTGCAGAACTCCCAGATGGTCTGCTTACCCCACTTGAGGAACGGAGCGGCGACCTTGATTCTGCCTGCCGCATAGCCGTCAACAACCGTCTGGATGCTCTTGAGGAAGCCCTCGCTGCAGTCGTAGTAGGGAGGTCCTTCATGGATGCCTATCGCAATCATCCCAGGTTGTGCGCCACACACCAGAACTGTCGCGAACACGAGGAATGCGTTGCGGCCAGGGATCTCGCCAGCCGAGAAAGCCGCCCCAGCCTTCACGGTCATGATCGAGAGGCGGACGCCGTAATGCTTGCAGACCGCCCTCGCAGCGTGTGACTCCTGCTTGGCGGCGGGCTGACCGAAATCCACGAACAGCGCTCGGACGTTGAACCGCTGGCGTAAGTAGAATGCCAACAGTGCGGCAGAGTCGATGCCTCCGCTGACAAGGACTGCCACGAAGCTCTTGGGCTGGCGTCCTTCTGACATTCGTCTGCGCCGTTGCGTGGAAGCCGTCATGGGGTCGCAAGCACCTCGACCATCTCCGCGATGACGTGGAACTCGTCGTCGCGGATGTCCCTCAGAATGATCGGAGCGAAGTCCGGGTTTTCCGGGAAGAGCCGAATCTCGGTGTGCCGCCAACTTCCGGTACGGTCACTTTCTTTCTGGCTCTCGTAGCGCTTGACCGTGTAGCTGCCGCCTGTTTCCGGGTCGTCGATGTCGCGGTGTTGGACCAGGACAACGCGCCCCTGGCGGGTGCCCTCGACCGGACTCCGGAAGAGGCACCAGCCACAGTCTGGAATCCTCGGCTCCATTGAGCGGCCGACCACCTGGGCGACGAACAGTAAGATTGGGGACGTTGCGGCTTAAGATTGGGGACGTTGCGGCTTTAGTGACTTTGTGGTATGCCCCCACCACTCCTCGCCAGCGCTCCTGCTCGTGGGTGCCGCGCCGCCCTGAAGACGGATTCCCGCCGGACCGCAACTTCCGCGCGAGCTGCCATCCACTGCGCCCTAGCACCCTCACCCAGTGGTACGCCAGCCCATTGCGGGCGCGACAGGCCTCCGGGTGTCGTCCGCCTCCTAAGGCCACTAAAGCCGGGTCCCCTTCTTACGATCGCGACACGGCGCCTTCACATCAGGCCCCCCGCGCGTACCGCCCGGTGCGCACCAATGATCATGAGCGCGCCACCGAGTAATGCCCCCAACGTACCGACCATGTTACTGGCGAACGCAATCCAGTTGAGCCCGGAACCGAAGGGCTCGAGTCCGCGCATGCCTGCAACGGGCGCGATCAGAAGGGCGAGTACAAAGGCGTAGGCGGACATCACGACGGACCACACAAGGACTGAAGCCGTCCGGTCTCCGAGCGCCAGACGCGGTAGCGCGGCTCCGGTTGCGATCAACCAGATTCCTACCGCGGCTAGACCGACATGCGCAAGACGCCAGGCGCGCACAGTCTCATCACCCCAGGCACCGGTCACCGCAGCGGCGAAGGGGAATCCGCACAGCAATCCGACGAACAGCACGATCGCACCATGAAAGAGGATCTGTAAGCCGGCTCGCTCGGTCATTCCAAGCTCCTGCGAAGCGTGCCTCCATCAGCCGCCTGACGCCCGTGTTCAATGAAACAGCCAAATCGGCTAAAGGACCGATTCGTGGAAGTGGTGCCGGCGCCGCTGGCCGGTTTCTCGATCTATGTAGATCCGCATGGCTGGAAAGACCTACTGCCATCCCCATTTCCCCTCTACCACAGGGCTCGGCGGGCGTCAACGCGAATCTCTGGTCGAATCTCTCGTCGAAAGCCTGCCTCAAGCGGCGCACCTGGAAGGTGAGCCCGCGCCTGAAAGACGGCCGATCAGATGGGATGCGGCGGCAGGCTTGATTACGCAGGCTCACTCGTGCTAAGAACACCGTAGTTGACTGTGTTGACTTATCCGCTCACCCGCCTTCGGATTTCTTCCATGATTCGTGAGGCGGAGAGGCCTGCGCTTGCGATTCTCATTGCCGTGTTCCTCCGAAGGGCAGCCTGCATCCGCGGCCTACAAGTTCCCGGGATAGCCCGGTCATGGCGTTGACCATCCGGACCCTGGAGCCGAGGAAAAAGCCCAACCTGCCCGGAGGACCTGATTGAACCTACGCGACACCCCCCGTTTTGGCTCGCCGGACGCTTTTCCAGGAAGCCCCCCTGAGGATTATCCCGCTCGATCAACGACGTTTCCCACTACATCAAGGTTGACACGGCGGAGACTTTGTCGTAGCGTCAGTCCCCGGAGTAGAAGACGCGGTCACAGGTTTCATCGCAAAGAGGGCCCGTGATCGACCGAGGGCGGATTGCGCCGCCGGGGCCCACTTCGGTAAGGGCTGGGGGTGAGTTGGTCATGAGCCAAATCAAGCTGGACATACCGGATGACGCTTTGCTGGCGCTGAAGATGTCCCCGGACGCGTTCGGCCAGGAGTTGCGCATGGCGGCCTCCGTCAAGCTATTCGAGTTGGGGCGCCTTTCCTCCGGCGCGGCGGCCCGACTGGCGGGTGTGCCGCGAGTCGTTTTCCTCTCAAGGCTTGCCGATTACGGGGTGGATACCTTCCGCCTGACCGAAGAGCAGCTCCGGGCAGAGACCCGCCTTGCCTGACGTCATCTGCAACACATCGCCCATTCAATACTTCCATCAACTCGGTCTCCTCCACATCTTCCCGGCGTTGGCCCACCGGGTGATCGTTCCCCCGGCGGTTATGGAAGAGCTTTCGATGGGCCGCTCGGTAGGTGTGGACCTGCCTGACCCAAACACGCTGGACTGGGTGGCAATCCGTCGTCCGTCCAGCTCGTCCGCCCTGCCACTGGTCACGGATCTGGGCCCGGGGGAAACGGAAGTCCTCATGCTGGCTTTGGAGTCACCTGATGCCGTTGTCGTCCTCGATGATGCCCTGGCGAGACGGGTAGCACATACCCTAGGCATCCGCCTGACTGGGACGCTGGGGCTGCTGCTCGCTGCGAAACGCGCTGGGCTCATCCCAGTGGTCCAGCCAATCCTGGATACACTTCAGGATTTGCGCTTTCGTATCGCCCCGCACACCCGGGCTGCCGTCCTGAGACTCGCCGGAGAAGCACCCTAGAGCTGCCGACGCTAAACAGTTGGGGCGAACCGGGGAACCCCGTCGGGCACTGCCCTGCTGAATGTATTCGGCGAAGCGGGGGTGGGTGAAGGGTCGGAGGGTCCTTGATTGATTGCGTGAAGTTATGCTAAAAGAGCCACTCTTGGCGTGGGAGGGGTTTCGACTTCCTGCGATGGGTGCAGGGGCGTGCGTCAGTGAGTTGAGGTTAGAAGGGGGAGACGAGGAGCGATGAGATGCCAACGTTTACGATCGCAGTCATCCCCGGGGACGGGGTCGGCATCGAGGTGGTGGCCGAGGGACGCAGGGTCCTGGAGACCCTGGCCAGGCGCGACAAGCGCCTCCGCTTCCGGTTCACGACCTTCGGCTGGGGCAGCGCCTACTACAAGACGCACGGCCGGATGATGCCAGCCGATGGCCTG
>JACPSX010000278.1 GCA_016193065.1 Candidatus Tectimicrobiota bacterium | reverse complement strand
CCGCGTTCACGATCTTGAGATCCCCGCGGGTGGCCTTGTCCTCGGCAAAGCGCAGGGCCGTGATGATAATCTCCTTGATGAGGTCGGAATTCTGGGAACCTCCCAGACGGTCGATGAGGTGCATGATTGCGTCGTCGAGGGAGTCCTGCTGAAAAGAAGTGTCCAGGGGCATTCGCTTGGTTTCTCCTATGCTATCGATAACTGTATTTCTAATGTCCTATCATCTAGCGAACCCCCGCCCTGAATCTTCTCCTCCTTCGAGGGGGAGAGGGCGGGGTGAGAGGGAGCCCAGAAGCGCTTTCAGCCGGCCGGGGAAGTCGGTCATAATCCCGTCCACCCCCAGATCCAACAACCGCTTCATCTCGGCCACCTCGTTGACCGTCCAGACGTGAACCTCAACGGCCCGCCCGTGGGCCGCACTCACGAAGGACTCGGTGACCAGCGGCACGCCGCCCCAGGTGGGCGGGACTTGCAGGGCCTGGCCCGGCGCAGGGGGCGGAGCGGAAGCGGGCTCTTTCATCTCCTCCACAAAGACAGCCACCTCCACGGCCGAAAAGCTCGTGGCCACGTCCAGCCCCAGCCGCCGCACCCGCTTCATGATAACGTCCACCTCGCTGGCGATCAATACATCCTTCAGTCGTCCCATGCGGGCAACCAGATCCAGAAGCGGCTGTTCGATGGGAGGCTCCGCTTGCTTGATCTCCAGGGTCACTTTCACGCCCGGGAACCGGGAGAAGAACTCCTCCAGCGTCGGGATCCTGAGACCCGCTCCCCGGAAGGGGTGGCTTTTCCCCCCGTCCGGACTGAACCCGTAGCCCGCATCCAGAGATTTCAGCTCCGCCAGCGTGCACTGCTTCAGCGGGCCGCAGCCGTTCGTGGTCCTCTCCAGGGTCTCGTCGTGAAGGAGGACCAGACGGCCGTCCCGGCTGGCGTGGATATCCGTCTCAAGGCAAGTGGCTCCACTGTCTAAAGCGCGCTCAAAGGACAGCAGGGTATTTTCCGAGTACTCCCCCATGGCCCCCCGATGCCCGAAAATCCTCGGCTTCGGACCTGAGAAAAACCCGCCTGGCATGAAGCACCTCCCCGCTCCAATCTACAGAATCTCTTATCGGCTGTCGAGGCGAACTGCAAGAGCAACAGAGGGCACCCACCTGTCTGCGTGCGGACACGCACAGGCAGGCACAGGGGTGCCCCTACAAAGTTTTGCAGGCGCCGCCCTCCCGAATGGTGAAACCTCCCTGCAGTCCAAACACCCCCGAACTCAAATCGCCCTGCCGCGTAAAAGTTTACTGGAGCCCCAAGGGGCCCCCGGTTCCTCCCCTTCCTCTCGTCGCAAGCGCTTCGGGAGCCGCACCCATAGGATGGGTACCCGCATCCTGGGTGTGGGCACCCCCGAGGATCCTGCCCGTGCTGCAATTCTACGTTCTCGCTCTTCCCGTCCGCTATAATAGGCGATTGCCTGCGCCAATCTGATTGGCGCCCTTCCGTGAGGAGAACCGTGAAGCCGCTTCTGCACCTCCGCTTCATTCATGACCCCTTCGGAGACCCTGGTCTGTACGTGGGTGTGCTATGGGAACGCAGAGCCTTTTTATTCGACCTGGGCGATCTGAGCCCGCTCTCCCCTCGGGCGCTGCTGAAAGTTTCCGACATCTTCGTATCCCACACCCACATGGACCACTTCATCGGCTTCGATCAGATCCTGCGACTTCGTCTGCACCGACCCCAGACACTGAGAGTTTACGGACCCCCAGGCCTCGTGCAAAACGTGGCCGGTAAGCTATCCGGATACACATGGGACCGGGTCGACGAATATCCCCTGGTCCTCGAGGTCTACGAATACGGGGAATCCGGTCAGAGTGGAGCCCGGTTTCCCTGCTTCCGCCGCTTCCAGCGGGAAGATCTCCCGGATCTCGGGCTCCCGCCGGGAGTCCTCCTGCGGGAAGACTGGGCCCGGGTCAGAGCCGTCGAGCTCGATCATGGGACTACGGTACTCGCTTTCAGCCTGGAGGAATCGACGCACTTCAACATCGACAAGGATCGCTTGCGCCGCCAGGGCATTCCGGTGGGTCCCTGGCTTGGCGAACTAAAGAATCAACTGCGCTGCGGCGCTCCCGGCGGAAAACTCTTTCGGGTCTGCTGGCAGGAGGGAAACACACCCAGGGAGCAGGAGAGGACGCTTGAAGAGTGGTGCCGTGATCTGGTCAGGCTTTGCGCAGGCCAAAAAATCGTCTACGTGACCGACATCGGCTTCACCCCGACGAATCAACAAAAGGTGGTCGATCTGGCTGCTGGGGCCGACCTGTTTTACTGCGAGGCACAATTCTTGTACGAAAACCGTGACGAGGCTTGCAAGCGAGGTCACCTGACGGCCCGGCAGGCCGGGCTGCTGGCCCGGCAGGCGCAGGTAAAAAAGCTCATCCTCTTCCACTTCTCCCCCCGGTACCGGGGCAGAGAAGAAGAGATCCTGAACGAAGCCCGGGAAGCGTTCGGGGGTCTCGCGCTAATCCCGGCGGGTCTTTCCGCGGGAACCGAGCTCTCCGGGGAATAAATAGAAGGGAAAGAGATGCTGCGCACGATTCACGTTCACCTGGGCTGGACCCTGCTGGGAATCGCCGTCCTGATGGTGGTCCTGAGCTTGTCGGCTCTCTGGAGCCGGTGGTTCCGGGAAAAAGGCAGATCCCGAATCGCCCTCTTCTATATGATTCTCGTCGACCTGCAGGTTCTCCTCGGGATCTCCAACTACGTGGGAATGCGTTCCGGATCCCGCCCGAATCTGCTTCACCCGATCACCATGCTTGCCGCGGCGGCGGTCATCCATGTGGCCCGGAAAGTCGCCGCGGCACCGGGTACCCGCCTCGCGGGTGCCCGCCGCACCCCCTGGGTCCTCTATCTCGTGGCCGCTCTCCTGATCCTCCTGGGAATCGGCTGGGCCCAGATGCTCCCCCGCGGCTAGCCGAAAATCCAGGCAGAGCGCTGGAACGCTCCGTGAACTCAAGTCCTTCCCCCTGTCTATACAGGGGGGGAAGGGCAGGATGGGGGGAAGTGATCCGCGGGAGACCGTACGGTCGGCCCGCCACCCGCTTAGATTTAATCAGCTTTCCCGTTTCAGCTTTCTCGTCTGCCAGCTTCGGTCATGTAAACACGGGGTCGCGCCCGTCGCGATAAGCCGCCATGGCCTCCTGATGGTCCGGCGACCCCAGAGCGATGCGCTGCCGGCGCAGATACTCTTCAAAGAACTGCCCATGGGGCATGTCGAAGGGCATATTCAGCAGCATTTTGGACTGCCGTGTCCCCTCCGAGCAGACACGCGAATACTTCTCCACCAGAGCGTTCACGTCAGCAGCAAAGGTGTCGGCGTTGACGACGTGGTCTATCAGCCCGATTTCATAAGCGCGGCGGCCATCGATATTGTCGCCGGACAACACCATCCACTTGGCCCGGCCAAGCCCGATGTAGCGCGGCAGCCGCAGGGTGCCCAGCCCGGGGACGATGCCCTCCTTGATCGCCGGAAGCCCAAGCTGACAGTCCTCCGTTGCGATGCGGATGTCACATGCCAGCGCCAACTGCAATCCTCCGCCAAGAACATAGCCGTGCATGGCACAGATCAGCACCTTCTCGGCCTGCTCAAGGATTCGCAACGCCCGGTCCCACTTCTCGTAATACTCGTGCGGGGTCTCTCCGGCGGCGAGTTGCTTGAGGTCGATGCCCGTACAGAAGGCACGACCCGCCCCCCGGATCAGCACAAGCCGGAGATCCGGGTCGTCACGAATCATCTCGGCAGATCGATTCATGTCGAGCGCTCCCTGGTAATCCATGGCGTTGAGCAGCCCTGGACGGTCCAGCGTCAGGCAGCCGATCCTACCCTCCCTCTCGAAAACCATCGTTTCGAGTTTCATGGATCCCCCCTTTTCTCCAAGCGCAGGAATTCACTCGCGGGCCGGGAGCAGAATGACGTCGGCCTCCGGAGACTGGACGGCAAAGATGACAGATGGGCAATCCACCGATCACAGGCCTTCGACCACAACGATGTCTGTCTTTGCGACGCGATGCCTCAGCTCTTTCAGCGGCTGGTATTCCGGATCACTGAAAAACGCCCGCACCGACTCCTTATCGGGAAATCGAGACAAGACCAGCCGGCTCGGTCGCCAGTCTCCTTCGAGGACCTGGCAGTTCCCGCCTCGGGCGAGGTACTCACCGCCATGGTTGCGTATGAGAGCGGGGACTTCGGCTTTGTATCGTTCGTAAGCGGACGGGTCCTTCACATCAATATCTACGATCATATATACGGCCATACGCTGAATCCCTCCTCTTCTACCGCTGGCACGCTGAGCCGCAGCGCTTCGATTCTCCCAAAGGGCTCCCTGATAGTACTGCGGGATCGATCGGCATGCCAGGATCATGTATGTCTGCATCCTGGGCCACACGCGTTGGTCCATCATGCATATGCACTTCGAAGAAATCCGGGGACGGGCGGTATATTTACGGGATCCGGACCTTTCCGAGCTTCCTCAGCACCGCCACCAGTCCTTGCCGGAAGGTGATGAACAGGAGGATCATGAGCGCTCCGTAGACCAGGACGTTGAGCCGTCCGAGAGGCCGCACGATCTCATCGAGGACGGTAAAGAGCACGCCTCCAAGGACCGGTCCGAGCAGGGTACCCATCCCTCCCAGGAGCAGCGTGACCAGGACGACGATGTCCACGCTGACGAGGGCGTACACCGTGGGACTGATGAACCCGCTGTAGTAGGCGTAGAGGGCGCCGACCGCCCCCAGCAGAGCCGAGCCGATCGAGGCGGCAAGCACTTTATACATTGTGACATCGATCCCGACCAGTTCGGCGGCGAATTCGTCGTCGGTGAGCGCTCGAAAGGCCGTTCCCGCCCGGGACCTCATCAACAGGTGATACAGGACGAGAGAGAACATGAGGACGGCAAGAATCACGTAGTAGCTCCACCGCGCCCTCTCCAGTATGCCGGCCCCCAGACCGGTTGTCACAATGCCCGTCTCGCCGTTGGTCAACTCCCGTAACCCGAGGATGAGATT
>JACPSX010000013.1 GCA_016193065.1 Candidatus Tectimicrobiota bacterium | reverse complement strand
TGGCCGGGCTGCCTTCGGATTGAATGGCCAGCGCGGCATCGGAGCCGTCCACCTCCTCCTCCAGCGGCGAGCGCTCGGAGGCGGAGATGTCCCGGACCACTTCCTCCAGGGTGTCTCCCCCCCGGTAATTTTCGGCCAGCGCCACCTCAACTTCGTCCGCCACGCCGATGAACGGGGCGATCTGGCAGCCCGTCAGGAACTTCAGCCGATCCGTGACCATGATATCGAAGGGGTCGGCCATGGCCACGAGCAGGAGAGGTCCCTCCTTCCACAAGGGGATCAGGGAGTGCTGCCGGGCGAAATCCTCGGGCACCAGGTGTAACAGCCGCCGGTCCAGAGCCTTATAGGTGTCCAGACTCGCCAGGGGAATCCGCAACTGGTTGCCCAGAACATTGAGGAGTTCGTAGGCGGAAACAAACCCCATCTCCACCAGGATCGATCCCAGACGTTCCCCCGATTCGCGCTGTCGGGACAAAGCCTGATCGAGCTGGTCCGCAGTCAGCTTGCCCTGTCTGAGGAAGATGTCCCCGAGTCTTTCATAGCCGATCCGGACACTGCTCATCTCCGCTGCCACCTCCGGGATTGCGAACCTTACTGTGGACCTGCGAAGCCCTTGGCTCCGGGATTGGGGCCGCCCATCTTGCGGATCCCGAGAATCTCCTCCCCCTGCAGAACCTTCGGGGTGATGAAGATCATCAGCTCGGTCAAGGATTCCGAGCGGCTCTGGTTCTTAAACAACCAGCCCAGAATAGGAATCCTGGAGACTCCGGGAACCTGCTTGGCATTGTCGCTGCTCTTTTGCCGGAACAGGCCGCCAATGACCGCCGTGGCTCCGTCATCGACCATGAGTTGGGTAAAGGCGCTGTTCTTCTGGATGGCAGGAATCCCATCCACAACCCGGCTAAAGTCGGGTTCGCGCTGCTCCGCTTGGATATCCATGAAGATCTTTCCTTCCGGCGTGATATAGGGTCGCACCCGCAGGCGCAGGGTTGCGTCCACTTCCTTAAGATCCGAGGAGATGGTCCCTTGTGTCCCTTCGGTTCTCACCCGCACATTGAATTCCGTGCCGCTCTCGATGAGCGCTTCCTGATTGGCCAGGGTCACAATGCTGGGACGCGAGATCACCCGCGCCTTCCCTTCCGTCTCCAGAGCCGAGAGCTGCAGGTCCAGGACCAGTCCCCGAGCCAGGTTCCCCAGCGAGACTCCTGCGGCCCCACCTACCCCCCGGCCGACAGCGGCGGGAAGATCAACCACCATATTCCCTCCCCCCGGAGTCGTGCCGACGATTCCTCCTGCCGTATTCGTCAGCGGCACCATCCCCCCCTGGATTACTGTGTTCCCGAAATGTCCCCCCTTTGTGTACTTGCCTCCCCATTGAATTCCCAGCTCCCGGGCAAAGGTGGCATCCGTCTGCACGATACGAGCTTCAATGGAGATCTGCGGCAGAGACTTGTCCATCTCCTCGATGAGAGGAACGATCCGATCGACCACTTCGGGAAGATCCCGAATAATGACCGCGTTCGTTCTCTTGTCAAAGGCGATCCGGCTGGACAAGATGTCTCCCCCCCCCGACTCTCCCTTCCCGCCTGCCCCCACCCCCCCTTTGGAAACCTCGGACAGCAGGGATTTCAAGGTCTCGTCAAAGCCTTTCTCCGTCACGGTCTGATCGAGAATCTTGCGCTGGAACTCGCCCACCCGGGCATACTTCAAGTAAACGATTCTCGTCTTCAGCTTGCTCGAGGCGGAGGTTCCTTCCGCATCCAGGGCTTGGACCAATTCCAGGAGCCGTCTCAGGTCCTCCGGGTCCCCCTGGAAGATGAGGGCATTCGTGCGAGGATCCGAGGAGACCGATGTGCCTTCCGCCACCTTCAATTCCTTGATGGTTTGGCTCAGACGCTCGGCGCTGGCATGGCGAAGGAAGACCACCCGGCTGTCGAACTTGAGCTTGCGGACAGAAATCATCTCCCCCTGCTGCTGCAAACTCAGGCCATAATCCCTGATCAGCGTCCTCAACAGATCCCGGATGGGAACCTCCTTCACCTCCAGTGTCACTCGATCCTTGATCTCCTCGTCCACCAGGAGCCCCACCCCGAGCAGCTTGCTCACGGATCTCAGAAGGTCTTTCATCTCGGTATCGCGGGCTTTCAGCGAGATCGGTTGACCGAGCCGTCCGGCACGCTCGAGAAGGGGAATCTCCCGGAGTGGATCAGGTTCCTCCGCCGGCGAGGATTTCTGGACCTCATTCCGCTTTCCTTGCAATCCCTCGCCCGCTAGTTGCTGAGGCTGTACGACCGGGATTTCTCCCGTGACCTGCTTGGAGGCCGGCTCAGGTTCCTCTACATCGACCCAGAGCACAGCGCCACTGCGGAAGATCTTGTACGGCCTGGGCTGCTTCAACTCCAGGCGAACCCCGGCACCTTTCTCCTCCTGGGTTACCTGAGCCGCGCCAACGGAACCCCGGTTGATCAAAACACGAGGAGGTGAGACCACAGACCTGGCCCCGGGAAAATCCAGAGAGATTAAATCTTTCTCGGGACTCAGTTCATCGACGACGAGCTCAAAATTTTGGCTTCCCCGCAAAATGACCCGGGTAACCCGGGGAAAACTGAGACCTTCCACGCTCAGGAGAAATTGAGTCTCACTGATCGGAGCAATATGCTGCCCTGGCACCACGCCACGTACCCCGGCACATCCAGACGCGGCCACCAGGAGGATGATCCCCAAGATCCCGGCCCTTCCCACAACGCTGCTCAGAAAATCCCCCCGCTCCCCCCTTTGAAAAAGGGGGGTCAGGGGGGATTTCATGATGCACGGGTGACACCCGCTCTGCGGGTACCCGGGTCCATGACAACTAATTCTCATGAGCGCCAGTCTCCTCCTTCTCCGTCGTTTTCCAGTCGAGAGTAATCGTCTTGCCTCCACCGCGAAGCTGCACTTGACTCCCGCTGATTCTCAGCACCACCAGATCCCCCACGCGCTCTCCAATCCCAACCACCTCCTGCCCGATGATGGCCATGGGCCCTGCGGGTGTCTTGAGGATTGCGGAAAGCCGCAGGATTCCATCTTCACGGGTTCCGGCGGCCGCCGAGGGACTCGCGCCGAAACGGAATGGATCCCTGGAGAGAATCACTGGAGGAGAGTGAATCAACCTGGCCGCCGGCTCCAGGGCGACTCGGGACTCAGGATCTCGTCCCTCACCTACCTCCAACACGTTCAGGGTAAGCTGCATGGAAAGCTCGCCCCCCTCTTCCCCCTCCGAGCTTATGGAGAAGTTCTCCATCGTCATCGGCTTGCTGGCTCTTTCCAAGACGTGGACCAGGTTCACGAGGTCTTTGAAGTATCCTCGGAAGCGTAGTTCAAAACTGCGTACGGGAGTTTCCTTGTTTTCCCCGACCGGCCCTTCGGCCTTGCTCAGGGCAGGCTTTGCCCTGAGTCCGACAATCTTCACTCCCAGATCAGCGGAGAGTGAGAGGAGTCCCCGGAGAAAGTAGGGAATTTCTCTCTCTTGTGTCAGGTCGCCGTAGACCACCGGTAACGTGCCTTCATTGAAGATTCTCCGCAGTTCTCCTTGCCTCTGACGGGCAGCTTGCTGTGCCTGCACAACCAATTGGGAGAGATGCCGTAATTTCTGAGATAGGGAACGGGCATCCTGACGCTGCAGGCGGTAGGTCCCCCAGAAAAACAGAGACAAGGCCAGCAAAGAAGCCCCGATCCCCGCCGCCAGAAGCGGAGTGACAGGAAGCCTGCGTCTCCCGCCCAGAAGCTCCTTCAGGCTAAAGCGCACATTCCACCTCGAACTGGATGACCTCAACCTCTCCGGTCTTCACCCTTTGTGCGGAAACGAGCCGAGCCGCCGACAGACCCGAGCCTTGCGCTCCCAGCCGCTCAACAAACCCGGCGACCTGCTCGGGTCCGCCGCCCCGGCCCGAAGTCGACGCCTCACCCCTCAGCACCAATTTTCCCTTGCTTTTGTCCTCCAAGGCCGTGAGCACTATTCCCCCGGGAGTGGCATTGGCAACGTTTCGCATGACTTCGCTCCAGCGGGCCTTCGATTTCCGGAACTCCCGGATGCGCAGGATCTTGTCCTCAAAACTCTTCAGTTCTCCCTGCGCTTCCTGGAGGGATTTTTCCAG
>JACPSX010000277.1 GCA_016193065.1 Candidatus Tectimicrobiota bacterium | reverse complement strand
GGAGGATTCAGGTGGGGGGGACCTCCATCGGCCCCCATGGCGAGGACCTGACTGAGGGTCGTCGTGTCCGCCGAGTTGGCCAGCAGGATAATGGGGAGATTGGCATTTCCGTTCTGCCCCTTGATCTTCTGGCACAGCCGGCGGACGTGCACGCTGGGCGGGTGAAAATCGAGGATCATCAGGCAGGGTTCAATCAGGTCTTCATCCGCGCTTGCATGGCGGTGAGCCAGTGCCTCATCATGCTCGCATATCGGGGAAGATTCCGATGGATCCGTTCCGCCACCAGTTCATTGTAGGTGTGTGCCGTGAGATTCCGGTCATCGCTCATCTCTAAGCCGACGACCGCCTGCTCATCGGAGAAAAGACCGGCATCTCTGCAGGCCCGAATGCAAGCCTTGGGTGAGCCCGCGTTCACTCCTTCGATCACCAGCAGGTACCGTTGCGCCGCCTTCCAGCACGCCTCGAACGTGTACGCAAAGCGCTGAATTGCTGCGTCTCGCTCTACGCGCGACGGATGGGGAAGGGCAACCAGTTCTTCAAGCGTGGCAAAAGCTTGTGTCGCACTAACAAGCCGCTCTTTCAGTCGCTCCACCGGATGCCCTCTTCGAGGACACGGCGACGGAAGTCCGGGTCCACGTCCTCCAGGTTCACCACGTCGACTCGGTAGGGCACGTGGCTCTCTTCCAGCCGCTCTCGCAGCAAGGCCAGCGTCCCCCGGGGCAACGGAGCATGGGCCTCAATGGCCAGGTCGATATCAGCGTTCGGGCCGGCATCTCCCCGCGCCCAGGAACCAAACAGATAAACCGTCGCCGTTCCTTTCCCCACCACTTCCCAGATAATCCGGCGGACTTCATCTAGAGCTTGCGCAGCAATAACTCCATCCATTTCTTATCGCCCTCGGGAACCTAGATCCCGCACCCAGAGCTCTTTGAAAACTCCTTATAAGATTCCATTTCCCATTCTGATATGAGCACTATAACACGTCGAGATCACGTGTCAATACAAGCGAACTTCATCTTTCCCTCTCCCCCATAGGGGGTAAGGGTCAACGGTGAAGAGGTCCGCCGCTTTCCGGCTCTTAGCTCTTGGCTCTCAGCCCTTAGCCCTCAGCTCTCAGCTCTTTTTGATCTTCTGGCACAACCGGCGGATGTTCACGCTGGGCAGGTGAAAATCGAGAATCACCATCTGAGGCTCGCACTCCTTCACCCGCAGGAGAGCCTGGCGGTCGTTCTCAGCCTCAAAAACCTGGCAGCGAGCTATTCTCTCTGCAGCTTTCATGATCTCGGCCCCGAATGACTCAAAAAATCCGAGACAGTCATAATCTGTATCCCTTGGAAAGATTTCAGCCCGAGTAGATGCAAATCCCCGCTGATAATGCACTCAGCCGACCCATCCATGGCACATTCCAACACCCTGTTGTCCTGGTCATCTTGGCATATTGTCACCCGACTATGGGGCTGGACAATCTCAGCGATGTCCCGCATTGCTGCGACGACCCGTGCCGCCTCTTCCGCTGACAGCTTAAAGGGCTTGTCCTCTCTAACGAGAACTTCCCTGAGCTCATCGAGAAGCACCTCAGAAGTGAGAAAGGTCAGTCTTCGCTGGCGAACCCTATTCAAGAGCTCTTTAGGTTTGCCGGTCCAGAAAGCAGCAGAGATCAGCACGTTGGTGTCAACGACAATCCGCACTATTTCCCAGCCCTAAAATCGCTGACAATCCGAGAAACGTCCTCTTCGGTCAGGTGAGCAAAGCCTTTCTCTTTTGCAAGATTAACGGCCCACTCATCAAACTCCAGCCATCCTTGAGCTTGCTCCCGAGATTCCAGGAACTCCAGGAAATCAAGGAGCTCCCGTCTCCTCTCTGACGGAAGCCTGCGCAATCGCTGAAGAAGCGATTCTTCCATCAATTCCCTTGCCTGCGACATGCTTGCTACTCCCTCTTAAATGGCAACTCGATCAACCATAGGCTGGCACAATGATACCAGAGAGACACGGGAGGCTCAATCCGCTAGAAAGACCTCCTCCCCCTTGCGTGGGAGAACACGCCACTACCCCTCCTTGGGAGGAGAGTTCCCACAACCCCTCGCCCCCACCGGGGGAAAAATCCCTATTCACCTTCTCCCCTTCGGGGGAGAACCACCATTTCCCCTCGCCCCCGCCGGGGGAGAGGGTGTGGGTGAGAATGTTGAAGCTCAATCCGAAGGGCATCTCCCCCTACGACTCATAAGGCAGTGACCTTCTAAACTCCTCCAGGAACTCGCCGGGCGTCATAATTTTAAAACGAACAGCCCTCCTGACCGAGGTCTTCTGAAAGTGCCTCGTATTCCATGGAATCAAATAATCAGCCTTTCCGCGGATCGCCGCAGCCAGAATCGGTGCGTCTTTGTGATGGATCACGCGCACAGCCTGCGCTACCTCTCTCCGTGAGGGATCATCCAAAACCGTTGGAGACATCTGGCGCATCAAATGGCAATAATCAGGAACCAAAGCGGGGAGTTTCCCCGAAAGGTTCCGATCCGCTTCCGTTAAAACCTGGCGGGATACGAGAGGTTCAACCACCCTTGCCTCGCACAACCGCAGCACCTCACGCGCTGCCCCGCTCGCCGATACAATTCCCGCAATTAGGGCACTGGTATCGAGGAACACTCTCCACCGGCTAGCTCCCATATCGTTCCCTGTTATAGCGTACGCGCTGTTTCTCAAGGTCTTTCAAAAGATCTCTCAATTTCAGTCCGACATTCTTCATCTCCTTTGCGGCTTTTCTAGCCACCTTATCTCCAACCAGAGTCCTAGTGGTCAAAACCAGAGATTTGCCCACCTTGACGACATTCAGCGTCGTCTCCTCGTCCAGATGGAGCTCCCTGCGCAGCGAAGCAGGGATCGTCAGTTGACCCCTTCCCCACATTTTTACAGCGGCCATGGTCTGTCCTCCCCGTCACTGTTGTATTCAGACAACCACTGAGAATCAGTATAGATCAGAACTCTGGGATGATCAACTGCGCCTACCTTATCTTCTTCTCCATTGCGGGCAGTTCCTATTTTCCCTCGCCTCCATTTGGGGGAGAGGGTGTGGGTAAGGGGGTCCGCTTTCCGGCTCTCAGCTCTTGGCTCTTGGCTCTCAGCTCTTGGCTCTTGGCTCTCAGCTCTTGGCTCTTGGCTCTCAGCTCTTGGCTCTTGGCTCTCAGCTCTTGGCTCTCAGCTCTTGGCTCTCAGCTCTTTCTACGACGCAGCAGAAATTACGACTCCTCCCCCCTCGCGGGGGCGGATCATCCTCATATCTCCTCCCCCCTGGCGGGGATTCAGGTGGGGGGGCCTCCATCGGCCCCCATGGCCAGGACCTGATTGAGGCTCGTGGTGTCCGCGAGTTATCCAGCGAAATAACAGGGGATCTCGGATTTCCGTTCCCCCGCTGGATCTTTTAATGCAACCGACGTATTTCACGCCAAGGAGATGGAAGTCATCGGAAAAGCGGCTAAGGCTGTTCAGAGGCAGGGTTGACCACCTGGAGTGGGAGATTGAAGCGTCGAAAGTGGCGGTCGTTGAACGTGTAGAGCCTTCTCACGCCGTTATCCAACGCGGTGTGGGCTAGAAAGAGATCAAAGACTTGAGGCCCTGTCAACCACCGCAGGCGCTGGAGGGACCCAAACGTGGCGGCAAAGGTTTCACGCGTCGGGGCGATCAGGGGAAAGATCTGGAGGTGCTTTTGAAGCTCCGTGAGGACCTTCCGATGGGGGATGCGGAGCCGGGTCAGGATCGAGAAGAACTCCCACACAGTTTGCTCGGCGATACAGGCCCTGATCTGCCTTGCCTTGGCTCTTTCCCAGAGGGCCAGACTGAGCTCGCTGTGATCCAGGGTTGTGGTCGAGGCTCGGAGGAGAAGGCCGGTGTCGTAGAGAATGAGATCCTCCATGGCTCTACCGGTCGTATGCCAACCTGGTCAAATCCTTGCTCGGGAACGGCACCTTGAATCGTTCTAAGATTAGGTCGTCCGGAGGCTTGGTCCACTCCCCGGATCCCCGGAGATCATCAAGTCTGACAAAGGGCACGGGAAGAGTCCTTG
>JACPSX010000276.1 GCA_016193065.1 Candidatus Tectimicrobiota bacterium | reverse complement strand
GCCTCCGCAGAGCCGCGCGAAAGTGGGACCCTCGTCAGGGTGACGGAGCGCGGATCGAGGAGGCGACCCGGGTACCCGCCTGGCGGGTGTCAGGACCCGCGGGCCAACAGTGCCGGGGCCCCAAGGGGGCACCCGAGGATCTGAGTGATCCGGTGGCAGGAGAGGGGAGTCGATTTGCGCGTGGTGGGGCACTTTCAGGAGGATGGAAACTGTTCCAGCACTGCCTTGGCGGCCCGCTGCTCCGCTTCTTTCTTGCTCTTTCCCGAGCCGATGGCCCGGATCTCTTCCCCCACGACCACCTCGACTTCGAAGATCTTGTCGTGGTCGGGGCCGTAGGATCTTACCACCCGATAGGACGGGACGCACCCGAGCCGCTCCTGGGTGTATTCCTGCAGCTCGCTTTTGAAATCGCGCCTCTCTTTTTGGTGGGCCACATGATTAATTTCTCCCTCGAAGCAGTTCAGGAATGCCCCGCGGGCACTCTCAAACCCCGCATCGAGGTAAATGGCCCCCAGGACCGCCTCCAGGGTATCGGCCAGGATGGACGTCTTCTGACGTCCCCCCGTCTGTTCCTCTCCTTTTCCCAGGAGCAGGTAGGAACCCAGATCCACCTGGCGGGCCAATTTGGCCAGGTGGCTCTGACGCACCACGGCAGCCCGGAGCTTGGAAAGCTCCCCCTCCGCAGAGTCCGGAAACCTCTTGAGAAAATAATCGCTGACCATCAGTTCGAGAACGGCGTCGCCGAGAAATTCCAAGCGTTCGTTGTCGGCCAGGGGTTCCCCGTTCTCATTGACGAATGATTTATGGGTCAGAGCCCGGTCGAGAAGGGAGAGATCCTGAAAGGAGTAACCCAGGCTGCGCTGAAACTCTTCCAGGTACCTCGCCCGCTCTCGGGAGAGTTTGGCCTTCCCTTTTGCCTTCGGCGACTTCACTCGGTGTACCTCTTGAAGAGCACCGAGGCGTTCGTACCACCAAAGCCAAAGGAATTGGAAAGCGCCAGGCGGATGGGGATCCTGCGGGCCTCGTTGGGAACGTAGTCGAGGTCGCACTCCGGATCCGGATTCTCGTAGTTGATGGTGGGCGTGATGATTCCGTGCTTAACGGACAGAACGGTGGCGACCGCTTCGACGCCGCCGGCCGCACCGAGCAAGTGGCCGATCATCGACTTGGTAGAGCTCACCGCCAGCTTGTAGGCATGCTCCCCAAACACGTTTTTGATGGCGATCGTCTCAAACTTGTCGTTGTATGGCGTGGAGGTGCCGTGGGCGTTGATGTAGTCCACCTCTTCGGGCCTGACACCGGCGTCCTTCAGAGTCCTGGCCATGCAACGGCTGGCTCCGTCTCCTTTGGGATCCGGCATGGTGACATGATAAGCATCGGAACTCATGCCGTATCCTACAATCTCGGCATAGATCCGAGCCCCCCTGGCCTTGGCACAATCCAGCGCCTCCAGCATCACGACCCCCGCCCCTTCCCCCATCACGAAGCCGTCCCGGTCGCGATCGAAGGGGCGACTGGCGCGGGGGGGCTCGTCATTGCGGGTGGACAGTGCCCTCATGTTGGCGAAAGCGCCGATACCAAGCGGAGTGATGACGCCCTCCGCCCCCCCCGCCAGCATGGCGTCCGCATCCTCGCGGGCGATGATCTTAAAGGCATCTCCAATCGCGTGGGCCCCGGTGGCGCAGGCCGTAGAGACGCAACTGTTGGGGCCCTTGAGTCCAAACCGCATGGAGAGATACCCCGAGGCCATATTGCCGATCATCATGGGAATAAAGAAAGGGGAGATCTTGCGGTAGCCCTCCGCCTCTAAGATATGGTGATACCTCTCGATGGAGGGGAGACCTCCGAGACCGCAGCCGACCAGGACGCCCACCTGCTCGGCATTCGATCCGTTCACCTGCAGCCCGGAGTCCTTCATGGCCATGGTCCCGGCCGCCATGGCATACTGAATGAAGAGATCCATCTTCTTGATCTCTTTCTTCTCTATGTAGAGGCCGGGGTCGAATCCGACCACTTCGCCGGCGATCTTCACCGGAAAATCGGAGACATCAAAGCGCGTGATTTGGCGAATTCCGGATTCCCCTCTGCACCAGGCTTGCCAAGACTCCTCTACTCCGATGCCTACGGGGGTAACCACTCCTAAGCCTGTGACCACGACCCGTCGCCCCTGCACGACTTTCTCCTTCACCCATTTTCTCGCCGCCGCCCTTTGACGGTCCTATATAGCATCAGAACCCGGATTCCCCGGATCTGCTTCTCGACTCCAGGCGGACTTTAATCCTGACTATTCAAATGGGAGGCAATGTAATTCATCGCGTCTCGCACCGTGGTAATTTTCTCGGCGTCTTCATCTGGAATCTCGATATCGAACTCCTCCTCAAACGCCATGACGAGCTCCACCGTGTCCAGTGAATCCGCTCCCAGGTCTTCAATAAAAGATGCCTCTGGAGTCACCTCGTCCGCCTCCACTCCCAACTGCTCCATGATGATCTCTTTTACCCTTTCCTCTACTGAAGCCATCTTAACTCACCTCCTCCAAGCGAGTCACAATCCCTCCATCTGGACGGGCCTGTGCCCGTCCTTGCCTCCGAACCGGCACCCTTACATCCACATCCCGCCGTTCACATGAAGGACCTGACCGGTAATGTACGAAGCCTCCTCCGAGAGGAGGAACTCCACAACCGCCATCACCTCAGGTCCCAAGCCCACGCGGCCCAGGGGGATGGTCCCCAGGATCGCTTCCCTGGCCCTTTCAGGCATGGACCGGGTCATATCCGTGTCGACCAGCCCTGGAGCCACCGCATTCACGGTGATTCCGCGACTGGCCAGCTCTTTAGCCACCGCCTTGGTAAACCCGACGATCCCCGCCTTGGCCGCGGCATAATTGGCCTGTCCCGGGTTTCCCATGATCCCCGCCACCGAGGAGATGTTTACGATGCGACCGAAGCGCTGCCGTACCATGAGCCGGGCCGCGGCTTTGGAGCACAAAAACGTGCTCTTGAGGTTCGTATCCAGCACATAGTCCCAGTCGTCCTCGGACATGCGCAAAAGGAGCCCGTCCCGGGTCACCCCCGCGTTGTTGATCAGGAAATCCAGGCGGCCACCCTCCGCGGAAACGCGCTCAAACATCCTCTTCACGTCCGCCGGGTAGGCCACGTTGGCCTGTACGATTTCCGCTTCTCCCCCGGCGCTGCAAATCTCGCCCTTTACCCTCTCGGCCGCTGTGGTGTCTCGCAGGTAGTTGATGAAAACTCTCGCCCCCCGGGCCGCCAGCCCTCGGGCCACATCGGCTCCAATCCCGCGACCCCCTCCAGTCACCAGCGCCACCCGCCCCCTGAGCCCCATTACCACTCTCCTAAGGAAGTCCCTCCAGAGCCCGTTCCAGGCTTGCGGCATCTTCCACGTTGGCAACCTTCAGGTGGCGATGGTGCCGTTTGAAGAGACCCGACAATACGCGCCCGGGCCCCACCTCCACGATCCGCTCGACTTCCTGGCCGAGAATCGTGTCCATGGTCTCAAGCCAGCGGACCGGAGCGCAAACCTGGGCCTTGAGGGCACTGCGCGCCTCCGCGCCGGTGGTCATGGGACGGGCGCTCACGTTGGCCACGACGGGAAACGCCAAATTCCCAAGAGGTATGCGGTCCAGTTCCACAGCGAGCCGCTGCGCGGCAGGTTCCATCAAGGCGCAATGGAAGGGGGCGCTGACCTGCAAAAGAACGGCCCGTGCGGCCCCGGCCTCCTTGGCCAAACGGATGGCTCTCTCCACGGCCCCCGCGTGGCCGGCAATAACCACCTGATCGGCTCCATTCAGGTTGGCCGGCTGCAGCACCTCGCCGTCCCTGGCTTTGAAACAAATCTCCTCAACCGCCTCGACACTCAAACCAATCAGCGCCGCCATGGCGCCCATTCCCGGAGGAGTCGCCTCCCGCATGAACTGCCCTCGCTTGCGCACCAGGACCAGGGCATCTTCCAGGGAAAGCGCCCCTGCCGCCACCAGGGCCGAATACTCTCCCAGGCTGTGCCCGGCGGCAATCACGGGATTGATCCCCCGCTCGCGCAGGAGGCCGGCCGCCATGGCGCTGACCAGAAGAATGGCGGGTTGGGTATTTTCCGTAAGACGCAACGCTTCTTCGGGCCCTTCCATACAGAGGGCCCGAAGATCCAGGCCAAGCGTTTGGTTGGCGAGGGAGAACATCTCCCTTGCCCGTGGGGAAATCTCCTGCAGGCTCTTTCCCATCCCCACATATTGGGATCCTTGTCCCGGAAAAACAAAGGCCAGGCGCTCCCCCATTACTCCTGATTGCTCCCGCGAGGGCGGTTCCTCCCTTTGCGTTCCATGGAGAAAGAAAAGGATTCGCGGATGTGGCCCCAGAAGGTTCCTCTACGATAGTCGGCGCCATGGGTCTCGACATCGGCCTCTATATCTCCCTCGATATGATTGCTGAGCCCGGTATCGGCCATCCTCTGGGCCATGGGAATGGCATTCTTGATCGCCTTCGGCGTGGAGCCGCCGTGACAAATAATGCAGACCCCATTAATGCCGAGGAGCGGGGCGCCCCCATATTCCGAGTAGTCCATGCGCTTCCTCATGGCCGCAAATCGCCGCTTGACCAGCAGGTATCCCAGCTTGGAGAAAATGTTGTGGGAGAAAACTTCTCGCAGACTCTTCTCGACCATTTCCGCCAGGCTCTCGCTGATCTTTAAAGCCACGTTGCCCATGAACCCATCGCATACGATGACGTCGGACACACCCCGAT
>JACPSX010000275.1 GCA_016193065.1 Candidatus Tectimicrobiota bacterium | reverse complement strand
GCAAGAAGCAACGGAACCCGGCGATAGAGCCGGGAGAGCGAGACTCGACAAACAGATTAACTAGGAGAAACGTCATGAAGGCAGGAAAGAGTCTGATGGGTTTGGTTGCAGCGGCGGTCCTGGTTCTGGGGGCTGCCAGTGCGTGGGCAGAGTTTGGAAGCATCGCGCAGGCAAGTCTGGATCGGGAGATCAATTCCCCGGCGGTTTCCACCACCGTGCCCGCAAGCGAGGTATGGGATCGGCAGAACCGAGCCCCGGGAAGCATCGCGCAGGCAAGTCTGGATCGGGAGATCAATTCCCCGGCGGTTTCCACCACGGTTGAGAAGAGCGTGGTTTGGGATAGAGAGAACCGGGTCCTGGGAAGCATCGCGCAGGAAAGCCTGGACCGCGAGATTGCCTCTCCCAGCGTTCCCGCCGTCCAGGACGAGATGAGCGGGGACCGGCATGTCCGCAGCGCCAGATAAGCTACTTCTATCAGGAACGGCTGGACCGAAACAACTAACTTCCGATCTCGGGGAGCCCTGCGGGGCCCCCTTTTTTCTTTTGCATCCCTCATCTCTTTCCAGTAACTTTTAAATGAAGTGCGTTCTTTTGCCGGAAGAATTCATACTCATATGGTTCGGGAGAAGAGCGATGGCAGGGGTCTTTGATGCCGCGGTCGCCATGATGGCGAAAGTTCCCCGGCCCGGGGAGGTGAAAACCCGCCTCTGCCCGACTTACTCCTACGAAGAGGCGGCCGAACTCTACCGCTGCTTCCTTCTCGATAAAATTGAGCAGGTCAAGGGGCTGGAAGACGCCGTCCCGGTCATTGTCTATACACCCGAAAATACGAAGGATTTTTTCGAATCCCTGGCCGGTACCGGTTTTACTTTCATCCCTCAGCAGGGATCCGATCTCGGGGAGAGACTCGCGGGTGCTTTCAAGCGGCTCTTCGCTCTGGGGTACCGCAGGGTGATCGTGATCGACACCGATACCCCCACCCTGCCGCTCCACTATCTTCAAGGTGCTCTTGGTCTCCTATGTGAGCCGGAAGTTGACGTAGTTTTGGGACCCAGCGAGGACGGCGGCTATTACTTGATCGGTCTCTGTCAGCTTTACCGGGAACTCTTCGACGGCATGGTCCGGAGCACCGCCCACGTCCTCTCCGAAACCATCGGACGGGCTCGGGCAAAGGGGCTCAAGGTCGCCTGCCTCTCATCGTGGTTTGACGTGGACACTCCTGAAGACCTGCAACGTCTCAAAGCCTCACTCCGGAGCGACGAAGCCGCAGGGCCTCAACATACCAAGAGGTTTCTGCTGGAGCACTCGAAATGAAGGACCGGAAGAGCCTGCCATGAGTCATGCTGCACTGGGTCCCGTCCTCATCGTCGAGGACGACAGGAAGACATCCACCCTGGTGGCCCTTTACCTTGAACGGGATGGATTCCAAACGATCGCTGCCTACGACGGCCAGCAGGCCTTGGATCTGGCCCATCAGCACCACCCGATCTTCGTGGTTCTCGATCTCATGATTCCTACTGTGGACGGGTGGGAAGTCTGTAGGGAACTTAGACGCTCATCCGACGTTCCCATCCTGATCCTGACGGCCCGGGAGGAAGAGATGGAGCGGGTTCTCGGGTTGTCGCTGGGCGCCGACGACTACGTGGTGAAGCCTTTCAGCCCCCGCGAGTTGGTGGCCAGGGTCAAGGCCATCTTGAGAAGGGCCAGACCGGAGGAAGGGAAGCCCCAAGGTCCCATGTCTCGGGCCGGTCTGGTCTTCGACCTCGATAAGCGCAGGGTTACCTTGAACGGCCGCCCCATCTCGCTCACCGTTTTTGAGTTCAAGCTCCTCCACTCCCTCATGGCCTCGCCCGGTCGAGTCTTTTCCCGGCAGGAGCTCCTGGAGCGCCTCTATCCCCATGGCGAGGCCGTGGTCGATCGCGTCATCGACGTGCACATCGGAAAGCTCCGGCAGAAGATCGAGAAGAACCCTGCACGCCCCAGGTACGTCTTAACCGTAAGGGGGCTTGGGTATCGATTTGCCGAGGATGAGGATAGGATGTGACATGAAAGGACGCCTTCTCTGGAAGCTATTGGGGATCAATGTTCTCGTCATCGGGGTTGTCATCCTCGCCGTCTGGCTCACCATCGATTACCTCGCCGCAAAATATTTCATGGCGTTGATGAAAGATTACAACATCGAGCCGGTAGCAGTTCACCAGATGTTCCTGGATGCGAGTCACCGCTCCCTGATTTGGGGAAGCCTGGCTGCCCTGGCCCTGGCCGTGATCCTGAACCTCCTGCTAACGAGAAAAGTCTTAAACCCTTTATCTCAGATGATCGGGATTACCGGGGAAATCGCCGCGGGGGAGTACACGGCTCGCGTGCGGATTTTCTCCCGGGACGAGGTCGGACAGTTGGCCGCCGCGTTCAACCGAATGGCAAACAGCCTGCAGAGGATCGAGAAACTGCGGAAAACCATGGTGATCGATGTCGCCCACGAGCTTCGCACCCCGTTGACGAACATGCGCGGGTATCTGGAAGCCTTGAACGACGGGGTGATGACCCCCTCGAAAGAGATCTTCAAGTTGCTCCATGAGGAAACTCTGCGCCTGGCCAAGCTGGTCGAGGATTTGCTCCAGTTGGCCAGGGCCGACGCTTCCTGGGGGACGCTCCGCCGCGACAGAATCGATCTCAAGGAGCTGACAGGGGAGGTGATGGAATCTTTCCAAACCATGTTTGCTGCAAAGCGGATCGTCGTCGAAACGGACTTCTCGGAGGTGGACGGCCGGATTCTTGCTGATCAAGAGAAGCTGTTCCAGGTCTTCAGGAATCTCCTGCAGAACGCCTGGCAGTACACGTTGCACGGCGGGAAGGTCAGGATCCTGGCCGAGCGCTTGCCGGGAAAAATCAAGATGAATTTCGTCAATACCGGAGAGGGAATTTCCGGGGATGATCTCCCGTTTATCTTCGAACGATTTTATCGTGGCGAGAAGTCCCGCTCCCGGGAGCACGGAGGGGCGGGTATCGGGCTTGCCATCATGAAAGAGCTGATTGAGGCCCACGGTGGAGAAGTCGGTGCCGAAAGCTCTCCCGGCGAGACTCGGGTCTGGTTCACCCTGCCTGCTTAGGCTGCTGAAAAACGCCGCCCCCGATCCACTTTGTTGCCCCTCTTTCTTGCCCGCCATCTTTACAAAATCTTTACCAGGGCTTTACGCATGCTTTACATGGGACTTTTAACTTGCACTAAAGCTGAATTCCCTACAGCATGTGCTTTGCGCAGGCAATTCGGGTCGACAGGGTCTGAGGCCAGGAGGTATACTATTGCTCAAACTTCAATTCTTATCCCGCGACTCCAGTTTGAACTGGATCATCCCTGGGAGAATTACCATCCCATTGAGTCCCGAGGGAGGGGTGCCATGGAAGCAGCCATCAAGATGATCGGGGAGCTTTCGTCCGGCGAAATTCGGGAGCTTGTGCGCGGCAAGTATTCCGAAGTGGCGCTCAATTCCACCTCAAAATATAAGTTCAGGGTGGGGAAGCAATACGCCCTCGATTTAGGTTATGCCGCCGGGGAGATTGAAAGTTTCCCCGAGATGCTGGCGGAATCCTTCACCGGAGTCTCTTCCTACCTGGCCCGTTGCGGCGAATTTGCGCCGGGAGAGGTCATCCTGGAACTGGGCGCAGGAGGGGGATTGGATACCGCCTTATTAGCGCGCAAGGTGGGGCCTTCCGGAAAGGTGATCGGCATCGACCTGTCCCTGGCGATGGTCCGCAAGGCGGTCACAGGGCTGGGGCGACTTGGACTCCCCAATGTCCGCTGCGTTCAGGCCCTGGCCGAGGAACTCCCCTTGCCGGATAGCTCGGTGGACTGGGTCGTCAGCAACGGGATCTTCAACCTTTCACCGGAGAAAGAGAGGATTCTGGAAGAAGTCCACCGGGTCCTGAAGCCCCGGGGTCGCGTCCTGTGCTCCGAAATCGTCCTGCAGCGCGAACCAAGCCTGGAGGAACGGTTTCATGAGGAGGACTGGTTCAAGTGAATTGCGGGCGCCTTGTCAGAAAAGTCTTTTCTGATTCAATTCATTGAGGCTGGATTTACCGGGATCGAGGTTCTGGAAACTTCCGAAAACAGGCGGACCCGTAACCCGGAGGTCTATGTCGTCACCTTGAGTGCCCGCAAGTCCGCGGCAAGTTTGCGGGCTCCACTGCAGAGAACCCAGCACACCCGCCTGGCTCGCGAAAACGCCGCCCAGGCTTTGCGGGAGCTCTGGGTCTTCCCGGTGGCGCCCGAGACCTGCAACCTGGCGTGTACCCACTGCCTTTACGCGGCCTCCCCGATGACCCGTAATCCGTACCGTCTCTCCGGGGGAGAACTGGCCGGGGTTCTGGCCCAGGTGAATGACGTGGGCGCCAAACCCCATTTCCTCTTCACCGGGGGCGAGCCGACGCTGCACCCGGAGCTCTTCGACTTTCTCGAAACTCTTGACAGGGCGGGCTACTCTTTCCAGCTCATGACGAACGGGACCCGCATCCAGAGCAAGGCCGCAGAGCGCCTGGCGAAGATGACGGGTCTGGTCAAGCTGCAGATCTCTCTTGAATCTGGCGAGGCCAGGTCCAATGATTCGATCATGGGACCGGG
>JACPSX010000274.1 GCA_016193065.1 Candidatus Tectimicrobiota bacterium | reverse complement strand
CTTCCTGAGCTGTTGGTGATCGTCGAGACGCTGCCTCTGGTAGCCGAGCAGAAGGTTGACAAGAAAGCGCTGGCGGGAGTGGTGCTGGAGAAGTTGAGGAACAGCTCCAATACGGCAACCTTTCGGGCGCTGAACGTAGCCGGGAAGATTACTTCGTGAGGGAGGCACGGTGTTTAAGGATAACAGGGATTTCGTCGGAGCGCTGCAAAAAACCGGTGATGCCGTACGCGTAAGCCGTGAGGTTGATTGGGACCTCGAGGCCGCGGCCGTCACCGGGCGAAGTTGTGAGATGAAAGGGCCCGCGTGTCTGTTCGAGCGGCTGAAGGACTATCCCGAGGGTGGACGAATACTCGGCGCTCCGGTGGCCACCTATCGGAGGCTGGCTATCGCCATGGGGCTGGGCCCCGACACCCCGATGAGGGAAGTCTTTCAGGAGTTCGAGCGCCGGCTATCACGGCCGGTTAAGCCTGTTGCTGTCAAGGCCGCTTCTTGCAAGGAGAACAAGCTCTTTGGAGATGACGTGGACCTGTACCGTTTCCCCATCCCCACCGTGCACGAGGGCGATGGAGGGAGGTACATCGGAACCTGGCACTGTGTTATCAACCAGGATCCCGAAACGGGCTGGACGAACTGGGGCATGTACCGGCTGATGGTCTTTAACCGGCGGCTGATCACCGGTTATTTGAAACCATACAGCCACTTTGGCCTGATCCAGGAGAAATACAAACAGGCCGGCAAGCCCATGCCCGTGTCTGTTGCGATTGGCGCGGACCCCTTGTGTGCCATCGTTGCCGCGTCCCCGGTCGGGATTGGCGAGGATGAGGCGGATTTCGCTGGAGCCCTGGCCCAGTCGCCAATTGAGCTGGTGAAATGCGAGACTAATGACCTGCTGGTGCCCGCTCACGCGGAGATTATCCTGGAAGGCGAGATCCTGCGGGATGTCGAGCTTCCGGAGGGGCCGTTTGGTGAGTTTCCCGGCTTCCGCACGCAGGGCTGGGCGCCCGGGTCTGCATTCAAGATCAAGGCCATAACCTACCGGTCCAATCCGATCCTATGTCTGAGCCCCGAGGGCGTGGGCATCAGTGATGGGAAGATCGGCCCTTCAATCGCCGGGGCCATCGGCATCAAGAACCGCCTGAAAAGATACGGTGTGCCGGTGGTGGACGTTTATATTCCACCAGAGATGGGGGCGCTGGTGGCAGTGGTTAGCGTCAAGGAGAGCAACCGCGAAATTGTCTCCCAGATTGCCGGTGTCATCCACGGCCGCAGGACTTCAGTGCCCAAGGTGATCATCGTGAACGATGATGTGGATGTTTTTAACCTGGATGAGGTCATGCATGCCATGGGCACCAGGCTGCATCCAATTCGAGGGGTGTCGGCTGACCCGGACAAGCAGGGATGGACCCTGGTGCCCTATCTAAGCCCTGAGGAGAGGTCGAAAGGCAGGCTGGCTACCGGGATATATGATTGCACCTGGCCAGCGGAATGGACCAAAGAGAGTGACATACCGGTCCGGATGTCTTTCCAGAACGCCTATCCCGAGGCTCTTCAGAAAAAGATCATCGCCGAATGGAAGCAGTATGGCTTCTAGTCATAGGCTGTAGGACAGTAGAGAACTCTTAACGGAATCCGAACGGATAGCACTTGTCGCAACGGGGTGGCGATCGCCACATGGAGGAGGGCAAAGTTTGGCCGGAAAGGAATACCTGACTTTTGTGGACAGCCTAGATAACCTCAAACAGGGGACGGAGATCGAGCCACTCATCAAGGACCTAACACCGGGCAGGACCAAGTACGAAGCCCGATACGTAAAAGCGGTCGTCTCTGACGACCCCGACACTTTACCTGGTAGCGACCTGTTATGGGTCAGGGGCTTGGTTGGTCGCCTGTACCCCAAACCGTGGGGTATCAAGATCCTGAAAGAAGTAGGTGAGCTCCCCAGTACCCGGGATGCCTAAGCCGCGGCGGACCGGCTTCTCAAGGACGACCCGGTGCTCCTCAGCCTTTTTTGCGGGAGGACTCCTACGGGGAGGCGGGACCCAGTCTCTCGGAGAGCTGGCGGGCCGTGTCCACGATCAGGGGGGCGAACTTGCGCACTGCCTCCCGGTCGAAGCGGTTAGAGGGGCCCGAGACGGTCAGGGCCGCAATGATGCTCCCCTGGCGCCGGATGGGGGTCGAGAGCCCGATGGTTCCGGGAAGCACCTTTCCGCCCGAGAAGCAATACCCCTCCTTTTGAAGCTGGCGGAGTTCCCGGAGAAGGCTCGGGTAGTCCACGATCCGATTCTGTACTGGGAGGCTATCATATATCTGCTGCAATTCCGGTTCGCCCTTCTCCAGGAACGAGAGAAGGAGAACTTTGCTGGTGGCTCCGCCAAAGGGGAGAACGCTACCCACGTGGGCTGCTCGCCTCAGGTCGGAAAGGCTCTCTGCCCTCTCGACACAGATGATCTCGTAATGGGTCGAGAGGACGTATAACCCGGCCGTTTCTCCCGTGATATCTCTGAGCTGTTTGAGGAACGGCATGGCCTTGTGGCGGAGTTCCCCGTACCAGAGGTCGAGGGCCGCCAGTTCCCGAATCTTAAGCCCCAAGGAGTAGGCCTTGGTTTCCGGGTTCTTGCTGACCATCCCCCGCTGCTCGAGGACGCACAACAAGCGATAAACCGTCGTCCGGTTATAACCGAGGATCTCGCTCAGCTTGGTGGTCGACAGATCTCCCCGCTCTTCGTTGAAGCTGCACAGGATGTCCAGAGCCTTTTCCAGGGAAGTCACCGAACTATCCGGACGGGGAGACGACCGGGTGTGGTTCCGCCCGGTCTTTTTGGAAGTCCTCGGGGCTTTACTCCGGCCAGCCTTAGTTAATGCATATGATGCAAATGATTTAGGTAAATGAAGCGTTCTTTTCATTTACAACCTCGCGAACCAAAAGTTAAAGTTCGCATACTGAAATTTTCGTTCGCAGTTCGAACATATTCAGGGTTTTTTATCACGGATTCTGAAGTTCGTCAAGTTGGGGCTTTTATAAAGGAGGCTGCTATGCCATTTGCGGACCTGAGGGACTTTCTCGACGAGCTGGAAAAACAGCAAGAGTTAGTCCGAGTCAGTGCGGAAGTGGATGTCCGGTATGAGATCGGAGCCATTTGCAGGAAGGTGAGCGACGCCTATGGGCCGGCCCTCTTTTTTGAGCGACCCCGTGGCTATTCGAATCCGGTGGTTATGAACGTGCTGGGGACGAAGGAGCGCCTCGGTCTTGCTTTGGGATGCGAGCCCGATGCGCTGTTGCGCGTCTGGAACGAGCGCACCAAACATCCGATTGAGCCCACGTTGGTTTCCACGGGTCCCTGCAAGGAAAACGTGCTCCTGGGGTCCGATGTGGACCTCGGTCGCTTTCCGATTCCCACCTTGAATGAGCTTGACGGCGGACCCTACATTGATCTGCCCAGCATCATCAGTAGAGATCCGGAAACGGGGATTCGCAACTCGGCCATGTACCGCCTGCAAGTGCAGGGGAAACGGACCCTGGGGGTTCTGGCGGCCTCTTATCGCCATCTCACCATGCAGAGGAGGAAAGTGAGCGGGCCGTTCCCGGTGGCGATTGCGGTGGGCCTGGATCCGGTGGTGACGATGGCCACCGTGGGACCTTTCGCCTTCGGCGTGGATGAGCTGGCCATGGCCGGTGCCCTGCGGGGAGAACCGGTCCCTCTCGTGCGCTGTGAGACGGTCCCTCTGGAAGTTCCCGCCCACGCGGAGATTGTCCTGGAAGGGGAAATCCATCGCGGCGAGACTGCGGAGGAGGGGCCCTTCGGAGAATTTACCGGGTTTTACGGTCCCAAGGGGCAACGGACGGTCATCCGCATCAAGGCCATCACGTTCCGGAACGATCTGATCCTCCAGGGAGCTTACTGCGGGCGGCCGCCGCAGGAGACGAACCTGATTTACAGCTTTTCGATCGCCGCAGGGGTGGCCAACAGTGTGCCACTGCCCGGCCTCAAGCAAATTAACGTGAACCAGTCCGGGTTCAACGCCATTGTGTCCATCGAGAAGCCCTGCGAGGGATATGGGAAGATGATGGGCCTGGCGATCCTGGGAACGTGGGCCGGGCGCATGCTCAAGACCGTGATTTTGGTCGATGAGGATATCGATCCGTTCAACTGGGAT
>JACPSX010000012.1 GCA_016193065.1 Candidatus Tectimicrobiota bacterium | reverse complement strand
AGATGCTAATCGCTCATTGTAACAAGCTGCCAATCGACGGCGCTCGGACAATGCCCAATCGAGTTTTTTTAACTGCACGGCGCCCATGGCTGCTTGCAGTTCTGTGAGACGATAGTTCAGCCCCGGGAGCGTCAGATTGACTTGTCCTCCGGCACTCTCCAGTCCGTGATTGCGCAGTGCACGGAGACACCGAGCCAGTTCCTCATCCGCAGTGGTCAGGCAGCCTCCTTCGCCGGTAGTAATGGACTTGCGTGGATGAAAGCTGAAGCAACCCACTTTTCCTGCCGAGCCTGCAACGACCGGCTGGCCCCGGACCTGCTGGCTCGCCCCCAGTGCACAGGCCGCATCTTCAATGACGGGAAGGCTCCACCGGCCCGCCACTTGCCCGATGGTCTCCATGTCCGCCATGAGCCCAAACTCATGGACCGCCAGGACCGCCTTCGTCCGCGGGGTGATTGCGCTCTCCAGCTGATCTGCCTCCATGTTGTAGGTGACCAGATCAATATCCAAGAGAACCGGCTTCGCCCCAACAAGCTCAATCGTGTTTACCGTGGCGGGAAAGGTAAAATCGCTCGTGATGACCTCGTCCTCTGGTCCGATTCCCAATGCCAAAAGCGCCAAGTGTAGAGCAGCGGTTCCCGAACTCACCGCCACTACATACGGCGCCCCGGTTACTCTCGCCAGAAGTTCCTCGAACCGCGCCACGGCCGCACCTTGGGTAAGGAACCCGGAGGCCAGCACTTCCCCGATCGCCTCCGCTTCTTCTTTTCCGACGGAAGGCCGGACGATTCGAGTTACTACCGGTCGTTGTTCCTGAGGATCCGATACCATGCCACCGTTCGCTCGATTCCTTCCCGGAGACCGACGATCGGTTGAAAGCCGAGGAGCGTTCGGGCTTTTTCTATGCTGGGGATCCGCAGCTCGACATCGGCTGCTTGTCTTGGGACATACGCGATCTTCGAAGAAGAGCCGGTCACGGCCAGGATGAGCTCCGCCAAGCCGTTGACCGTCACCGTACCTCGTGGGTTGCCGAGGTTGAAAGACTGCCCGACGGCTTCTGGTCGCCCCATCACCAGCAGGATGCCATCCACCATATCGTCGATGTAAGTCCAGGATCGAATCTGGTCACCGTCCCCATGGATCAAGAGATCCTGGCCGGAGAGAGATCGCTGGACGAAAACGTGAATCGCGCCTTCGCCGACCTGACCGGGTCCGTAAACGTTGAACGGACGCACGATGACCGTGGGCAGAGCAAATTCCTTGAAATAGGCGTAGCTCATATGCTCTCCGGCCAGTTTGCTGACCGCATACGTCCAGCGAGCCTCTCCGACCGCTCCGGTATTCACAGTGTCATCCTCGCTGACACGGTAAGCGTAGGTACCGAACACCTCGCTAGTGGAGAACGTCACGACCCGCTCACAGTTCGTTAGACCCAGCGCGGCTTGAAGTACGTTATAGGTCCCCAGGAGATTCACCCGCATTGTGGAGGTTGGACTCTTGATTACTGTATCCACCCCGGCGATGGCTGCAAGATGGACTACGATGTTGGCTCCTTCCATCGCCGACTGAATGCCCGCATGGTCCAGAATGTCACCCCGGATCCGCCGCAGGTTCTTATGATGGGAGAATTCCCTTGCGCTCAAAGCATCCCGCTCGAAGCTGTCATAGATAACAACTTCGTTGTCCTCCAAGAGACGGCCTGCCAGAGTCGAGCCGATAAAGCCCGCTCCCCCAGTTAGGAAAATGCGCTTGCCCTGGATCGTCATCAGTTTCCGCCTTCTATTATCCATAAAGACAGCTTCGCCCCGTCAGTCACAGGAGGAAAGACAGCGGCCACCTACCCCTTAGCTGAAAGGGACCCACCTCGAATTCCCACCGCGGCCGCCCTAAAACTTCTCTACCTCGCGGGTTTCCAGTTCTACCTCGATGGAGCGGCACAACAGATCCACCGAGATGATCAGCTTCCCCTTCTTGTGATCAAAACCGGTGAAGATCCCAATCGCCCCCTTGAGGGGACCCTCAATCACGATGACCTTATCCCCCACGTTCAAGTAGGGATGGGGTCTGACGGGAACCCCTGCCGTCAAAACCGTCTGCACGGAGTGAATCTGCTCCTCAGGCACCGGTGTCGGTTCATCGGTATAGCCCAGGATGTTGGCCACCCCCGGAGTTTTCAAAACCTCGATCCAGGCCTCCCGGGTCAGTTCGAACTGGATGAACAGATAGCCTGGAAACAAGGGCTTCCGGACCTTCGTTTTGCGGTCCTTCCACTGACTCCAGACCTCCAGCGTCGGGTAAAAGACCTGGAAAGCCTTGCTCGTAAGTCTGTCAGTGACCCGCTGCTCATGCCGGCTCATGGTGCGCACCGCATACCACTCAGGGATCATCGCTTACAGCTCTCCGCTACAATGAGTGCAAACCACCGCGCAAGAAGTCCCCCTCACCCTTGCCCTCTCCCGCCAGGGGAGAGGGATGAGGAAAGGTAAGCTTCCACCGCATCAACCCAGGGCCTTAACGAACGACCGGTAATTTCCTTGAACCGTGACGAATTTAGAACCGAGTAACTTGGTCGTCGCGCGGGTCTGATCACCTCTTGTGAAGTGGACGGACGAACCATCGCAGGATTTTTCTCTGAAAATTCCACGATTTTTCTCGCCCATTCATAACGTGAGCAGGCACCTTCATTGCTCACATGAACGATTCCCCCCGCTTCGGAATCCGCGAGAAGCCAGAGCGCCTCCGTCAGATCTTCAGAAAAAGTCGGACTGCCGACCTGATCCGTGACCACGGAAAGAGTCTTCCGGCTATCCGCCAGGCAGCGGATCGTATCCACAAAATTCCTGCCTCCCGGACCGAAAAGCCACGACGTTCGAACGATCAAAAAGTCGAGCAGAATTCCTGATACGTATTCCTCACCGCGCAGCTTGGATTGACCATAAACATTAACCGGATTCGGAGAATCCGCCTCGCTGTATGGCGAGCGCTTTGTACCATCGAATACAAAATCCGTGCTTATGTAGATCAGCCGGGCCCCCACTTCCGCGCAGGCTTGCGCCACGCTTTTTGTCCCCTCGGCATTCACCGACATTGCTTTTTTTTCATCCACCTCACAGCCGTCCACGTCTGTGAAGGCGGCCGCATGAATGACTATATGGGGTTTGATGTCTCCAATTCCGGATCTGACGCCCCCCGGGTTGGTTACATCCAGATCCTCAAGGTCGCAGGGGAAAAGCTCAATTTTCTCCTTTTTTTTCTTCTGGAGAAAACGGACCAGTGCACTCCCCAGCATTCCTCTGGCACCGGTAATCAGAATTCGGGGCATCCATGTTCCTCGCGAAGTCACGAGATCCTGCCATATACTTTCTTGTAGTATTTTCGGTACTCCCCGCGCTTGACCCGCTCCCACCATTCTCGATGGCAGGAGTACCACGCGACAGTCTGCCGCAGTCCATCCCCTAAGGAGATCTGATGCCGCCAGCCCAGTTCCCGCTGAATCTTGCTGACATTCAGCGCATAACGTCTGTCATGACCCGGTCGGTCCTTCACGAAGCGGACCAGGGACTGCGGTTTATTGAGAATCCCCAACAGCTCTTTCACCATTTCCAGGTTGGTTTTCTCACAGTGAGATCCGATGTTGTAGATTTCCCCAAGTCGTCCCTGATGGAGCACCCGATCGAGAGCCGCGCAATGGTCTTCCACGTGAATCCAGTCCCGAACGTTGTACCCGTCACCGTAAACCGGCAACGGTTGATCCGCCAGAGCGTTGGTGATCATCAGCGGCAGGAGCTTTTCGGGAAATTGGTAGGGACCATAATTGTTCGTGCAGCGGGTGATGATCACAGGGAATCCATAGGTGTGATAGTAAGCGCGTGCCAGCAGGTCGGCTGCGGCTTTGCTGGCTGCGTAGGGGCTGTTGGGATGCATGGAAGACTCCTCGGAAAAGGTCTCTCCTGAAGCTGCGCTCCCGTAAACCTCGTCGGTGGACACTTGAATAAAGCGTTGAGTTCCTGCCGTACGGGCACATTCCAGAAGAACCTGAATGCCAAGCACATTGGTTTTCACGAATTGGTCTGCTTTGAGAATGCTGCGATCGACGTGGGATTCGGCAGCGAAGTTAACCACTGCATCCGGGGCTTCCTGGAAAACGCGTCCCACCAGTTTCTTGTCCGCAATATCCCCCTTGACAAAGCGGTACTGCGCTACGGTCTCCAGGTCGGAGAGATTCTCCAGGTTTCCTGCGTAGGTGAGCTTGTCCAGGTTGATCACATCGCAGTCCGGATGGTTGCGCACCAGGAAGCGGATAAAATTGCTGCCGATAAACCCGGCTCCACCGGTGACCAGAACTTTCATATCGGCCTCACCTCATCCTATCTGTGCCGCGTGCGCATTCCTTAGAGACCCTCATTCTGACCTTCCCTTCCAGGTAGGAAGGGACCGGGAAACACCGACAAGGGGCATTGGGTTCAGAGCGGCTCTCAAGGAGAGAGGGGGTAAAAATGGTCATGCCAGCCCTTGACGACCCCGGGAAAAACCGTCGTCATGTAGACCTGACCAAACTTGACAAAATTCTCGTCGTCGCAGCGCAGGATTTCCATGAGGCGACCCCGTTCGTCGGGAATGACCTGGAGCTGCTTCACTTTGTCCCCATCAATAAGCTTCACCCTATCACCCCTGTACCTTTGCGGATGCAAGGAAGCCGGCTGTCGAGTGGCTGATCCTGGCCCTGGAATAACTACACGAACTCTCGGCAGAGAAAGATCAGGAGACCGACTTCAATGACCAGGTCACACGTTCGTATAACAGCAGGCTTATCCATGCCGGCTCCTCACAGCTTGTTGGCCCCGGTCGTGGCCACCAGATTGCTCGCCCTCAAGAGCGACGGGAAGGTCCCCGCGTCCGTCCACCACCCCTCCAGAACGCCCCAGGACATATCTCCCCGGGCAATGTAATCGTTGTTCACGTCGGTAATCTCCAGTTCGCCGCGACGGGAAGGGACAAGCTTCCGGACGATGTCAAAGACCCTGTGGTCGTACATGTAAATGCCCGTGACGGCGTAGCGTGAGCCGGGCTTTGCCGGCTTCTCCTCGATCTGAACCCGGTTCTGCCGGCTTCTCCTCAATCCGCACAATCTTGTCCCCGTTAAAGACGGGCACCCCGAACCGCTCCGAGTCTTCCACCTCCTTGAGGAGGATTTTTGCCCCCGACTCCCGCTTCTGGAACTCCTCAACAGCGCTCCGGATGTTCCCCTCGATAATGTTGTCGCCCAGCACCACACAGATTTTCTCGTTGTCGGCAAAATGCTCTGCCAGGCTCAAGGCTGCAGCAATCCCCTCCTCCCCTTCCTGATAGGCATAGTGGAGATGTTTGAGGCCAAAGTCCTTGCCGTTGCCCAGAAGCTTCAAGAAGTCTCCGGCATTGTTGCCTCCAGTAACGATCATGATGTCGGTGATCCCCGCGTTCACCAGGCACTGCAGAGGGTAAAAGACCATCGGCTTATCGTAAACCGGTAGCAAATGTTTGTTCGTGATTTTGGTGAGCGGGGACAGCCGGCTGCCCAGCCCCCCCGCAAGAATCACGCCCTTCATCTCCCCACGCCTTCCCCCTCTTGGCTTTTTACAAAGCCAATATTGTCAAGGAATTACTGTACGATTAAATCGGCAAAAGTTTACTCGGCTTGGGGCCTCGTGTCAAGAACTGAGTGCCCCAGGGATTCGCCTTACGGCGTGGTTTTTGATAATATCGGGAAGCCATAGGGGTAAATCATGAACTCGTCTTAGGATATCCATTTATGCCATCCTGCCGGTCCATTCACCATCGCCGTTGGCTTCGCCTACGAGGGTATGATTACTCCCAGACCGGTGCCTATTTCGTGACGATCTGCGCCCGGAATCGGGAAAATTTACTTGCAAAGGTGGAAGACGAGAAAATGGTGTTGAACGATGCGGGGCGGGTGGTACAGACGGTCTGGGACGGGCTACCAGAGAGACTTCCAACCATATCCATGGCATTATCGTCCTGGTAGGGGCGCAATTTATTGCGCCCGGCGATGATCTGCCGGCAGTCAGAACAAACCCAGGCGCGATAAATCGCGCCCCTACATTGGGGAAAGTCGAGTGGCAGCGCAACTACTTCGAGCATATCATTCGCAACGATGAATCCCTAAACCGCATCCGGCAATATATTGCCACCAATCCGCTGCGCTGGGAACTCGACCGGGAGAACCCTCGCCGGAAAGGCGAGGATGAATTTGACCGCTGGTTAGCGAGCCCTATGTAGGGGCGCAATTCATTGCGCCCGACGAGGATCTACAGACAAACTAGGGCGCGATAAATCGCGACCCTGCATCACCCAATTT
>JACPSX010000273.1 GCA_016193065.1 Candidatus Tectimicrobiota bacterium | reverse complement strand
TCCTGCAACTGATGGGGTCCGGCCGGTCCCGGACCCTGCTCGACGCGGGATGCGGGGGAGGGGTTTTCCTGCCCGAGCTGTCCAGGCGCTGCGAGGAACTGATCGCCTTCGACATGCACGACCACCTGACCCGGGTGCGGGCGATGATGAGAAAAGAGGGGATTCAAGGGAAGCTTTGCCGGAACAGCATCACCCATCTGCCGTTTGCGGGAAACTTCTTTGACCGGATCGTTTGCGTGAGCGTTCTGGAGTTCGTGGACGACCTCCCCGCGGCCGTCGCAGAGCTGCATCGCTGCGTGAAGCGCGGCGGGAGCGTGTTGCTGGGAATCCCCGTGGTCAATCCGATCAGCAAGCTGGGCTACCGGTTGGCGCGCACTCCGCTCCCGGAGGACGTCCACCGCTGGGATTGGAAGCAGATCATAGGCTGCGTCTCGGAGCGCTTTCGCCTGGAGGGCACGAGGAGGTTTCCGAGGGTTTGCTCGCCGCGCTACTCCCTGTTCATGGCCTGCCGGTTCGTCAAAGCATGAAGATCCCGAGACGCGCCCTGATCGTCGTCCTGTTGCTCCTGGCCGCCCTGGCCTGGAGGCTCCCCAATCTGGGAAAAACGCTGGACGACGACGAATTTTGGACCTTCAGGGCCACCCAGGCAAGCTGGGGGCAAATGATCGATGACCTGGTAGCGCAGGACTCCCATCCTCCTCTGTATTACTTCCTGCTGAAGGCGTGGGGCCGGATCGATTCCGGGGAGGCTTGGGCGCGTTTCCTGAACGTTCTTGCCGGAGTGGTGGCCCTCCTGGTCGTGTACCGGATTGCCTGTAGAGTTCAAAGGGAGAAAAGCGCCCTCACGACCCTGGGGCTGGCCGCGATTCTCCCGCAGGCGGTGTGGAATTCCCAGTATCTGAGGAGCTACATGCTGGCGGGTTTGTTCAGCGTGCTGGGGATCTATGCCGCGGGGCGGTTTTTCGAGGAGCCGGATCGACGCCGGTTGTGGAAGTGGGCGGCCCTGTTTGTTCTGGGCGCAACCGTGAGCCTCTACAGCTTTTACTTCAGCGGGCTTCTCCTGGCTGCCGTCGGGGTGTACGGTATCTGGAAGGCCGGCCGGTCGGGGAAGTTGAAGTGGTGGATTGCCTGCCAGGCGGCCACCTTGCTGTTGTTCGCGCCCTGGGTCCCGTACTTGATACGGCAGTTGCCCGTATTCATAAATCACCCCCAGATGACCGCACGGGCGGGCTTTTACCTGGGGGGGGTTCATCGCGGGGGAATCGCCAGGGGGGCACTGGGGATTCTGGGGCTCGACCAGGACTTGTTCGCCGAGCTGCCGTTGCACGAGGTATTCAGCTCTGCCGTACTGGCCGCGGCGACGCTGCTGGCGGTCGTCCTGTTAGCGGTGATCGCCTGGCGGGGGTACAGGGAACTTGCCCGGGAGGATGGCGGCAGGGAATGGGCCCCTCTTTTGGCCGTCTGCCTTGTGGGCCCTTTCCTGCTGGCACTGGCGGCTCACGAGGGTCTGGGAATTGTGCTGACGTCCCGCTATTTTCTGGCCTCCAGCCTGATCATGCCGATTCTGTTTGCGGGATTCGTCTGGAGCCTGAAGGGGCCATGGGCGGCGGGCGCCCTGGTTCTGCTCACCGTGTTTTTCATCTTCCGCGACCAGGCCGTGGTCCGCTATGAAATCGTGGATTTTAAGGGAGCCGCTGCTTTTACGAGGGCGAACGTGATTGCTGGCGGAGTCGTAATTGTTCCCGACGATCGGAGATTTTCCGACTACATGCAACGGGAAAAAGCTTTTCCCGGAGATCAGGTGTTTATCCGGGCGAAGGAATTCATCGAAGATCCCCGTCGGATAGAGAGAGAATCGGGAAAAGTTCTGCTCTTTGAGATTGATAAGTTAGAGAACCATCAACTGAATGATCTGGTGAGCCGGAAGCTGGCAGAGGCAAAGCTGAAGGTAGTTATCGCGGGAAAATTTGGGATCATGAGGGCTTTTGTCCTGGAAGGTGGCGCAGGAAGCAGGTGAGCAGAACCCGTGGCGTTCCAAACTGGACAGTGTGGGTCGCTGCGCTATTCGTGGGGCTCGTATATGCCGCTCCGCTGCTGGTTATTCGTTATGAGACCCGCCCTTTCCTTGGTCTCGGGCCTACGGGATTCAGCGACGAGACCTTTTACGTCGGGAGGCTAAACGCCGGAATGTACGGCAAATTAGGCCAGGGGAACCCATTCATCTACGAGCATCGGAAAGATCCTCTCGTGATGGTGCCTATGCCCGAGCTGCTGCTGTCAGGCGTTTCCCGATTATCAGGGCTATCGATCGGCAGTGGAATGATCCTTTATGCCTTTCTCTTCACGGCGGGGCTTTTCCTGCTTTCATACCTTCTAACGGAAGAGTTGTCACAGTCGAGACTCGCGGGTATCACCGCCGGCTTGTATGTAGTTTTAGGGAGCCATTTGTTGTCGACGCGATTCTTATTCGCGGGGAAGATCTTCGACGGCAGTTATTCATACCCGCTTTGGTTCTTGAAACCGATCAGCCCGCAATTTAATTTTCTGCTATTTTTTGCAGCCCTGGTATTGGTATGGCGAAGCCTGAATCGATTACTGTTGTGCTGGACCGTCGCGGCCGGGATAGCGATTGGAATATTGTTCTACATCGGGGTGTTCTACTGGAGTTTCCTCTATGCGGGATTGGGCGTGTTGTGTCTTTGGGTCCTGTTGGCCGAGAAGGACGGCCGGCGAGCTCGGATATTATGCTTGGAAGTTTTGATTTCGCTTGTAGTCTCGCTGCCGTACTGGGCCTGGACGTGGAAGGCGATGAGAGATCCCGGCTTAACATATCTGTTGCAGCGTTTGGACGTTGTGAACAGCCATGCTCCTTTATTGCCCTGGATTCATCTTTTCGTGTTGGTTTGGCTCGCTATTGTGACGATTACGACCAGCCCCCAGACTTCAGCGGGGCAAACACTGGCCATGAGCTACATGGTCGCGCTGAGCGTGGGCGGGATCCTTGTTCTCAACCAGCATGTTCTTACCGGGAAACTTTTCCAACCCAGCCACTGGCAGTCATACACCAATAAAACATTTGGGATTGTGGCTGTAACGGCAGCCACGGCTCTTTTTTTACGGCATA
>JACPSX010000011.1 GCA_016193065.1 Candidatus Tectimicrobiota bacterium | reverse complement strand
TACACGAAGTTTTGTGAGCAGCTCGTCCCCGGCCTTCCGTTCGCGACGAGACACGGCCAGCCCGAGGCATTGGCCGCGGAGCCCTTCGGCGTCCTGTACCGGAAGCACGTCCCGGGAGGATTCCCGGAAGCGGGGGTGGGGTGGAACGGAGGCCGGGTAGGGTCCCATGGCATGCCCCCGGCGGCATTGTCACTGAACTCGGCGCACTTCGTCCCGCCGCATGAGGCAACTGTGTGCCCTCAGATGCGAACAGACATTTATGACGAAGTTCGCTCCAGGCTCCCCGTGGAGATTGCAGCCTTGCTGGATCAGGTTGAAGAAGTTTATCTGCGGCGTGTCCCGTTCTTTTTGGTTCCTGATCTTGGAGTTTCCGCAGGCGGAAGAGCCGACCCTGAAGGGTTTGTGGAACTCCCTCCACATTCCCGATCCAATTTGAACGTGATTAGCGAAGAGATTTTGCACCTCCACAGGTGGACGAGGGGATACCCTGTTATTGAGCCCCAAAGGCTCGCGGTCGCGGAGGGGTATGATGATGCCCTCAGAGCCCTCGGGGGCTACTTTGATGAGTACGCATTTTTCCCATATCTGGAGAGTGTAGGGCTTGATCCTAAGAGCGAGTTGGAACCGACGTTCGTCAAGGCCGCGGACCTCCTGAGGGGTGGATTGCTTGATCGTATTCCACAGGTGTACCGATCGGGACAATTCACATTGGAGTGGAGGGTGAAGCTTACTCTTACCCACGTTCGAGCGTCTCTCCTTGGTGCGCCCTCACCCGCAAGGGACTCACTCCTTGAGTTGTTTGAGGGAGTGTCCCTCAGAGAATGCGCGGAGGTCGGGGGGCGGATTAGCTCGGAAATCACCCAGACCTTAAACGCAGCCCCAGATCAAGTTGCTGCACATATGCGTGTCTCCCTCTTCACACATCTCGGGCTGCATCAGGATACTGCAACGATTCGGCACCTATTCAGATTTACCTGACCTTGGCAGAGGCTTCTTCGCGGCATTGACGCCCCAGGGGTTCCACACGGCAAGATTCCGCCCCAGCCCTCCGGTCAGGAAGACTACGACTGTTTTGACAATCTGATCGGAGGCAAGACGGTGTGGTCGTAGGTAGCGACGGTTTTTCTAATGCACATTGCAGCCAGAATCACCCGATCTGAGGACTTCGATGCTCACCGTTGGCGTTGACCTTGCGGCTTCCCCGTTGCAGACGGCAGCCTGCTGGATCAAATGGGCCCGCGAGAAGGCCGAGGCGTATAAGTTCCGCGGGTCGCTTGATGATGAAGAGCTGATCGAGTCTTTCCAGGGAGTGGACAAGGTTGGCCTCGATGTGCCCTTCGGCTGGCCCGACGAGTTCGTTCAGGCCCTCGCTGCCTACCAGAATGGCCCCAGGTGGCCCGACTGCCCGCGGAGGTCGTTGCGCTTCCGGGCAACCGACCAGTTTGTCCAGGAGCGGACCCGCCGCTGGCCGTTAAGCGTCTCGTCGGACCGGATCGCCGTCCCCGCGATGAGGGCGGCGAGGCTATTTTCCGAGCTTGGCCAGCGGGGACTCCCGGTGAGCCGGGAGGAAACGGGGAGTCTCGTAGAGGTGTATCCAGCGGCGGCATTGAGCGTTTGGGGATTCAGCGCGTCCGGGTACAAAGGCGCAAAGGGCCGCCAAGCCCGAAGGAATCTCTTAGCCGCGATCGAAGCCGCAACAGGTAGATGGCTCCATCTTGACGGCGAGGTGCATGACGCGTGCGAGAGCAGCGACGACGTTCTGGATGCCCTGCCTGCAGCACTGGTGGCGCGAGCAGCCACCCAAGGCTTGTGTGAGCCGCCTCCGGAGGACATCGTGTCTCGGGCCAAGACGGAGGGATGGATCGCGCTTCCTAAAGCGGGCAGCTTGGACCTTTTGCCTTCACAGGCGTCCTCCATGTGACGCGACACGGTCAATTCAACATAAATTGCCTGCCCGTCAGCACGGTCGCTGTCCCCAGTCACCAGCCACGTCACCACGAGCGGTTCGTGAACACGGACTCCTGCGGCTTGGTCTCTCGCACATCCGGGAAGGACCCGGCATTTCAGGTTCATCGCGGTGACTAGGTGAGCGGAATCCGGAGAGGAAGGATTTCACCCCGGCGGAAATTCGTTCCGCCCGGGGGAAAGGCATCGGGGCGGGCCGAAAGCGCTTGACCCCGCCCCGGGGATGAGTAGACTTCCATTCAGAGCCGAGAGCCGAGAGGGCATGTCATGACTGAGACGGCAAGGCCGGCGGCCGCGGTCGGGTGGCGCCCGCTCGGGCGGGCCATCACGCCGAACGTCCGGGCGCTGGGGCTGGTCTCCCTCCTGACGGATGCCAGCACGGAGATGATCTACCCGCTCCTCCCGCTCTTCCTCACGCGCAGCCTGGGCGCCGGCACTGCCTTCGTGGGCCTCGTGGAAGGGGTGGCGGAGACGACGGCTAGCCTGCTGAAGCTCACCTCGGGCTGGCTCTCGGATCGCCTCCGCCGGCGCAAGGCGCTCGTGGCCTGGGGGTACACGCTGTCCACCCTCACCCGGCCGCTGATGGCCATGGCG
>JACPSX010000288.1 GCA_016193065.1 Candidatus Tectimicrobiota bacterium | reverse complement strand
GGGGGTGGTGACGCTGCCCGAGGGGGTGGAGATGGTGATGCCGGGGGACAATGTGTCCTTTCAGGTGGAGCTGATCACGCCCATTGCGATGGAGAAGGAATTGCGCTTTGCGATCCGGGAAGGGGGACGGACCGTGGGCGCTGGCGTCGTCAGCGAAGTCATAGAGTAATCCGGCGCGGGGAGGAGAGGGCTGGTCATGAGGGAGATCGTGACGCTGGCGTGTACCGAATGTAAGCGCCGCAACTACTCGACGACGAAAAACAAGAAGAGCACCCCCGACCGCTTGGAGTTCAAGAAATATTGCCGCTTCTGCCGGAAACATACCCCGCACCGGGAGACTAAATAGGGATTTTCCACCGAGTCGAAGATTGTCTCCGACGGGACAAAGCACGCTTGCGAGAGACTTTCTAAAAATCGCGGGGCGGGGGGATCTTTGAGGGTTTGGGGAGACAAGATCCGGAAGCAGGCCAGTAGCTCTAACGGTTAGAGCACCGGACTCCAAATCCGGGTGTTGGGGGTTCGAATCCCTCCTGGCCTGCCAACGATTCGGGATGGGTTGGCAGGGGGGAAGCGCACGACTGGTGAACATGAAGGAAAAGATCGATCAGCTTGCGCAATTTCTTCGGGAGTCCCGCCTGGAACTCAAGAAAGTCTCCTGGCCCACCCGGGAGCAGACCATGGCCTCCACGGCCATGGTGTTGCTGGTTTCCATCGTCGTGGCCATCTTCCTGGGGGTTGTGGATCTGGGATTGGCCCGCTTTGTGGCCACGTTAATTCGCTGAGGTAGGCGGGAATGGCCAAGCAGTGGTATGTGATCCACACCTATTCCGGGTTTGAATCAAAGGTAAAGTCCAGCATCGAGGAGCGGCTGGGCTCTACCGGGCTGGCTGAAAAGGTCACCCAGATCATGGTTCCTACGGAAGATGTGGTGGAGATCCGCGGCGGCAAGAAGCGGATTTCAGCTCGGAAGTTCTTCCCGGGCTACGTCCTCGTTGAGATGGAAATGGACCATGACACCTGGTACCTGATCAAGAATACACCCAAGGTCACCGGCTTTTTGGGAGGGGGGAATGTTCCCAGCCCGCTCTCCGAGGGGGAGGTGGAGGATCTGCTCAAACAGGCCCGCGGTGAAAAAGCCAAGCCCAAGCCTAAGGTCATGTTTGAGAAGAGCGAGAACGTGCGGGTGATCGACGGGCCTTTTACCAACTTCAGCGGAGTGATCGATGAGGTGAATCCCGAGCGCGGCAAGCTCAAGGTGATGGTGAGCATTTTCGGGCGCGCCACCCCCGTGGAACTGGAATTCTTGCAGGTCGAGAAAATCTGAGGGTTGGACAATGGCAAAAGAGATTACGGCAATCGTCAAGTTGCAGGTGCAGGCGGGACAGGCGAACCCCTCTCCACCCGTTGGCCCCGCCCTGGGGCAGCACGGTGTCAACATCATGGAGTTTTGCAAGGCCTTCAATGCCCAGACTCAGAATCAGGTAGGGACGATCATTCCGGTCCTCATTACCGTCTATTCGGATCGCTCTTTTACTTTTGTCACCAAGTCGCCTCCGGCCTCCGTTTTGTTAAAAAAGGCCGCCGGAATTGTCAAGGGATCGGGGGAGCCCAACCGGAACAAAGTCGGCCGGGTGACCGCGGCTCAGGTGCGCGAGATCGCCGAGATCAAACGGAAGGATCTGAATGCCGCGGACATGGATGCGGCCGTAAAGATCATCATGGGGACTGCCCGCAGCATGGGGATCGAGGTGGTTGTCTAGTGCCGTTCCAACTTGATCCACCCAATTGGAGCGACCTGCCTGGCAGCACAAACATGGACCACGCGGACCGGAAGCGTGGCTTAGGAATAGTTGGAACGGTACTAGGAGGTTAGGATGAGAGCGCACGGAAAGAGATACGAGGCGTTCCGGAATTCGGTGGATCGCACCCGTCTTTACGGTCTGGAGGAAGCCGTCGAGTTGATCAAGAAGGGTCCCCACGCCAAGTTCGATGAGTCGGTTGTCGTGGCGGTTAACCTTGGCGTGGATCCCCGCCATGCGGACCAGATGGTGAGGGGCAGTGTGGTTTACCCGAAGGGGATCGGCAAGACGGTCAAGGTGCTCGTGTTTGCCAAAGGGGAAAAGGTGAAAGAGGCCCTGGAGGCAGGAGCGGACTACGTCGGGGCTGAGGAGTACGTGGAGAAAGTCCAGGGAGGGTGGCTGGAGTTTGACCGGACGGTGGCGACTCCCGACATCATGGGGGCCGTGGGCAAGCTCGGAAAGGTTCTGGGCCCCAGAGGCCTCATGCCCAACCCGAAGGCGGGAACGGTCACCTTCGATGTGGCCCGCGCGGTGAAAGAAATTAAGGCAGGCAAGGTGGAATTTCGCGTCGACAAGGCGGGCATCGTCCACGCTCCCTTAGGGAAGGTGGGCTTCAGCGCTCAGGATCTGGTAGAGAATGCCAAGGCCTTCTTCGACGTGCTGGTCAGACTCAAGCCGGCTTCGAGCAAAGGCCAGTACCTGAAGAGAATCACCGTGTCCTCGACCATGGGACCCGGAATTCGGATTGATCAATCCCAGCTCGCCGCCGCTCTGAAGGGGTAGTTTTCCATTCGTTTCCTGTGTAAGGAGTGTGGTCGTGCTCAATCCAGCGAAGGTAAGAAAAGTTGAGGAGCTCAGCGAAAAGTTTGCCCGGGCTGAGGCTGCCTACCTGGCGAGTTTTCGGGGGATGAATGTGCAGCAGATCACCGAATTGCGCCAGGCCTTGCGCCAAGTGGGCTCCGAGATGGCCGTGGTAAAGAACACTCTGGCCCGCCGGGCCGTGCAGGGCACTCCGTTCCAGGGGGTTTCCGCCCGCTTGAGCGGCCCCACCTCGGTCATATTTAGTTATAAGAACCCGGTGGCCACGGCCAAAGTCATCTCGGAATTCCAGCGCCGGGAACCCCTGTTGGTGGTCACGGGCGGGGCCATGGAGGGCAGAGTCCTGGAAGCCACCCAGGTCAAAGCGGTTGCGGAGTTGCCGCCTCGGGAGGTTCTCCTGGCCCGGGCTCTGGCCAGTTTTCAAGCGCCGGCCAGCGGCTTGGTCGGCGCTCTGGCGGGGGTCGTGCGCAAGTTTCTGTATACGTTGGATGCCATTAAGGCGAAGAAGAGCACCTAGAGCTGAGTCAAGGGAGGAAGAAGGGAATGTCCACCATCACCCAAGATGATGTCATGCACTACATCGAAAACATGACGGTCCTCGAACTCTCGGAGTTCGTCAAGAAGCTCGAAGATCGTTTTGGCGTGACCGCTGCGGCCCCTGTTGCCGTGGCCGCGGCGGCGCCGGCGGCGGCCGCAGCGCAGGAGGAAGAAAAGACCGAGTTTGCGGTGGTCCTGTCCGCGGTTGGAGAAAAGAAGATTCAGGTGATCAAGGAGGTTCGAGCCTTGACGAGTCTGGGGCTGAAAGAGGCCAAAGATCTCGTGGACGGTGCTCCCAAGACCGTCAAAGAAGGGGTCAGCAAAGAGGAGGCTGAAAAGATCAAGCAGCAGTTAGAGGCAGTGGGGGCCACGGTGGAGATAAAGTAACTCGGGCCGTTCTGACCTGGCGTTTCACCCAGTGCCAGACTGATAAGGAAGTAAGAGAATGTTTGAGGCCAAGCCAACCTCTCAGGGCAGCAAGTACAGAGAGCGGATCGACTTCGCTCGCATCCCCAAGATCATCGAGATCCCCAACCTGATTGACATCCAGTTGCGCTCCTATGAGTGGTTTCTCCAGTATGATCGCAATCCTCTGCAGCGGGAGGACAAGGGGCTGGAGGGGGTTTTCCGCAGCGTTTTTCCCATCAGCGATTTCAACGAGACTTCGTTTCTCGAGTACGTGGGCTACGAGATCGGCGCCTGGGAGTGCGACTGCGGTGAGTACCGGGGGTTGGGTGCACCGGGCGTGGTCTGCGAGAAATGCCACCAGGAGGTTCTCTACCGCAGCAAATACGATGTGGATGAGTGCCGCCAGCGGGGGATGACCTACGCGGACCCCCTGAGGGTGTTGGTGCGCATGGTGCTGGGGGAGAAGGATAGCGCCACGGGAGAGCTGCGCGTTAAGGACATCAAGGAGCAGAAGGTCTACCTGGGCGAGATCCCCCTGATGACCGAGAAGGGAACATTTATCATCAACGGTACCGAGCGGGTCATCGTGAGCCAGCTGCACCGCTCCCCGGGGGCCTTCTTCAGCCACGAAAAGGGGAAGAGTCACGCCAGCGGCCGGGGGATGTACATGGCCCGCATCATTCCCTACCGGGGTTCCTGGATCGATTTTGAGCTGGACGCCAAGGAAATCATCTATGTGCGGATCGACCGGCGCCGGAAAATCCCCGCCACCATCCTCCTGCGGGCTTTCGGTCTTAACACCGAGGACCTGCTGGACGCCTTCTATGAAAAGGAGAGGATGTCCTACCAGCCCACCAAGGGCGCGTTTGTCAAGAAAGTCTCCGATCTCCTGCTGCGCCAGCGGGTCCGGGATGATTTGGTGGATTCGGAGACCGGAGAGGTGCTGGTGAAGGCCGGACGCCGGATCTCCCGGGGGGCCCTCAAGCGGCTCCAGCAGCTCAAAGTGGACTCGATCCCGATCTTGGAGGAAGACCTGGTCGGGCAGTTCATCGCCCGGGACGTAGTGGATCTGAACACGGGAGAAGTCCTGCTGGAGATCAACGAGCAGCTCACTCCGGAGAAGGTGGAGATCATCAAGGGAAAAAAGATCAAGGAATTCCACATCCTCTTCATCGACAACTACCAGTACGATACGGCTCTGCGGGATACCATGGCGGTCGACCGGGTGGAGACTCCCGAGGAAGCCTTGATCGACATCTACAAGCGCCTGCGACCCGGTGATCCTCCGACCCTCGATACGGCCAGGAACCTGTTCGAGAACCTGTTTTTCAATCCCAAGCGTTACGATCTCTCCCGGATTGGCCGCCTCAAGCTCAACACCAAGCTGGGGCTCGACCTCCCCCTGGACCAGAGGAAGCTCACCGCGCAGGACGTGGTGGCGGTGGTCAAATACCTTCTGGGTCTGCGGCATGGGATCGGACTTGTGGACGATATCGACCATCTGGGCAACCGCCGGGTGCGCTCGGTGGGAGAGCTTCTCGAAAACCAGTTCCGGATCGGGTTGGTTCGCATGGAGAGGGCCATCCGGGAGCGCATGAGCATCCAGGATCTGGAAGGAGCCATGCCCCATGATCTGATCAACTCCAAGCCCGTTTCGGCGGCCATCAAGGAGTTCTTCGGTTCCAGCCAGCTCTCCCAGTTTATGGACCAGACGAATCCCCTCTCCGAAATCACCCACAAGCGCCGCCTGAGCGCTCTGGGACCCGGGGGGTTGACCCGCGAGCGGGCGGGGTTTGAAGTCCGGGATGTGCACCCAACCCACTACGGTCGCATCTGTCCCATCGAGACCCCGGAAGGCCCCAACATCGGGCTCATTGCTTCCCTGAGCACCTATGCCCGGGTCAATGAGTTTGGCTTCATCGAGGTTCCCTACCGCCAGGTCCAAAAAGGCAAGGTGACCGACGAAGTGGATTTCCTCTCGGCCATCGAGGAGGACAAATACATTATTGCCCAGGCCAACGCGGAGCTCGATGAGAAGGGCTATTTGGCCCAAGATTTGATCTCGGCCCGCAAGGGCGGGGAGTTCGTCATGGTTCCTCCGGACAAGGTGGACTACATGGACGTTTCCCCCAAGCAGCTGGTGAGCGTGGCCGCCTCCCTGATTCCGTTCCTGGAGAACGACGACGCCAACCGGGCCCTCATGGGTTCCAACATGCAGCGGCAGGCCGTGCCTTTGCTGCGCACCGAGGCGCCCCTGGTGGGAACCGGGATGGAGTACATCACGGCCTGCAACTCGGGGGCGGTTGTGCTTGCCAAAGCACCCGGAGAAGTGGTGAGCGTGGACGCCACTCGGGTTGTGGTCAGGGCCACTTCGGGAGGTAGCGGGTCCGGCACGGAACCCCGGGTCGACATTTACACGCTGACCAAGTACCAGCGCTCGAACCAGAACACGAGCATCAACCAGAAGCCCATCGTCCGGGAGGGGAATTGGGTGGAAGCGGGGGATGTGATTGCGGACGGTCCGGCAACGGATAAAGGGGAGCTCGCTTTGGGCAGGAACATCCTGGTGGCCTTCATGCCCTGGGGTGGATACAACTACGAAGACGCCATTGTCATCAGCGAGAAGGTGGTCAAGGAGGACATCTTCACTTCGATCCATATCGAGGAGTTCGAGGTTGAGGCCAGGGATACCAAGCAGGGCAAAGAGGAGATCACCCGGGATATTCCCAACGTGGGCGAGGAGGCCCTGAAGAACCTGGATGAAAGCGGCATCATCCGCATGGGCGCCAAGGTTCGCCCGGGGGATATTCTGGTGGGCAAGGTGACCCCCAAAGGGGAGACCCAGCTCAGCCCCGAGGAGAAGCTCCTCAAGGCCATTTTCGGAGACAAAGCAGGGGACGTGAAGGACACCTCCCTCACGGTGCCGCCCGGCATTGAGGGCACCGTGATCGACGTGAAAGTTTTCTCCCGCAAGGGGGTTGACAAGGACCTGCGGACTCAATCCATCGAGGAGGAAGAGATCGCTCGCGTCAAGAAGGACTTCGACGACGAGATCCGCATCGTGGAGGAGGAGCGCGACAAACGGATTCGCAACCTCCTGGAAGGGCGCACGCTCCGTGAAGATTTCCAGCGCAAGAAGAACTCGGAGGTTCTGATCCCCAAGAAAAAGAAAATCACCTTGAGCATGGTGGAGAAGTTCGGGGGCAAGGATCTGAGTGTCATCGCCTCCCTGATCGACTCCGAGTCGGTTCGCGACAGCGTCCAGGAGGTTGAAGAGGGGGCCAAGGATCAGATTCACGCCCTGGAGACCCTCATGGCGGAGAAGATCGCCAGACTGCGCAAGGGGGACGAGCTTCCTCCCGGGGTCATCAAGATGGTCAAGGTCTACATTGCCATGAAGCGCAAGCTTTCGGTGGGGGATAAGATGGCGGGCCGCCACGGCAACAAGGGGGTGGTCTCCATCATCGTTCCCGAGGAAGACATGCCTTTCATGGAGGATGGGATGCCCATCGAGCTCATCTTGAATCCCCTGGGGGTCCCCTCCCGTATGAACGTGGGCCAGATCCTGGAGACCAGTCTCGGGTGGGCAGCCAGGAAGCTCGAGGAGTATTATGCGACCCCGGTCTTCGACGGCGCCAAAGAGTTTCAGATCCGTGAACTCCTGCAGCGGGCCGGTTTGCCCGAAAGCGGGGAAACGGTGCTCTACGACGGCAAGACGGGGATCCCCTTCGATCAAAAGGTGGTGGTGGGCCAGATCTACATGATGAAGCTTCACCACCTGGTCGACGACAAGATTCACGCCCGCTCCACAGGCCCCTATTCTCTGGTGACCCAGCAGCCCCTGGGCGGCAAGGCCCAGTTCGGGGGCCAGCGTCTGGGAGAGATGGAGGTTTGGGCTCTGGAAGCCTACGGGGCCGCCCGCACCCTGCAGGAGATGCTTACCGTAAAATCCGATGACGTGCAGGGCCGCACCCGCATGTACGAGGCCATCGTGAAGGGGGAAAATACCCTGGAGCCGAGCCTGCCCGAGTCCTTCAATGTGTTGATCAAGGAGATGCAGAGCTTGGCGCTGGACGTGGAGCTCATTGAGAATGGTCATAAGGAAGAATAACCAGTGCTGTTCTAGCTATTTTGCCCTGAAAGAGCGCGCGGCGTGCCGGGCCAAAGAACGAGCCGGGTACCCATCGCAGATGGGTGCAGGCGCACACCCACGGCAGAGCCGCGGGTACCCGGAGCCGACTGAGGCGTACCAAGGGAGTACGCCGCAGGGAGAGCGAGGGCGGGTACCCACCTTGTGGGTGATACGAAGTTAGGCGAAGTTAATTGGACCGGCACTAGGGGGAGTGAGATTTGGATACTCTACTTGACGAGCTGTTTGAAAAACCCAAGGATCCAATCACCTTCGATGCTATCCGGATTCGGATCGCGTCTCCGGAGAAGATTCGCTCGTGGTCCTCGGGGGAAGTAAAAAAGCCCGAGACCATCAATTACCGGACCTTCAAACCCGAGCGGGACGGCCTGTTTTGCGCCAAAATCTTCGGGCCCGTCAAAGACTGGGAGTGCCTGTGCGGCAAGTACAAGCGCATGAAGCACCGCGGGATTGTCTGCGAGAAGTGCGGGGTCGAGGTCATCCAGTCCAAGGTGCGCCGGGAGCGCCTGGGGCACATCGAACTGGCTTGCCCGGTCTCCCACGTCTGGTTCTTTAAGGGGCTGCCGAGCCGCATCGGCAATTTCCTGGACATGTCCCTGCGGGAGCTGGAACGAGTTCTCTATTTTGAGAACTACCTGGTCATCGACCCCGGGGACACGCCCCTCAAGGTCAAGGATCTGCTCACGGAGGAACGCTACCGGGAGCTCGCGAAGGAGTACGGTGACCGCTTTGTGGCCAGCATGGGGGCCGAGGCGATTCGGGAACTCTTGAGGCGGACGAATATCGAGGAGCTCTTTGCCGAGCTCAAGGGGGGCATGGCCGAGGCCACCTCGGTGCAGAAGCGCAAGAAGATCATCAAGCGCCTGAAGGTCGTCGACGCCTTTCGCCGCTCGGGGAACAAGCCGGAGTGGATGATCCTGGAGGTAATTCCCGTGATCCCTCCGGAGCTTCGTCCTCTGGTGCCCCTGGACGGCGGCCGGTTCGCCACCTCCGACCTGAACGATCTCTACCGCCGGGTGATCAACCGCAATAACCGTCTGGTGCGGTTGCAGGAGCTCAAGGCTCCCGACATCATCATCCGCAACGAGAAGAGGATGCTTCAGGAAGCCGTCGACGCCCTGTTCGACAACGGCCGGCGGGGCCGGGTGCTGCGCGGTCCGAACAAGCGCCCCTTGAAGTCCTTGAGCGACATGCTCAAAGGGAAGCAGGGGAGGTTCCGCCAGAACCTGCTCGGGAAGCGGGTCGATTACTCGGGACGCTCCGTCATCGTGGTGGGCCCGGAGCTCAAATTCCACCAGTGCGGTCTCCCCAAGAAGATGGCCCTGGAGCTCTTCAAGCCGTTCATCTACCACAAGCTGGAAGAGAAGGGGTACGCGACCACCATCAAGGCGGCCAAGAAGCTGGTGGAGAAGGAACGCCCCGAGGTTTGGGATGTGCTCGATGAGGTAATCCATCAGCACCCGATTCTCCTGAACCGCGCTCCGACTCTCCACCGCCTGGGGATTCAAGCCTTCGAGCCCATCCTGATCGAGGGCAAGGCGATCCGGATCCACCCGCTGGTGTGCGCGGCCTACAACGCCGATTTTGACGGGGATCAGATGGCCGTCCACATCCCCCTGTCTTTCGAGGCTCAGTCCGAAGCCAAGGTCCTGATGCTCTCCTCCAACAATATCCTGTCTCCCGCCAACGGTAAGCCCCTGGCGGTTCCGAGCCAGGACATGATTCTGGGGTGTTATTACCTCACCAAGGTGCGAGGAGGGAGCCGCGGGGAGGATAAGGTGTTTGCCAACCTGGATGAGGTGCGCCTGGCCCACGACCTGGGAGAGGTGGGACTGCAGGCCCGGATCCGGGTGCGGGTCAACGGGGAGATGGTCATTACCACCGTGGGCAGAGTGCTCCTCTACGAGATCCTGCCCAAAGCGCTGCCCTTTTCCGCGGTGAACAAGCAGATGGATAAGAAGGCCCTGACCAACCTGGTGGCCGAGTGTTTCCTGAAAGCCGGACGGCAGGAGACCGTGACGTTCCTGGACAATCTGAAGGAAATCGGCTTCAAGTACGCGACCCTGTCCGGGATGTCCATCTCGATGGATGACATGCGGATCCCTCTCCACAAGGATGCTCTGGTGGAGGAGGCCCGCAAGGACGTGGTCAAGGTCGAGGAACAGTATCGGGATGGTCTCATTACCAACGGCGAGCGCTACAACAAGATCATCGACATCTGGGCGCAAGTGACCGAACAGGTCTCCAAAGAAATGTTCCGGGAACTGGAAGCCGAGGATGAGGCTCTGATGAAGGGTCGGGAAGGAGCGCAGGGGGACTTCAACCCGATTTTCATCATGGCGGACTCCGGGGCTCGGGGCAGCGCCCAGCAAATCCGCCAGCTGGCGGGCATGCGGGGGTTGATGGCCAAACCCTCGGGGGAAATCATCGAGACTCCCATCACGGCCAACTTCCGCGAGGGCCTCACCGTGCTGCAGTACTTTATCTCCACCCACGGGGCTCGCAAAGGACTGGCCGACACGGCCTTGAAAACTGCCAATTCCGGTTATTTGACCCGCCGGCTTGTCGATGTGGCCCAGGACATGATCATAACGCAGCAGGATTGCCGCACCTTGAAAGGGATCGAAGCTTCGGCCCTGGTGGAAAGTGGAGAGATCATTCAACCTCTCTCCGAGCGGCTCCTGGGGCGGATCACCCTCGAGGATATTACGGATCCCTTCTCGGAAGAGGTGATTGTCCGGGCCAATCAGGAAATTGACGAGGAAGCTATTGAGAAAATCGAGAACGCGGGTATTGAGACGGTCAAGATCCGTTCGGTCCTTACCTGCGAGGCCCCCAAAGGAGCCTGCGCAATGTGTTACGGCCGCAATCTCGCGACGGGAAGGATGGTCGAGATCGGCGAGGCCGTTGGTGTCATTGCTGCGCAGTCCATTGGTGAGCCGGGAACCCAGCTCACGATGCGGACTTTCCACATTGGTGGGACCGCAAGCCGGGTCGTGGAGCAGACGACCTTGGAAGCCAAGAAGGGAGGGGTCATCCGGTACTCGAGCCTGCGCACCGTGATCAGCAAAGACGGCAACATTGTGGTCATGAACCGCAACGGTGGTCTCGTCATCCAGGACGAGCAAGGGCGAGAACGGGAGCGCTACTCGGTCGTCTATGGAGCCCGGCTCAAGGTCCGCGACGGACAGGAGGTCAAGGCGGGCGAGAAACTCGTCGAATGGGATCCCTACACGATTTCCATCCTCACGGAAGTTTCGGGACGGGTCGCCTTCGGGGACATCATCGAAGGGGTGACCATGCAGGAAGAGCTCGATGAGGTCACGGGCTTGTCCCGCAAGGTGATCATGGAACATCAGGACGAGAAGCGCCAGCCGCGCATCTCCATCAAGAACGAGCAGAACCACACCATCGGCCGCTATCTCCTGCCGGCGGGGGCCCACATCGCCGTCATTGAAGGGGAGATGGTCTCGGCGGGAGATGTGATTGCCAAGCTGCCCCAGGAAACCACCAAGACGAAGGACATCACGGGGGGGTTGCCCCGGGTGGCGGAACTCTTCGAGGCCCGCAAGCCGAAAGAGCAGGCGATCATCTCCGAGATCGACGGTGTGGTTAAGTTTGGCGGCTTCGTGAAAGGGATGAGGAAGGTGATTGTGGTCAGCGACTCCGGGGAGGAGAAAGAGTATCTGATTCCCCGAGGGAAACACGTCAGCGTCCACGAAGGGGATCGCGTTCGTGCCG
>JACPSX010000287.1 GCA_016193065.1 Candidatus Tectimicrobiota bacterium | reverse complement strand
GGGGATTCGAGACAGGGTCCCATCCGTTGAAGTCGCCAATGACCGAGACTCTCTCGGCGTTAGGAGCCCATACGGCGAAGAAGGTTCCCGCCGTGCCGCCCGCGTTCATGAGATGGGAGCCCAGCTTCTCGTATAGTTGAAAATGGCTTCCTTCCTTAAACAGGTAGACGTCGTGATCGGTGAAACGGCTTACCCCGGGTGCGGTGTTTCTTGTGCGGGTGTGTGTTTTCTTTGCCATGATTGCCCTTTACCGATTCGGTATGAGTGCTCCGGGGAATCGGGAAGCCAGGGACGAGGAGATCGGAGCATTAAGGGGTGGCGGCGGTTGGAAGTGAGTTTTGCCCTGCCCCATTGACTCCGTCCGGTTTTGGGGGTGACTCCTCGGGAAGGATGAAATCCGCGGCGGCGATGTCCGCCAAGGCCTTTTTCATGAATTGGACCCACATGGGGCCGGCGGCATTCGAGGCAAACACGTGGGCTCCCAGGGGGCTGCGATCGTCGTAGCCCACCCAGACGCCCGCGGCAAGCTGGGGGGTAAACCCCATGAACCAGGCGTCGGCTGCGTCGCTCGTGGTTCCGGTCTTGGCGGCTGCAGGTCTTCCCAGCTCCCGGGCCCGGGACGCAGTTCCTTCCAGGACGGCGCTCTCGAGCATCGAAGTCACCAGAAAGGCCGTCTTGGGATCCACCACGGAAACCATCAGAGGCTGGTTTGTCTCCAGAACTTTCCCCTCTTGATCCACGATCCTGCGGATCATGTAAGGCTGGGCCCGCCGGCCCCGGTTGGCCAGAATCGAATAAGCGCTGGTCAGTTCCAGGAGGTTGACTTCGGAGGTTCCCAGCGCCAGGGAGAGATTCGCCTTCAGGGGACTTTCAATGCCCAGGCGGCGCCCCATCCCGACCACCTTTTCGGATCCGACGGCATCCAGGAGTTTTACGGAGACGACGTTGACGGAGCGGGAAAGGGCAGTCTTCAGTGTGATGGGGCCCAGGTAAGCGTTGTCCCAGTTTTTGGGGCTCCACTCCCCGAAGCCTTGGATCTGGTAAGTGACCGGTGAATCTTCAAACTGGGAACTGGGGGTGTAGCCCGCTTCCATGGCCGTCAGGTAGACAATCGGTTTGAAAGCCGAGCCCGGCTGGCGCTCGGCCTGGGTGGCCCGGTTAAATTCGCTCTTCCGGTAGTCCCGCCCTCCCACCATGGCTTTGATTTCCCCGCTGGCCGGATCAATGGCGAGCAGAGCCGCTTGCAGAGGGGCGTGGCTGCGGGCGGGAGCGACGACTTTCTCATCCTCAAGGGTTCTGAGCCCCTGTTCGATTGCTGCGTTGGCTGCTTGCTGCATGGCCAAGTTCAGAGTCGTGTAGATGCGCAGCCCTTCGTAGGTCAGGGCTTCATCCCCGTAGCGTTGCTCGATGTAGCGGCGGATCTCCTCGATGAAATAGGGAGCTGTGTTCGCCACCCGGATGGGGGCTTTCAAAGTAAAGCGCTCTTTCTTGGCGGTTTCGGCTTGCTGGCGCGTGATAAACCCAACGTTGACCATGCGATCGAGAACGAAATTGCGTCTCTCCCGGGCCACTTTGGGGTTGTTGAAATAGGAATACCGTTTTGGAGAGCGCGGGAGTGCGGCCAGGGCTGCCGCCTCTGCCAGGGTCAGTTCCCGGGCCGATTTCCCGAAGTAGGTGCGGCCGGCTTCCTCGACCCCGTAAGCTCCATAGCCGAAGTAGATATGGTTCAGATACACGCGCAGGATCTCCCGCTTGGAGTAGCGCCGCTCGATCTCCAGGGCCAGGAGGGCTTCCTTGACCTTGCGCTTCAAGGTGCGGTTCTGGCTCAAGAAGAGATTTTTCGCCACCTGCTGCGTGATCGTGCTTCCTCCCTCGACGATCTTCGCGGAAAGAATGTTCTTGATGGTAGCCCGCACTACTGCCTTGAAATCAATCCCCTTGTGATCAAAGAAGCGTTTGTCCTCCACTGCGATGAAGGCCTGAATCACTTCCGGGGCGATGTCCTCGAGGGAGACCAGGATGCGGCGTTCGCTGGCCAGCTCGGCAATCAGCGTGCCGTCGTCTGCGTAAAACCGGCTGGTGGTGATGGGGCGGTAGTCCTCCAGGACCCTGAGATCCGGAAGACCGGTCTTGAGCTGCCCCAAGGTCAGGGCGGTGGCGATTCCGCTCAAGGCGGCGACGATCAGGGCCGCTCCCACCCAGGTCCAGGTCGCGGAAAACCTTCTGTTTTTCTTGTCACTGCGCTTTGCCATGATTCCTTCTTCTCATGGGATCTGGGCAATTCTCCGTCGAATCGATCCAGTAGCAACCCATTGAAAATAATATGCTATTCCCTTTTAAGTCCTTGTCAAGGCGTAAGTTGGTTTGCCTTGACGCGGCAGGCCGGCCCTGGTAGCGTGTTTTGCCGGGAATATTTCCTCCTGGTTTACCGTCTTAACAAGCAAACGCAGTAAAACCAACAGAGCGGTCCTGAACTGCACAAAGGGGAGGGGGAATGGGTGGTCAGGACACAGGGACGGCAAGCTCGCTCGATCCGCAGGAGAGACAGCGGTTCGAAGAGCTCACGCTGCCACACCTTGACAGCCTGTACCGATTAGCGGTTCGCCTCAAAGGGGATTCACAGGATGCGGAAGACCTCGTACAAGACACCTACCTTAAGGCGCTCCGGGCCTTCTCCACATTGCGGCAACCTGAGCGGGTTCGGTCGTGGCTCTTCCAGATCCTGAGCCGCCTGGTTATGGATCATCACCGGAGCGAGACTCGAGAAATTACCATGGGGGATCCCAAAGAGCCGGACTGGTTCTCTCTCTATGACCAGATCTGGGATGAAGATCCTTTCCCCTATTCGGACTGTCTCCACGATGATTTTCTGAAACAGTTTGAGGATGAGGAGGTACGCAGGGCCTTGCTGCACTTGCCTGAGGTTTACCGTTTGCCTTTGGTTCTGCTCTATGGAGAAGAGATGAGTTACCGGGATCTGGCGGAAGTCTTGGGGTGTCCCGTCGGCACGGTGATGTCCCGCCTGCACCGAGGGAGAAAGATCCTGGAGCGGGAGTTGTGGGAGTGCGCCAAGCGGCGTGGACTAGTGAGGACGTGGAAGACATGAAGCCAATGACTTGTGGAGAAGCCATGCAACAGTTCTTTGCGTACCTGGACCGGGCCCTCTCCGGAGAGTCGCTTGAGGATCTTGAGGCCCACCTCCAGGAGTGTCTGTCATGCTGCGATAAGCTGGCGTTCAGCCGCCAGCTTGACGCCTTTGTCAAGAACCGCCTGCCGGAGGCCTCGCTGCCATCGGGGCTGCAAGAGCGGATCCGTCAGGCCTTGAACCGTCCCTAAGGGGATTCGTCGCAGAGGGGGAACACCATGCCTTATTTCAGTGAAGCGGATGCCCGATCGATCATCCGCGAAACCTACGGACAGGTTCAGTCCGACGGGGCCGCTGTAGCCGAGGCCCTTTATGCTCCCGAAGAGTTGGCCCGACTGCCTCGAGGGGCAGTCGAGCTGGCTCTAGGGGTCGCACACCCGGTGCGCCATGCGGGCCTTAAGCCGGGCCAGGTGGTGCTCGACCTGGGGTGTGGGGGCGGGATTGACACGCTTCTGGCGGCCATGGCCGTAGGCCCTCAGGGGAAGGCCATCGGCCTTGACATGACTCCGAAGATGCTCGAGCGGGCGCAGAAACACACCGCTCTCATGGGCCTTACGAACGTGGAACTTCGGGAAGGGATGATGGAAGAGATCCCGCTCTCCGATGCCTCCGTGGATGTGATCATCTCCAATGGGGTACTCAATCTGTCAACGCGCAAGAGCCGCGCCCTGGCGGAAATGATACGGGTGCTTCGCCCTGGCGGGCGGGTTTCGATTTCGGACCTCGTCCTGACCGAGACTCTGCCGGAGCCGGTCCTCAAGAGCCCGGCGGCCCTGGCGGGGTGACTGGCAGGAACACTGGTGGAGCCAGTGCTGCTGAAGAAGTTTTTCAACGTCGGATTTGAAGAGATTCAGGTGCTGGAGCGAAAACCCTTTGGCCTGGCCGAACTGGCCTGCTATCCGCTTTTCGCCACGGAGTTTCTCGACTTCCTGCGGGAGGTGGTGCCGCCTCACCGCCACGCCGAGCTGGTCTACTCGATCATCGTAACGGCCCGCAAGCCTGGAGAGCATGCGGCTGCCCAACCGAGAGGGGATAGTGCCTAGAGGGATCGCCTTCCGCTGACACATTTCGATCCGAACCGGGGCCCTCTACCTCTTTTTCGCAAAGCCAGTAAAGGGGTAAAAGGGCCCCGATTGCTTTCCCAGTGAAAAGTCCTTGCCAGCCCTAAATCCGGGATCTTCCCCGCACACGGACAGCACGCCGTGATAAGATACAATGAGTTCCAATAGATCCACCGGCGCGATGGATCGTCGTGGAGCTTTCTTCCATACGTTAAAGAGCATGAGGGAGTTTGTTTGATAGGCATGGATGGGATGACCAAGACACTCCAGGAGAGATCCTGGGAGGCGCTCGAATGGCCCAAGCTCAAGGAGAAGCTGGCCGATCTCGCAACCTCGGTCCCGGGCAAGGAGTTCTGTCGCAACCTCCCTCTGGCGGATGATGAAGCGACGATCAGCGCAGGTCTCCAGGAAACCACGGAGTGCAAAGATCTGCTGGAGGAAGAAGGGGACATTCCTCTGGCTGGCATTCATGATCTGAGGGAGGTTCTGGAGAGGGCAGCCAAAGAGGCGGTTCTGGAGCCCAAGGATCTCATTGCTGTCGGCGAGACCCTGCGGGCCGGTGCTCGCCTGAAATCCTTCTTTCAGCAGAGGAGAAACGTCTGCCCGCTCCTTTCCCGTCTGACCGGGCCCCTGTCTGATCTCAACGAGCTGGCCGACTGCATAGCCCGCAGCTTCGATCCGAGCGGGAACCTGTCCGACGACGCCAGTCCTGTGCTGCGCTCCCGGCGCCGCCAGGTCCGCCTCCTCCATCAACAGATCAAGGATCATCTGGAGTCCATCCTGAATGATCCATCGTATGCCCAGGAGCTCCAGGACAACTATTACACGATCCGGGCCAACCGGTATGTCATCCCGGTGAAGGCCGAAGCCCGCAGCCGCGTGCCGGGGATTGTGCACGATTCCTCTCTGAGCGGCGCTACCGTCTTTATCGAACCCCAGAGCCTGGTGGAGCGAAACAACCAGCTCAAGATGGCTGAGCTGGAGCTGGACCGCGAAGTTTATCGGATCCTGAAAGAACTCTCTATCCTGGTGGCCGATCATGCCGGCGAAATCCTCGCCGATCTGCAGATCCTGGCGCGGGTGGACCTTGTGAACAGCAAGGCCCGGCTCAGTCAGATCATGAAGGGATGTGCGCCCGCCGTAAACGCGCGGGGGCGTGTAAGACTCCTGGACGTCCGCCACCCCTTGCTGGCCTTGGCCCGGGAGGATGTGGTGCCCAACGTTCTTTGCCTGGGGCGGGAGTTCCAGGCCCTGATCATCACCGGTCCCAATGCGGGCGGCAAGACGATCACCCTGAAGACCATGGGTCTATGCGCGCTGATGGTGCGGGCCGGCCTCCATCTTGCCGCGGCCCCTGGTTCCGAGATGGCGATCTTTTCGGGCATCTACGCCGACATCGGGGACCAGCAGAGCATCGAGAGCAATCTGTCCACTTTCTCCGCTCACCTGCTGAACATGATCGAGATCCTGCATCATGCCGGACCGGGGGCGCTGGTCCTCCTGGACGAGGTGGCCACCTCCACGGACCCGCACGAAGGGGCGTCCCTGGCTCAGGCCGTTTTGGAGCAGTTCGTGGATCGGGGTGCCCTGGTTCTGGCCACCACCCATTATGGACAGCTCAAAGCCCTGCCCATCCGGGACTCTCGCTTTGCCAACGCCGGCATGGAATTCCACACGACGGATCTGCGTCCAACCTATCGCCTGGAACTGGGGGTCCCCGGCCGCAGCTTCGGGATGGAGATTGCTCACAGATTGGGTCTCTCCTCCGAAGCGTACAGAAGGGCCAAGGATCTCCTGGGCGAAGAACAGGCGAGTCTGGAAGTCCTGCTGGAGGATCTGGAGAAACGGCGCTTGGTCCTGTCTGATGAGCAAAAGCTCCTGGAACGGCTCAGGAAAGAGGCCGAAACAATGCACGGGGAATACCAGGAAAGGCTGGCGGGTCTGAAAGAAGAGAAGAGAGAAATTCTCAACCGCTCTTTGCGGGAGATCACCTCCCTGGTCTCCAACGCGAAGGGAGAGATCGAGACCATCCTGGACGAGGCCAAGAAGGACAGGCGCCTGGAGCGGCTCCGGGAGGCCAAACGGTCTCTAGACCGTTTAGAGAACCAAGTCAGATCCGGGATCCAGGAGGTTGTGAAGGATCTCCTCCCTCCCCAGGTGTCTGAGAGTAGTGCCCCTCTGCCTTGCCGCCCGGGAGAAGAGGTGGAAGTAATCTCTCTGGGACAAAAGGGGATTCTTTTGGAGGATCCCACCCGGTCCAGCCGGGTCCAGGTTCAGGTGGGGCAGGTGAAGATGACGGTGGGAGCGGACAATCTGCGGCCCTGGCACAGCCGCAGTGTTCCCTCCGGATCTTCAAAGCCCATGAGATCTGCCAAGCTCCGTTCGACGGCGGGAAGGAATTTAACCGAGGCCGTCGATGAGGTGGAGGTCCACCTCCCCCGCTCGGAGAACACCTGCGATTTGAGAGGCCTTAGAGTCGACGAGGCTCTCGATGAGGCGGAGAAGTACCTGGACCGGGCCATCTTGAACCATCTTTCCCACGTCTACCTGATTCATGGCCACGGCACCGGTGCCCTGAAAGCTTCCCTCCGGCGCTACCTGGAAACTTCTCCGTATGTCCGCCGGTTCCGGCCCGGCGAGCCGCAAGAGGGAGGGGATGGGGTGACGCTGGTGGAGCTGTGGAGCTAGACGCCACGAATGATCAAGGTTGGCTGCTGCGGCTTCGGGGAAACCCAGAGAAAATATTTTGAGGAATTCCCCGTGATCGAAATTCAGATCACGTTCTACCAGCCGCCGAGGCTGGAAACCGCGCGAGGCTGGAGGGAGAAAGCGCCGGAGAACTTTGAGTTCACGCTGAAAGCTTGGCAGCTCATCACCCACGAATTCTCCAGTCCGACCTACCGGCGTCTCACGGAGAAGATTCCCCAGGCCAGCCTGGAACGGTGCGGCAGCTTCAAGCCCACACGTGAAGTCTTGCGCGCCTGGGAGCGTACTGAAGAGATTGTCCGGGTTCTCAAATCCAAAGTCATTGTTTTTCAGTGTCCGGCCTCCTTCAAGCCCACGGCAGAAAACAAGCAGAACCTGATGAGCTTTTTCCAGACGGTTTCCCGCACGGACCTCCTCTTTGCCTGGGAGCCGCGGGGGGATTGGAAACCGGAAGAGGTCCGGACCCTTTGCGAGGAACTTAACCTCATTCACTGCGTGGATCCCTTTAAGGGGACAGCTACCTGGGGGAAAATTCGCTATTTCCGCCTCCATGGCGTCACGGGCTATCGCTATCAATTTACGGACGAGGATTTACAAAATCTGCGGGCGCTCTGTGCCGGTCCCGGCGACGTGTACTGCCTGTTCAACAATGTCACCATGCTTGAGGACGCCCGCCGATTCCTCAGGCTTAGTTCAGAACTATGCTAGGCGGCCACGAAGAGGCTGGTCACGTACATAAGAAGGAAGCCACACAGGAGGCCGGAGAAATTCACCGGAGTGCCCAGGGCTTGGAGGACCGGTGCGCCCCGCGCCCGGTAACGGATGACTTCCCGGACCACCTGGAAGATGGCTCCGGCTCCGATGCTGAGAAACAGGACGGAGGCGGGATCCGAATAAGTAAAGCCGCCGATCCAACTTCCCAGGATGGTCGGTGCGCCGGCAATGAGTCCGAGCCACAGGAAATGCCGCAGGGGCGGTTTGCTCTGCGCCAGGGGGGACACGATGGCCAGCCCTTCCGTCGTGTTGTGGATCGTGAAGCCGATGACCAGGAAAGCCCCCAGGGCCACCTCGCCGAGGACGTAGGCCGCCCCGATGGCCAGCCCTTCCCCCAGGTTGTGCAGGCCGATCCCGATGGAGATCATGTAAGCCAGCAGAAACCCGGCGGAGCCCGAGGGGAGCCTCTTGCTCAGCTTCTGGGAGATGGCAATCAGCAGCAGGAAGCTTCCCGCCGTGCCCGCCGCGATGATGGCGACCCCTTGGAAGAGGTCGGGGATCCGCCCCGAGACCTCGAAGGCCTCTTTCAGAGCATCCAGACCCAGGAAGATGAGCAGCCCCGCCGTGAGGCTCATGAAAAAATCGAGCCACTGGTCCCCCAGCCGCTTCAAGAACGGGAACCAGAGGAGCCCCAGAAACACGGGGATCACCCCCACGTACACCCCCAGGAGAGCAAAGAGCCCGAAGGCGCCCGGTGAAGGGGAGGGAGCCGGCGCGGCGATTTCCACCTGCTTCTGGAACTTCAGGCCCGTGGCGGTGATGATCGCGATGTTGTGGGGCTCGCCGGCCACCCAGGGGTAAGGGATCGAGATGACTGCCTGACCGAGTCGGGGCATAGTCGGGTTGGGAGTGATGGAGAAGTCCCACAGGGCTTCATTGACCGTCACCTGGGCAACGGAGGCCGGGATCGGTCCGTTGTTGAGGACACGGACCTCGATGACCTGAGGCCGGAACAGAGCCCGGGTGATCGTGAGCTTCTCCACGGGGGGCACGGGGCTTCCCAGCAGCGTATGGCCGCGGGTTAGCAGGAAAGCGACCAGTATCCCCAGGGCGACCAGGGGGAGGAGAAAGGTGAGAGCCAGGCGAAGTTTGGTGCTCATGGTTGCCTCCCCCCTTAGCCGACTCCAGTCGAGCCGGTTACCTCAAAGAAGCCCATCCAGCCCAGCTCCGCGAATTCGCTCTGGTGGGCGTGGAACATGTACTTCCCGGGATACTTGTAGGTGAACTCCAGGACGCAGCGCTCCCCCTGGCAGAGCATTACCGTATCGGTGTACTCGTACTGGGTCAGATTCGTCCCCGTGCGGTAGAGCCGGAACATGTTCGCGTGCAGGTGGAAGGAGTTGATCAGGTCAAACTCCGTCAGGTTCACCAGGTAGACGCGGATCAGTTCCCCCACCTTGACCGGAATGGGATGAGCGGCATAGTAGTTGGCAACGCCGTTCACGGTGTAAAACTCGTTTTCCCCATCCAGGTCCGTGTCGAACCCGTTCATCACCATGATCATCTCCCGGGCCGGGGGCCGGGGCTGGCGCGGGTCGACGAGGAAGGCTCCGTAGAGCCCCTTGTGAATGTGGGCTTTGATCGGCATCACGTGGCAGTGGTAAAGGAACAGCCCGAAGGGTTCGGCGTGGAACTCGTAGGTGAAGGTTCCCCCTGTGGGGACGATCTCGAAGACCCCATCCATGTTGTCCGGGTGGATGCCGTGGAAGTGGATCGTATGGGGGTGGCTGCCGGCGTTGGTGAAGTGAACCCGCAATAGATCCCCCTCGGTACAGCGCAGGGTGGGGCCTGGAACCGTGCCGTTGTAGGTCCAGGCGGGGAACTTCACCCCCGGGGCCACCTCGATCTCCTTATCCACCGCCACGATTTTGTACTCGCGCAGCGTGGTACCGTCGCTGAGACGCTGCACGCGCCCGTAGTCAAAAGAGGTGAGAAAGGCCATGGGGTTGAAATCGCCGAACGTTCGGGGGACCTTCGGGATCATGACGGCGTGCCCCGAAGCCCCGGCTGCCGGAACGTGGCCGGATGTCTGCCCGCCGGCGCTCGCCGCCAGGGTGGCCGCCCCCAAGGCGGCTGTACCGCCGAGGCCGTACTTCAGGAATTCTCTTCTGGAAACCATCTTCCCCCCTCCGTTCACTCTCGCCTTGCAGTTGGGCCCTCTGCCACTATAATGAGGCTCAAGGGTTGTGAACCTGCGGGCTCTGTGTTGTTAACCCTGGTTAACAAATATTATTAACCATGGTTAATAACCTGTCAAGGGGGTCCTTTTTCCCCCTCTCCCCTGGCGGGAGAGGGTGGGGTGAGGGGTTGATGCCGACGGTTTCCAAGGAGAATTACCTAAAGACCATCTGGCATCTCCAGTACGAGGGGCAAAGCCCCATCGCGGCCCGGCTGGCGGAGGAACTGGCGGTTTCTCCTCCGGCTGTGACGGCCGCTCTGAAGAGGATGGCGAAGGAGGGCTACGTCAAGGTAGGCCCCCAGGGAAGGATCCTCCTGACGGCTAAGGGGAAGCGGATTGCCGTCACCCTGGTGAGGAGGCACCGGCTGGTGGAGAAACTCCTGGCGGACGTGATCCGGATGCCCTGGTACCGGGTTCATGAGGAAGCCGAGATCCTGGAGCACGCGATTTCTCCCGAGTTGGAGAGGTGCCTGGTTTCGCTCTTCGGCCGGGAAGGCACCTGCCCCCACGGCTACCCCCTGAGCGTGGAAGCTCCCCGGGAGGACCGCAAAGGCGGAGTGAAGATCCTGGAGTCGGCCGCACCGGGAGATAGCCTGAAGATCATCCGGGTCCATGAGAAGGACCAGAGCTTCATGGAGTACCTGCACCGCCTGGGTCTGCGGCCCGGGGCTTCCTTCCGTGTCCTGGAGCGGAACTACGGCGGGGCGCTGGTGGTGGAAATCGGCGGCCGGAAGACGACCTTGAGCCGCGAGGCGGTAACCAAGATCTGGGCCGCCCCCGCCTGAAAAACAACTGACCCAGCTTATCGACGGACGTTTTCATTTCCGAGTGTCCGTCTTTGATTCTGTCGAACACGCTCCCCAGTCTGTTTCAACGCAGGGCTCGGCGGATGGCGTCTTCCACGGGGATGGGCTCCAGGCCCAGGGTTCGGTAAAACGGGTCCGGGTCCGTCGTGTTGTCTTCCAGCAGCATGGTGAGCTGGTTGCTGGTGAGAGGAAAGAAAGGGACTTTTTCCAGCGCGGCGACCAGAGGCCTCATGAGCCAGAGCGGCTGGTGAAGCCGGCGCACCTTTTTCCCCAGGCATTTTCCTACCAAGTCCAGGAACTCGTTGTAGGTCACCGGATCCGGTCCGGCCACCTCGAAGGTCTTGTCCTTGGCTGCTGGGGAGCGCAGCGCCGTCACAAAACCTCTGGCTACCGTCTCCAGGGCTACGGGCTGGAGACGGTAGCGACCATCTCCGATGACCGGCACCACAGGAGCACACCGCACGAGGCGGGAGATCATTGTCATGAATTCGCCTTCGGGGCCAACGATCACCGAGGGACGGAAGATCGTGAAGGTGAGGCCGCTTGCTCGCACGATCTCTTCCGCTTCCCACTTGGTGCGGTGGTAAGCGGAAACAGCTCCTTCCCGAACTCCCAGGGCGCTCATGTGAAGATAGCGGGAAACCCTTGCGGTCCGGGCGATCTTCAAGGCCTGCCGGGTCGCTTCCACGTGAAGGTTCTTAAAGGTGATCCCTTGGCGGGGATATTCCCGGATGATTCCCACCAGGTGGATGACGGCCTCGCATCCGGTGGCGGCGTTCTCCAGAGAAGCGGGCTCTCGCAAATCGCCGTGAATGATTTCAACCCCTTCCCGCAGAGGAAGCTTGCCTTCCGAACCTGGGCGCACCAGACAGCGGAGACCATAACCTTGACGGTGAAGCTCCCGGAGAATTTCCTGACCCACGAAACCGGTTCCTCCGGTGACGAAGATTCTGGCCATAGTGTATTCCTTGGGGGATCCCCTCCCCCTCGCCCTCTCCCCACCAGGGAGAGGGGAAGGAGGAACTAATAAGGGACCACGTAGTCCGACAGGTTCAGTGAGCGCAGCAGATCCTGGGGAACATCGGCCCGCTCGGGAAAAGGCACCGGCGGGCAGGGCTTGGTGGCATCCAGGATGAGCTTGGTGTTCATGTTGCCGTGCTCGTTGCGGTTGTGCCCGTAAGCTGTGGGGATAAGCTCGATCCCCTGGCAGTTTGGCATGACGATCAAGTCCCGGTCCGCCTCAAAGCGGGTGGCCACGGCCCACAGAACTTCGGGTTCGTTGAAGACGTTGATGTCCTCGTCCACGACAATGACCATCTTGATGTCGTTTTCCACCGTGAGGGCGGCAAAGGCGGCTTGCTTGGGCTCCCCCTCGGTCTGCTTTTTCATGGAAATGTAGCAGTGGGCCCGGGCGCCGCCGGACATGGGCATGTTGACGGCTTTCACGGTGGGGACCACTTCCCTCACCCGCATGAGCAGGCTTCCCATCCGCGCCAGCCCGCCGACCACCAGGTGGTCCGAATGGGCGGCGCACAGGTCCTGGTAGATCGGATCGCGGCGCATGGTGATGGCCGTGACCCGCATGTAGGGCTGCGGACCGAAAGAAGTGTAATATCGCGGCCATTCGCCGAAAGGTCCCTCCTCGTGCATCTCTCCCGGGATGATCTTCCCCTCGATGATGATTTCAGCCGCCGCGGGTACCAGGAGATCGACGGTTTCTCCGGGAACTACTTCCAGAGGTTCCCCGAGAAGGGCGCCGGCCACTTCCAGTTCACCGCCGGCTCCCGGGTGGCGGGAGATGGCGCCCAGCATGAGAGCCGGATGGTGTCCCAGGGCGATGGCGATGGCCATCTCCTCCTGGCGCTCGCTGTAGCGGCGCCACAGGTAAAAGATGTGATGGGCCCTCACCATGTAAACTCCCATGGTCTGAGGGCCGTAGACCATGTGCCGGTAAACCCCCGCGTTTTGCTTTCCGGTTTCCGGATCCTTGACGATTCCCACTCCGCTGCACACGTAGGGACCGCCGTCCAGGGCGTTGTGGGTGGGGATGGGCAAGATGCCCAGATCCGCCCTCTCTCCGGTGAGAATCGTGTCTTTCACGGGAGCATTGCTGACCGTGCGGGTCGCCACGGGGTGCCTTTCCCGCGCGGCATGTTCCTCCACGAGATGTTCCAGTTTCGTATCCAGGGCCAGGGCCAGCTTTTCGTAAGTCGAGCAGAGGTTGGTGACCACGGGAATGCGGGACCCCTTAACCTTGTCGAAATAGACGGCCGGATACTTCCCCTCCTGTTCCAGCTTGGCCACCACCGTGTTGAGCTCGAAGCGGGGATCGACCTCGCGGCGGACGCGGACAATCTCCCGATCCCCCATCTTGGCCAATTGGGAGAGAAAGCTCCTCAGGTCTTTGTTCATGGCTCGCCTCCGGATGTTATGGTTTGGAAGACTGCGCCGGCGCAACTTGGTTCAGCGTTTCTTCTATGGTAACATTCCTGCCCGCTGCACTTCAAGGAAGAGCCCCCTCACCTCCTCTCTCCCCCGGGTACCCCGGGTGCCCTATGGGCGTGCGGAGAGGGACAGGGTGAGGGGATCCGAATGCGGTTGAGGCATTGCAAACCCTGCGAGAACTGACTGTCGGGGGGCTAAGCGCGCGGCGGTGAATCTTCTCGAATGTGTATCGAACATCAGCGAGGGGAAGGACCGGAGTCTGGTCGATTCCCTGGTCCAGGCCGTCAAGGGCGTGAGCGGAGTTAATTTTCTCCACGCGACGAGCGATCCGGACCACCATCGCTCGGTGCTCACCTTTGCGGGTACTCCCGAGAGAGTCCTGGAGGCGGCCCTGGCTTCCTGCGGCCTGGCTGTGGAGCACATTGACATGAGGAATCATCGCGGCGTCCATCCCCGTCTCGGGGCCGTTGATGTGGTCCCCTTTGTCCCGTTGGGGGATCTCCCCATGGCCCGAGCCGTCCAGACGGCCCATGAGTTCGGGCGGCAATTTGCCGGCCGCCACGGGATTCCGGTCTTCTACTACGGAGAGGCGGCCCGGACGGCGAAGCGCATCCCGCTGGAGGCGGTACGGCGCGGAGAGTACGAGGGGTTGCAGGGGAAGCTTGCAGACCCGCGCTGGAAGCCCGACGAAGGCCCTTGCCGGTTTCACGCCAAGTCTGGAGCTACGGCCGTGGGAGCCCGGGGCATTCTCATCGCCTTCAATGTCAACCTGGCCTCGCAGGATCTGGAGAGCGCTCGGGCCGTCGCCCGGGCCGTGCGCGCCCGGGATGGGGGGCTTCCGGCTGTGAAGGCAATCGGGGTGAAACTCCGCGGCCGCCGGATGGTGCAGGTCTCGGTCAATCTGGTGGACTACAGGATCACACCCTGGAGCCAGATCATCCGCCGCATCGCCGCCGAAGCGGAGAGCCGGGGGCTGCCGGTGTCCGATCTGGAGATCATCGGTCTGGTGCCCCGTGCAGCGACCGTCGGTCTGGAAGAATGCGGGATCCCCTTGCCCACCACCTGGAAGAATCAGGTCATCGAGGAGGCTCTGGCGAACGCCTGAGGGCCCGGCCATCCCTCCCTGTTCAGCGCGGTTCCATGACGATGTCCACGAGGGCGAATTCGTTCTGTTCCTTCACATGGCGCAGGGCTTCCTGGATCGCGGGGCGCACCTCCTCGGGACGGGTGATGGGCCCCTTGCCCCACAAGCCGTACGCTTTGGCCAGCGTGGTGAAATCCACGTTGGGGTCCGTGATCTCGGTGCCGATCCCCGCTTTTTCCACGGGGCGATTGCGCGCCTTGGCCATGTTGATTCCGTGCTCTTGAGAGTTGTAGTAAGAGCGGTTGTTGAACATGACGGCCAGCAGGGGAATTCGGTGGTGTGCCGCCGTCCACAAGGAGCTGGCGCAATAGAGAAGGTCGCCGTCGGACTGGATATCGACGCAGAGCCTGCCGTTCCCCTTGTTCGCCAGGGTGGCTCCCAGGGAGGCTCCCATTCCGTAGCCCACGCCGCCGCCGCCGGCCCGGCCCAGATACTGGTAAGGCTTGTCCATTGTCCAGAGCCGACGGACCCAACTGTTAAAATCTCCGTTTACCAGGGTCCAGTCTTCGGACTTGATCGCTTCATAGACCTCTTTCGCCACGAAGGGAACCGTCAGGCGGCCGTTGCGCACCGGAGTTGAGGCGGCTTCCGCCCAGGTCTGCCTCAGGCGGTGGTGAATTTCCGTGCATTCCTCCCGGCGCTGTTGGCGCCCCGAGGTCTTCGGGTTTTCGCCTTTCAATCTCTCCTTGCACAGGGTCACGAGCTCCGGCAGGGCCACGGAAGTGTCGGCCAGGATCGGGAGGTCCACGGCGGGAAGCCGCTGGTAATCGGTGGACCAGCTTCGGACGATGAGGTCGTTCAAGTGAATGTGAATCACCTGGGTTTCCTTGCCGATTCCCATCCTGGCTACCCGGGCCACCCGGTCCGTCGTGCTCAGGGCCCCGAAGAGATCCTGGACATCCAAACCCAAAATCACATCGGCTTTCTTGATAATCTCATTATCGGCTCCCGAAAGATCCAGGGGGTGCGTGTTCGGGAAGTTAAACCGGTTCCTCTTGTCCGTGTCGAGGACGGGAACGTTAAGGGTTTCCGCCAGCTCCACCAGGTGGCGGACCGCCCCCGGGTTCCGGCCCACGAAGTCGGCGATAATCACCGGGAACTTGGCCCGGGTAAGAAGGTCGGCGGCTTTTTCCAGTGCCCCCCGTTCCGCCTGAAAGGGTGCCGGCAGGCCGTAGCGGCTCACGTCGGGAATGGAGATCTCTTCGGTCACCCGGCCTTCCTGGATCTCGGCATCATAGCAGATATAGATGGGGCCCTGGGGCTCGGTCAGGGCGATCCGGTAGCCTCTCAAGAAGGATTCGGCCACGTTGCTGAGGGTATGGGGCTGGTCGTCCCACTTCACAAAATCGCGCACCAGGTTGCCCTGCACCAGCGCCGTATGGATCCAGTCGATCCAGGGCCGGCGCTTCATGGTGTCCATGGGTCCCGTCCCTCCCAGGACGAGCACCGGGACCCGATCGCACCAGGCGTTGAAGATGGCCATGGAGGCGTGCTGAAGCCCCACGATGTTGTGGACGATGGCGATCATCGGCTTGCCTGCAGCCTTGGCATAGCCGTGGGCGACGGCCACCGAGATCTCCTCGTGGCAGCACTCGATCACCTCGGGCCGCGTGTTGCCGCCGTAATTCACGATGGAATCGTGAATCCCGCGGAAGGTGGCTCCCGGGTTGAAGGCCGTGTACTCGATGTCCAGCGCTTTGAAAACGTCGACGATGTGATCGGACCCGTATTCGGGTCGGCGAGGGGTAGCCAGTTCCGCTACGCTGGCGGTGGATGGCGAGGATGATACCGGCATGACGAGCCTCCTTACGGTGTTTTGAACTTCTCCGGCCAGTAGTGGTAGGGACCTGCGTCTTGATTGCGAGGGGCAATGACCCGACTATTATACGGGCTTGTGGGGAGAAAGTTCAATTGGATTTCCGCCGAGCATCCAACTCTCCTGGACTCTCTTCCGAGTTCCCGGGGCGTCTGCAGTTTTCCAATCAGGGACAGCAAGTTGGTCAACCGACTCGGTAACGCTTCTCCCCGGGCTTTATTTTCGGGTCCAGGGGGTTGCTTCCAAGGAGGAGGGATTCGGGAAGGACAATTTTTGAGGAAAAAAAGGATACTGAAAATTACCCTTGTTTTGTGCTATACGTCCGACATCGCCAACGATAGGCCGAGCAGCGAATTTTTTTGCGACTGATTCCTTAACCCCCAGGAAAGGAGGATCGCCATGGCAACAACTGTTTGTAAGCGCTTGGAGGGCATGAACCGTCGGGAATTCCTAGGTGGAACGGCAAGCGCTCTCTTGCTCGGCCTGGGAGGATCGTTGCTTACCCCGGCACGAGCCCTGGCCCAGAAAAAGTATGTGGTCGGCGTCCTCAACACCGGCACCACGTCGATTTACTCGACGATCATCAACCAGTTGCACCTGGATGCCAAATACGGGGGAGATCTGGAGTTCAAGCTTTTTGACAACATCAACGCCCAGTTCACTCAATTCTTCCTGGGAAAGACGGACATCAGCGGGGCCTTTGGCGCCATCTCGGGGGCCATTGGGCGACTCGAAGGGCGGCCGGTTCAGTACATCAGCCCGAACATGCAGCAGCAGACCTGCCTGATCGCCCGGGCGGATGCTCCGTACAAGCGCATGGAGGACCTCATCGGCAAGAACGTGGGCTGGTTCGGTCTCCCTTCCGAGGCGAGTGCCGGCCTGCTGATGGTGGCTCAGATCAAGGGAATCGATGCGGAAACGAAATTTCGGTTGCGTAAGGTTACGGCTCCTCTGTCGGCGGCGCTGGTGGAAAAGGGAGAGCTGGATGCCGGCCTGGCCATTGAGGTGAGCCTGTCGAAGCTGCTGGCCACGGGAAAATACAAGGTGGTCGGGAATCCCTTTCTCAAGGACTGGCAGGAGATCACGGGCAATACCCTGATGCAGGTGGGGGGCATCGGCGCCCGGGAAGACATGATCAAGAATGCCCGCCCTGCGATCATTTCCTTCCTCAAAGCCCGGGACGAAGCCTGGGAATTGTTCACCAAAGACATCAAAGGGAATCTCCAGAAAGATTGGCTGAGGAAGGCCCTGGGCCTCAACACGGAGAAGGAGGTGGAGATTGCCGCCGAGCGCCTTCCCAGAACCTTCGTGTGGAAGTGGGGACCGAAAGGGGAGCAAGAAATGGAGTTTTACCTGAAGAAGGCGGTGCAGTTGGGGATCCTGAAGAAGTTTCCTGACGGTCTTCTCAACCCGATTTCCGCTTGATTATCGCAACGCAATAAGATCCCTTCTCCCCCCGGGGAAGACTGGGTCAGAAATCCGTTCATGGTTCGACAGGCTCACCACGAACGGAATAAGAATAGGGCCTCCTCCGTTCGCCCTGAGCTTGTCGAAGGGGGAACGGAAGCCCTTTCATCACCTGGCTAGTCGGGAGGATTCACCAGGACTTCGCGAACGTCGAGCAGCGTGCCGCAGCCCGGGCACAGAGTTTCCCGCAGAGAAAAGTTGGGGCTCTGCCCGCCGTACCTGAGCGAGATCCACGGGCCTGCCGTGCCCAGGGGAACTTCCCGCACCAGGACTTTCCCGTCCCACTCCGCTTCGTTTTTGCCTAGGTGCTCCCCGCACTTGGCGCAGTGCAGGCTCTCGTCCCCGTTCTTGCGGACCCGGACCAGGTATTCTCCGATCCTCTCCCCCTGGATCTGCCGCTCCCCCGAGCCGTTGCCCGAACCCAGCCGGGACCGGGTACCCGGCTGCCGGGTGCCCAGCCGCTCCGCGATCCGCTGCTCCCGCTCTCGACGGGTGCCTCCCTCGTCCACGCTGAGGTCCCCACGCAGCCACACCCCGTAGTACTTGCGGGCCGCCTCCACGGACACCGTGCCGTTGAGAACATCCACCCGAACCCTGTCGGGATCCCGGTCCAGCGGATCTCCATACCCTCCACCCCCAGGCGGGTAAAACACCAGGAGGTCTCCGTTCTCCAAAACGCCGTCGGCCTTGGACGGGAGATGCTGCATCTCTCCCCCCAGGGCTTCGTGGGTCATGGGGCTCTCTCCCCCCTTCAGGATCTCCCAGACCGTCGAGCCGCGCACCAGGGAGACCTGGGAGCCCGACCCCGGGTACCCCCCCTCGATCCCCGCCGCGTTGGACTGGTTCGTGCCCGCTGTGTTCATGCACTTGAAGATGGTGCGCTCGGTGCCGTAGGGGGTCAGAGCGGAAATGGAGGTCACCCCGCCGCGGAATTTCCCCGGCCCTCCGGAGTCCTTCAGCCGCTGCCGGAAGATGTACAGGATCGGAAGCTTCCACTCCTGATCCTCCACGTTCGCCATGAACCCCAGGTAGGACAAAGGATGGCCCGCGCTGTCGAATCCGTCGCCGAAGGAGCGGCCCCCGGCTCCACCGCCCCGATGATCCGAGAGCAGGGCGCCCACCATCTTCCCCTTGCGTCCGATGCCGAAGACGTTCACCGCGTTGCTGGACACGGTCCAGGACGGG